>JAYROM010000040.1:0-63001 GCA_041911695.1 Aeromonadaceae bacterium
CCTTGGGGTTGCGCACAATCGCGCGGCCGATGGCCACGCGCTGGCGCTGGCCGCCGGACATGTCCTTGGGCTTGCGATCCAGCAGCGCCTCCATCTGCAGGGTCTTGGCGGCAATGCCGACGCGGCGGGCGATCTCCTGCTTGTCGACGCCGTTCATCTTCAGACCGAACCCCATGTTGTCGGCCACATTCAGGTGCGGGTAGAGGGCATAGGACTGGAAGACCATCGCCACCCCGCGCTCAGACGGCGCGGTATCGTTCATCCGCTGGCCATCGATCATCAACTCGCCGCCGGTGATCGACTCCAGCCCGGCAATCATGCGCAGCAGGGTGGATTTGCCACAGCCGGACGGGCCGACAAATACCACGAACTCGCCATTGTCGATCTCCAGGTTCACGTTACGGATGGTCTCGGCCTTGTCGTAACGCTTGACCACATTTCTCATTGCAATACTGGCCATAGGGTATCTCTCCATGGCCCGGCCGGTGACCGGGCGGCTAATGGGGGCAGTGGCAGACGGCTTACTTGACCGAGCCGAGCATGCCTTGAACGAACTGTTTCTGCATGGTGAAGAACACCACCACCGTGGGCAGGGTGGCGAGAATGGTGCCGACCATGACCACACCGAAATCGGGGAAATAGGCCGAGGCCAGCGAAGAGAGCACCAGATTGATGGTTTTCATCTCCGAAGACTGCAGCACGATCAGTGGCCACAGGTAGTTATTCCAGTTGGCCATAAAGGTGATGATGAATGCGGCGGCATAGGTCGAGCGCATCACCGGAAAGTAGACGAACAGGAAGATTTTCCACTCGCTGACCCCGTCGACACGGGCCGCATCCAGCAACTCGTGCGGGAAGGCCTTGGTGCATTGACGGAAGTAGAAAATGATATAGACCGACGGAATGGCCGGCAGGATCACCGCCCAATGAGTATTGAGCAGATCAGCCTTGGCCATCATGGTGAACAGCGGAATCATCAGCGCGGCAAACGGGATCATCATGGTCAGCAGCAATAACTGGTAGACCCGCTCGCGAAGTTTGGAGCGATAGACCTCGAAACCATAACCGGCCAGCGAGGCGACCAGCAGGGTGAGCGCGGTGGCGATCAGCGCAATCTTGGCGGTGTTCCAGAACACCAGCGGCAGATCGACCAGGGTCGCGAGCTTGTGGATGTTATCCAGCAGGGCGCCACCAAGGGTGAACTTGCCCTGGTTGATATCCGCGGTGGTGTTGGTGCTACTGATCACCATCCAGGCAAACGGGAACAGCGACAGGGCGGCGGACAACAGCATAAAGCCATACATCAGCGCGCGTTGCAGACGCTGACGGGAAGGCACGGCAGGGGCAGTGGCAGTGGCAGTCATCATGATCTGTCCTTGGCAAATTTGAATTGGACCAGGGCCAGCAGCGCGGCAAAGATAACGATTACATAAGAGACCGTCGCCGCGTAGCCAAAGTTGGGCACAAACTTGAAAGACAAGTTGTAGATATACATCGACAGGGTGAGGGTCGAGTTGGCCGGCCCGCCAGCGGTAATATTCATTGGTTCATCAAATAGTTGCAGTGTACCGATGGTCGAGACGACTGACGTGAACAGGATCACCGGCTTGAGCAGCGGGATGGTGAGATATAAAAACGCCTGCCGCGGGGTGACCCCCTCCAGTTTGGCCGCTTCATAGATCGACTTGTCGATATTTTGCATCGCGGCTAAATAGAAGATCATGTTATAGCCGGTCCAGCGCCAGGTGATGGCGGCAATAATGGTCACGCGTGACCAGAACGGATCGGAGAGCCACGGAATTGGTTGGTCAATCAGGCCAATTAAATGCAGGAACGAATTCACGATGCCGTCATAGGCAAACATACTCTTGAACAGGATGGAATAGGCGACCAGGGAGGTGACGCAGGGCAGAAATATCGCCGTGCGGAAAAACCCACGCCATTTCAGATCCGGCGAGTTCAGACAGGTGGCGGTCACCAAGGCCAGCAAGATCATCAGCGGCACCTGAATCACCAGGAATATCAGCGTATTGTACAAGGCAGTATGAAATACCGGATCATGTAACAGACGCAGGATATTGCCCATGCCGACAAACTTGACCACCAACCCCTTGCCGGCATGCAGGGATAACCACAGGGAATTGATAATCGGATAGAGCATGAACAGCGCAATCAAGCCCAGCGCCGTCATGACAAAGCTCCAGCCGTTGACATCATAGAAACGGTTGAAGCCTGGACGGAGAGTTTTGCTCATAAGCGGTCATCCTGATAACGGACGGAAGACGCCGGGCCGGCAGGCCCGCCCGGCGGGTACGACTTATTGCTGGATCTGCGCAGCCAGTTGCTGGTCAATCTGTTCCACGATCTGATTGACCGGGGTGCCCTGATAGAGCGCCGGCAACAGGGCGGCGACCACGGCATCGGCTTCATAGGTGTACTGGCCATAAGCCACTTCCGGCACCTTGGCCAGCCAACCGGCGAAGTCGCTGTAAATCTTCTGGCCACCGAAGAAGCTGTCCGGCGTCTGGTAGGCATCGCCACTGCGTGCGGCCAGCAGGGTACCGACTGCACCGTTCTCGGTCAGGATGCGCTGGTAGAAGTTGACATTCTTGCCAAAGGTTTCATTCAGGAAATCAATGGCATCCTTGCTATTCGGCGAGGTGGAGAGCACATACCAGCTAGAGCCGCCGGAGTTGGAGAAGTTGGTGCCGCCCGGAATGTTCAGACGCGGGGTAGTGGCGACGCCCCACTTGCCGGCCTGGTCCGCCGCCGCCTTGATGGACGGGATAAACCAGACGCCGTTGGTGACGGTGGCGACATCGCCCTTGTTGGCGGCGGCGACACGCCCAGACCAGCCGACCGACGGCGTGGTGATCTTGGCATCGATCATCGCTTTCTGCAGGCGCAGTGCCTCCTTGAGCGCGGCGTTATCCTTGATATTCAGCGTGCCATCCGGCTTGAAGTACCAGGCCCCGGCTGACTGCATCAGGATGCGCACCATGTTCGGATCGCTCGGGTCATCACTCAGCATCGCCTTGCCGGTCTTGGCCTTGACCTGCTTGCCGAGGTCGATGAACTGATCCCAAGTGATATTATTCAGCGCTTCCGGCTTGATCCCGGCGGCGGCCAGAATATCGCGGCGATAATAGAGACCGGTGACTCCGGAATCGAACGGCATCCCGTAGGTGTGGCCATTCATGGTCATTAACTGGGTCTTATAGTTGGTGAACTGCTTGTAATCCACCACACCATCCATCGGTGCAAAAGCTTGCGGATAGGAGGTCAGAAACTTCTGTGCGTTATAGTCCTCAATCAGCACGATATCCGGTAATGATTTGCTCATTCCCGAGGCGAGCATGGTATGCATTTTTTGCTCGAGGTCCGGTTTGGCAAAATCCTCGACCTTGATTTTCACATCCGGATGGTTTTTGACATAAAGCTCCTTGGCTTTATTCATAATGGAAATGTTGAAATTCGGATCCCATGCCCAAACCGTCAGTTGTTTATCCGCGGCGTGGGCGGTCGAGAAGCCGGCAGACAATGACAAACCGAACGCCATCGCCAAGGTGCTGAGTGCAAACTTGTTACGCATTGAATATCTCCCTTCTGAGTCGCGTGACATCGTTTCGTCACTGGGTAAAGCGGGAATAGATATATCGGATAAAACGAACCAGCCATGACCATCACGGCATGAAAGCGATTACAGTGCTCGGCGAATATAGACGGCTGGTGACGATCAAATTGTGATCAAGATCGTGCGTCGACAGCTTCTCATCGATGGTTTGTGAAAACGTTCACAAAAATGATGGATTGCGAATGGTGTTTATAAATCACTCAAAAAGCGATGGTTTTTCCATCGTGACGACGGCTAGCACAGCCGATTTTGGCGCACAAGTTGCCTGAATCGATAAAGCGATTTATCCAGATCGGTACTGGCTGGGGACGGGATAGCGTTAGCGGGGGCCCTGTGCGCGAGGGGGGCGCCAGGGCATGCCGGGTGAAGGTTGCGGGGACAAGGTAGCGCTAGTCAATGTCCGGCATGACCCGGGTTACGGCACGGTGTGAACTGACCAACATCCGGTTTAATAGACGACGCCATAAACATGCGTAGCGCAGCCATGGCACGTCGATTTATCAAACATATGGCCTACGGCGCAGAGTCTTAGACAATGTTCACAGACACGAAAATAGCGACGATATTTCAGTACTTTGTTGATGGCTTGTTCTATTTCCTGCACCGAGACGACCCACTGGGGCGGGTTGACACCAATTTGTAGGACGGGCGTCCACTTGCTCACCGGGGTATGGGGGCCTTGCCAACCGATTTCCATAACCTCCAACCACAACCCCTCCTCGTTGGCGCAAAGCTGAATATAGTGTTGTTTGATATAGTCGATGCTCTTGATCTTCGGCTTGGGTTTGGATTTGGATTTGGCGGTTGTGGGTTTGGTGTCGATCGGGATGTGCGGGAGGGGTGACAGAGGGGACATGGCATTTCCTTGCTGTACTGGATGTAGAACCGCAGCGTAAAGATTGAACACAAACGAGTCCATGGTGTCTAAAAACACATGTCGTGTTTTCAGGCAGGCGTTCGTGTTGATTGTCGGGGGGTTATGGGGGGCAGGCTTGCTGCGGTCACGCGCGGAGTGCGCCAAAAAGACAAAGCCCCTGCAAGAGGGGCTTCGGCGGTTGCAGTCGATGGACGCTAGCGGTTATTCGATATTCTGAATTTGCTCGCGCATCTGTTCGATCAGTACCTTCAGCTCGACGGCGACCTGGGTGGTCTCGGCGTTGATCGACTTGGAGCCCAGCGTGTTCGACTCGCGGTTGAACTCCTGCATCATAAAGTCGAGGCGACGGCCACAGGCGCCGCCCTTGGACAAGATTTTGCGGGTTTCACCGATGTGGGTTTCCAGGCGGTCCAGCTCTTCGGCGACATCAATGCGTTGGGCCAGCAGGACGATCTCCTGCTCGACACGCAGCGGGTCGAGTTCGAGCTTGGCTTCGGCCAGGCGGTCGATCAGCTTCTGGCGCTGCCAGTCGAGGATCTGCGGCATATGCGCGCGCACCTTGATCACCTGTGCCTGGATGTTGTCCAGACGCTGTTCAATCAGGCCCTTCAGCTTGCTGCCTTCGCTTTGACGGCTGTCGATGAACTGGCCCAGCACTTGGTCGAATCCGGCCAGCAGATGGGTGTTCAGGGCGTCCATGTCCTGCTCTTCGGCAGCGATGACGCCCGGCCAGCGCAGTACATCCAGCGGATTGAGCTGGCCTTGTCCGGCGCGGTCGATGACCCACAGGGCGTTGTCGATCAACTGTTCGGCCAACGCTTCGTTGACGTGCAGCGTGCCGCTCTGGCTCTGGCTTTCAAAGCGCAGGTTGCATTCGACCTTGCCGCGTTCCAGACGCTGGCGCAGACGTTCGCGCAGGATAGGCTCCAGCCCGCGTAGCTGCTCCGGCAGTCGCAGGTAGGTTTCCAGATAACGCTGGTTGACCGAGCGGATCTCCCAGACAGCCGTGCCCCAGTCGCCCTTGAATTCCTGGCGGGCGTACCCCGTCATGCTGTGAATCATAGACATTTCGCCTTTGGACAAAAAAGTGTGCGGATTATAGCGCCAGCAGCGACCAAATGCCCATCAAAGTGAAATGGGAAGCGTGATCCGGTATACTCTTGCGTCATCATTACCCAGCAGGAAAACAGCTATGCGCCCCAATGGTCGAGCGCCGGAACAGATGCGTCCGGTAACCATTACCCGTCACTACACCGCCCATGCCGAAGGTTCGGTGCTGATTGAATTTGGCCAGACCAAGGTGCTGTGCACCGCGTCGGTCAGTGAAGGGGTACCGCGTTTCCTCAAGGGCAAGGGCCAGGGCTGGATCACCGCCGAATATGGCATGTTGCCGCGCTCTACCCACTCGCGCATGAACCGCGAGGCGGCCAGTGGCAAGCAGGGCGGGCGCACGCTGGAGATCCAGCGTCTGATCGGTCGTGCGCTGCGGGCCGCGGTCGATTTGACCAAGCTCGGTGAATATACCATCACCCTCGACTGTGACGTGATCCAGGCCGATGGCGGCACCCGTACCGCAGCTATCACCGGGGCCTGTGTGGCGCTGGTTGATGCGTTACGCTGGTTGCAGCAGAACAAGCAGCTCAAGGTCGACCCGCTGCGCTTTATGGTGGCGGCGGTGTCGGTCGGCATTCATGACGGCCAGGCGATCTGCGATCTGGAGTATGTCGAGGACTCGGCGGCCGAGACCGACATGAATGTGGTGATGACCTCCACCGGTCAGATGATCGAGGTGCAGGGCACCGCCGAAGGGGCGCCGTTCAGCGAAGAGGAGTTGCTGCAGCTGCTCGGCCTGGCCCGTGGCGGGCTGGCCACGCTGTTTGCCGCCCAGCAGCAGGCGCTGGACCACTAATCCGATGATCACGCGGCGCCAGCCGCGTTTTTTTTGCCTGCCGGTGATGGATACCGGGGGCGTGCTTAAGCAAGAGGAACTGAGATGAAAGCCTATCAGCGCGAGTTTATCGAATTTGCCCTGGCCAAACAGGTGCTGCGTTTCGGGGAGTTCACCCTGAAGTCAGGCCGCAAGAGCCCCTATTTCTTCAATGCCGGTCTGTTTAACTCCGGTCGGGATCTGGCACGTCTGGGGCGTTTCTATGCCGCTGCGCTGAATGATGCCAATCTGGCGTTCGATGTGCTGTTTGGCCCGGCGTACAAGGGGATCCCGATTGCGTCAGCAACCGCAGTACAGTTGGCCGAGGTGTATGACCGCGATGTGCCGTGGTGCTTCAACCGCAAGGAAGCCAAGGACCATGGCGAGGGCGGCAATCTGGTCGGCAGCCCGCTACAGGGGCGTATCATGCTGGTCGATGACGTGATCACTGCCGGCACCGCCATCCGCGAGTCGATGGATCTGATCCAGGCCAATGGTGCCTCGCTGGCCGGAGTGCTGATTGCGCTCGACCGTCAGGAGAAGGGCAAGGGCGAGCTGTCGGCGATCCAGGAGGTGGAGCGCGACTACCAGGCGAAGGTGATTGCGATTATCACGCTGGCTGATCTGGTGACCTATCTGCAAGAGCAGCCGTCGATGGCTGACCATCTGGCACAGGTACAGGCCTATCGTGCGCAATATGGCATCCAGGCCTGATAGATGTCCCAATCCTGAACGCCAGCCAACGCTGGCGTTTTTTTTCGTCTAAAATCAGCAGCGTATGTAAAAGCGCTTCAGTTCACTTGTTCACCCGCACCTCGGCGGGGCATGATGACCGACAAGGCTTGCCGAAGATAACACCTTAAATGAGGGAAAGAGCATGGCATTCAGTAAAGGGATGGTAGCGGCGGCAGTCGCGGTGGCGGTGGCCGCCGGGGGTTGGTACGCCTATCACCAACATTCAAGCGTCACGATGCGGAGTCTGGCTTATGTTCCTGCCGACACGCTGCTGTTTGCCGGAGGCACCCAACCTTTGTCTTGGTCGACACTGATGGCGTTTCGCAATCAATTCAACAGCGGTCTGGATAGTCACGATGTGAATGGTCTGCTGGATGCGTTGGCCGCAGAGGATCCGCAATCGCCAGAGGCCACGCCGGACGGGGTACGTCTGCTGGTCAGCCTGTATGCCCAGTATGTCCAGCTGTTGCAGGACCCCAAGCTGACGCCACAGCAGTTGGGGCTGTCCGACCAAATTGACAGCGCCTTCTACACGGTTGGCGCTCTGCCTGTACTGCGTATTGCGCTCGGCAACGAACCGGCATTCGACAAGCTGCTGCAGCAGGCCGAGAGCCGGGTCAAGGTCAAGCCGGAGACGGTCAAGCTCAAGGATCAGAGTTATCAGCGCTATCCGTTACTGGCGGATGCCGAGGAGCCGGTCTATCTGGCACTGGCCAAGCGTGATGGCTTCCTGATCGTGACCCTGGATACCAGTAATTTAATCCCGCCGGAAGAGGGGTTGGAGGTGGCGTTCGGCCTGCGCAAGCCGACCAGCGCGCTGGATAAGACCGATACGCTGCCACGTTTGATCAAAGATCAGGGGCTGGCGCCATTCTCGTTGGGCTTCCTCAATCATGAAGGGCTGGTCCGCACCCTGACGCGCGCCGACAGCCCGCTCGGCAAGTTGGCCGATCGGCTGAGTCATGGCGATATCTCCAAGGAGTTGGCGGCCTACCGGACGCCGCAGTGCCAGCAGGATATCGAGGGGATGGCCAAGGTCTGGCCGCGTACCGTCTTCGGTTATACCAAGGTCGATACCGACAGCGCGCCGATGCAGATGAACAGCCTGATCAAGCTGGTTTCCAGCGATCAGGATACTTTGGCTGAGCTACAGAAGATGCGTGGCTTCCTGCCGGACTTCAAAGCCTCGCCGAGCCTGCTCTCCTGGCAGATTGGGATGAACCTGGATGCGGTAACCCCGGCATTGGGCAAGCTGTGGGGCAAGGCGATTCAGGCGCCATTCCAGTGCGAGCCATTGCGTGGGCTGCAGGAGCAGCTAAAAACCGCCAATCCGGCGATGTTGGGGGCGATGACCGGGCTGGTGCAGGGCGTGCAAGGGCTCGGGGTGGAGCTGCTGTCGCTCAAGCTGGCACCACATGATGCGCCGGGCCTGCCGGCCTTTGCCGATCTGTCATTCCTGGTCAGCCTGTCCAGCAGTCAACCGCAGGTGGTATGGCACAGCTTGCAGGCACTGCAGCCGGATCTGGCGAATGTGAACCTGCCGGCCGAGGGCCAGAGTGTCACCCTGCCGGAGGCGCTGCCGGTCAATCTGCCGTCGCCGCTCAAGTTGGGGCTCAATGGTCAGCACATTACTCTGTTTACGGGCGAGGCGGGGCAGAAGTTGGCGACCGAGTTGGGCAAGCAGCCGCTCAAGGCCAATGGGTTGTTCCGCTTTGCCATCGACTACGGTTTGTTGGGTGAGGTGATGGATTACACCCTGCAGCAGGAGCGTCAGCAGCTGGATCTGGCCCGCCAACGTGCCGATGCCGAAGTGGCGGCGGCCGCCTCTGGGGCCGAGGGCACGGATGTGCAGGGGGCCAAGGCGTGGCAGGAACAGATGCAAACCCAGGTTGAAGAGATGAAGAAGGTGCAGCAGATGATGAATCAGCTGCGTGGTGTGCGTTTGGACACCAAACTGGATATCGACAACCAAGGGGTGGGGATGCAGGCCGAGATGCAGGTCCCCAAGAAGTAATCCGTGCACGAGCACGGTTGAGCGCGCCCCGCCGGGACTCTTGGCGGGGCGCGTTGCGTTTGCGCGGTGGTTAACCGGCCGACTGCACGGCCATCTTGGGGACTGGCACTTCGAAACCGGCCTGTTCAAAGGCCAGTTTGACCTGCTCTTGCAGATCAAACCATACCGGCCAGTAGTCACCGGTATTCACCCAAGGGCGCACCACCAGATCGACCGAGGTCGGGGTCAGCGCGCTGACCGCCACCGTCCACGCGGGATCCGGCAGGATGCGCTTATCCGCTTGCAACAGGTTTTCGAGGATCTGCTTGGCCTGCCGCAGGTCAGCGCTATAGGCAATGCTGAAGGTCATGTCCACGCGGCGAGTCGGCATACGCGAATAGTTGACGATGATACCGTTGAGCACATTGGCGTTCGGCACCACCACCATCTTGTTGTCACCCGAGGTCAGCACCGTGGTGAAGATATGAATGGTCTGTACCACACCGGCGGTGCCGGCCACCTCGACGAACTCACCGGCCTTGATCGGGCGGAACAGGATGATGAGCACGCCGGAGGCAAAGTTGGACAGCGAGCCCTGCAGCGCCAAGCCAACCGCCAAACCGGCGGCACCAATCACTGCGACAAACGAGGCGGTCTGTACGCCGATACGGCTCAGCGCGGCGATGATCACGAAGGCGAGAATGGTGTAGCGCAGCAGGTGACCGATAAAGTCGGTGATGGTGGGGTCGAGGTGGCGCGCCTTCATCAGCCGGGTTAACCCGTTGCTGATCAGGCTGGCGGCAAACCAGCCAATCAGCAGGGTGAACAGGGCAGCAGCGATATTGACGCTGTATTCGATAATCAGCCCCTGGTTGTTGGTCAACCAGTGGGTGGCATCATTGATAATGGCCGGTTCCATAGTGCGTGCTCCTGGGTATTGGGATGCCGCGGGACCGGGCATCCTCAGCTTTGTAGCAACTGATTATGAATAAATTGCCACTGGGTTTCAAAATTGGCGGTCGGCCGCAGACGGAACTGGCTGCGCACAAATTGGCTAAGGCGCCCTTCGACCCAGGCGAGCAGCAGATTGGCCAGTTGCGCCTCTTCTACCGAGAAACCGACCCCTTCACGCAGACGACGCTCGCGCAGCACCTGTTTGAGCTGGCTTTCAATCTTGTCGAACATATGCGTGACACGTTCGCGCAGCCGCTCATGTTCGCCCTGCAGGGCATCACCGGTCAGGATGCGGGTGATACCCGGGTTGCGCTCGGCAAACACCAGCAGTAGCTGCATCATGTGCTCGCAGCGTTGCAGGGTATCTTTCTCTTCGCTCAGGATCAGGTTGATGCGCGACAGCAGGGTGTGCTCGATAAAGTCGATCAGCCCCTCGAACATGCGCGCCTTGCTTGGGAAGTGGCGATAGAGTGCCGCCTCCGAGACGCCGACTTCGGCGGCCAGGCTCTTGGTGGTGATCCGCTGGCCGGCCTGATGCTCCAGCATATGTGCCAGGGCTTGCAGGATCTGTTCGCGACGATGCGGCGTGGCAGCAGCTGCAGGTGTTGTCATGGTCGAATCATCCTTTACGCGGTGACAAACAGCACTTGATCAATCAGGGCCGCCTGCGGCAGCCCGACAGCTTGGTGGTCACGGCAATGAGCCGTGACCGGAAGGCCTGGCGACCGTTAGTGGCGCCCGGAAGAGCCAAAACCGCCTTCACCACGCTCGCTGGTATCAAACTCGTCCACCACCTGGAAGCTGGCCTGCACCACCGGCAGGAACACCAGCTGGGCAATGCGCTCGCCTGGCTGGACGGTGAACGCGGTCTGGCTGCGGTTCCACACCGACACCATCAGCTGGCCCTGATAATCCGAATCGATCAGGCCGACCAGATTGCCGAGCACGATGCCGTGCTTATGGCCGAGGCCGGAGCGCGGCAGTATGGTGGCGCACAGGCCCGGGTCGGCGATGTGGATCGCCAGGCCGGTCGGCAGCAGCGTGGTGGCGCCCGGTGCCAGCTCGATCGCGGCATCCAGACAAGCGCGCAGGTCGAGGCCGGCTGAACCTGGGGTGGCATAGGCCGGCAGCGGGAATTCCTGGCCGATGCGCGGGTCGAGGATCTTCAGTTCAATCTGCTTCATGCGGACTCTTCTTGTTGTTGTTGGTACTTGTTGAGGATCAGTGTCATCAGGTGGCGGGCCACCTCGGTCTTTTTGGCCAAGGGCAACTCGGCCTGGCCGCCAGGCCAGAATACGGTCAAGGCATTGTCTTCGCTGTTGAAGCCCTGCCCGGCGCGGCTGACATCGTTGGCGGCAATCATATCCAGCCCTTTGCGCTGCAGCTTGTCCAGTGCGTAGTGCTCGACATCTCGGGTTTCGGCGGCGAAGCCGACCACGAACGGTTTGTCGGCACGCGCGGCGACCCCGGCGATGATATCCGGATTCCGGATCAGCTTGACCGTCATGCCGTCACAGTCATCGGCCGACTTCTTGATTTTTTGAGGGGCAATCTGTTCGGCACGGTAATCCGCCACCGCGGCGCAGCCGATAAAGATCTGCTGATCGGCCACATGCTGCTGCACGGCGGCCTCCATCTGCAGCGCACTCTCCACGTCGATGCGGGTGACGCCGGTCGGGGTGGGCAGCGCGACTGGCCCGCTGATCAGCGTCACCTGAGCACCGAGTTCTGCGGCGGCGGCGGCGATGGCAAAGCCCATCTTGCCCGAGCTGTGATTGCTGATGTAACGCACCGGGTCCAGCGCCTCACGGGTGGGGCCGGCGGTGATCAGCAGGTGGAGATGACACGCTGGCGGGGTCAGCGCCTGGCAACAGAGATCGACAATCGCCAGCGGATCCAGCATGCGGCCAGGGCCGACATCGCCACAGGCCTGGCTGCCGGCGTCGGGACCCCAGAGGTGTACACCACGGCTGGCCAAGGTCTGTAGATTGGCCTGGGTCGCCGGATGCAGATACATCTGCTGATTCATGGCTGGTGCCACGGCGACCGGGGCCGGGGTCGCCAGACACAGGGTGGTCAGCAGTTCATCGGCCATGCCGACGGCCATCCGCGCCAGCACATTGGCGGTGGCCGGCGCAATCAGCACTAGATCGGCCCATTTGGCCAGTTCGATATGGTTCATCCCCTGCTCGCTGGCCGGATCCAACACCCCTGCGGGGATGCTATGGCCGGAAACGGCCTGCAGCGAGAGCGGGGTGACAAAGGCGCGCGCGGCATCGGTGAGCACCACGCGCACGTCGGCGCCGCGCTCGCGCAAGCGGCGTACCAGCTCCGGGGTCTTGTAGGCAGCAATGCCGCCACTGACGCCGAGCAGAATACGTTTGTTCTGCAATGTCATGACGAGGGGTTCCGCGAAATCTGTGGACGGCAGAGCATATCACAGGCGTGCGCAACGCGGCAGGCGATACCGCGCACGCCCGGGCCCTGACGGCGCTGCCAGTCGGCAGCCTGCGGCGTGCCTGTTATCGTTGCCCTCCACCACATCGGCCTGGAAGGGGGAAGGGAATGCGAATTTGTCACTGGCCCGCAGGAGAACGGCCGCGAGAAAAGCTGCTGCATCGGGGCCCGGAGGGGCTGAGCGATGCCGAGTTGCTGGCCATTGTGTTGCGCACCGGCATCCCAGGCCGGGATGCGCTGGCGATGGCGCGCGATCTGCTCACCCGCTTTGGTTCGTTACGTGGGCTGCTATGTGCGGATCAGCAGGCAATTTGCGCGGAACCTGGCCTCGGGCCGGCCAAATATGTGTTACTGCAGGCAGTGCGCGAACTGGGCTGTCGCCATCTGGCGCAGACCCTGCCGCGTGGTGAGGCCTTGACCAGCCCGCTGGCCACGCGGCGTTTTTTGCAGGCCAGACTGCGTGATCGGCAGCGCGAGGTGTTCGCCATGCTGTTGCTCGACAGCCAGCATCGGGTGCTCGGATTTGACGAGTTATTTCACGGTACGCTGGATGCCGCCAGCGTCTGGCCGCGCGAGGTGGTGCAGTCAGTTCTCAAAAATAATGCCGCCGCCGTGATCCTCTGTCATAATCACCCGTCTGGCGTGGCAGAACCGAGTCGGGCAGACCGTAATCTGACCGAGCGACTGTGTGCCGCACTGGGGCTGATTGATGTTCGAGTTCTCGACCATCTGGTCGTTGGTGACGGTGAGATGGTTTCTTTTGCAGAACGCGGTTGGCTATAGCGCCGATCACGGCAAGTCTTTTGCTTGATCTTCCACGACCAATGCTGTATAAAATGCCGCCTTCTATGTGGCCCCGCAAAGGCCAGCGGGGCTGAGATATGCTCGAGCAAAAGAAGTAAGATTTGGAGAGACTGACATGTCTAGAGTATGCCAAGTAACCGGTAAGCGTCCGGCAGTGGGTAACAACCGTTCCCACGCCAAGAACGCGACCCGTCGTCGTTTCCTGCCGAACCTGCAAACTCACCGTTTCTGGGTTGAAGGCGAGAAGCGTTTCGTCAAGCTGCGTGTATCCACCAAGGGTATGCGTATCATCGACAAGCTGGGGATCGAAGCTGTCCTGGTGGACCTGCGCGCCCGTGGCGAAGTAGTGTAATAGGAGAATAAGATCATGGCTAAAGGTGTACGCGAAAAGATTCGCCTGAACTCCAGCGCCGGTACTGGTCACTTCTATACCACTACCAAGAACAAGCGCACCATGCCGGAAAAGATGGAAATCAAGAAGTTTGATCCCGTCGTTCGCCAGCATGTGATCTACAAGGAAGGCAAGATCAAGTAATTGATCGCCCCCCTGCAAAGAACCCGGCTTGTCCGGGTTTTTTGTTATCTGACGGGCGCCAGATGGCCGGCAACGGCTCATCCGGCGCCCGTTTCTTTTGTGGCGCGGCTGGGTAACAATTATCAACAGCCGTTGCGACAGAAGGAGGCGACATGCCGGAGTTACCCGAGGTAGAGGTCAGTCGATTGGGGATCCTGCCCTGGCTGGTGGGGCAAACCGTGACCCGTGTGGTGGTGCGTCATCGTCAGTTGCGCTGGCCGGTGCCCGAGGCGTTATGTTTGCTGGAAGGCTGCCCGATCACTCAGGTCACACGCCGCGCCAAATATCTGCTGCTGCATTCGACGCTGGGAACCGCCATTCTGCATCTGGGCATGTCCGGGCGGTTACGCATCCTGCCGGTGGGCACACCGCCAGTACTACATGATCATGTCGACATCGAACTGGCGAATGGCCAGTTGCTGCGCCTGCACGATCCGCGACGGTTCGGCGCTGTGTTGTGGACCGAAGGCGATGCGCTGGCCCATCCGCTGCTGGCCAGCCTCGGCCCCGAGCCGCTGACCGACGCCTTTAATCCGGACTATCTATGGCAGCGTAGCCGGCGGCGGCACAGTGCGGTCAAACCCTGGCTGATGGATAACCATATGGTGGTTGGGGTTGGCAACATTTACGCCAATGAGGCGCTGTTTGCCACGCGTATCGATCCGCGCCGTGCGGCCTCGTCACTCAGCGAGGCCGAGTGTGCGGCGCTGGTCGCGGCGATCAAGACAGTCTTGCAACGGGCGATTGCCCAGGGCGGTACCACGCTGCGCGACTTTACCCGCGCCGATGGCAAGCCGGGCTATTTCGTGCAGGAGTTGGCGGTCTACGGCCGTGCCGGTGAGGGTTGTGTGGTGTGCGGCCATCCGCTGGAGAGCCTGCGCCAGGCGCAGCGCACCACCTTTTTCTGTCCATATTGCCAACACTGACTCTGGGGCCGGAGGGCGCAGCGTCCGGCCTCCAGCTCGGGTCAGCGAGTACTCACGCTGGCGTCACGCCGCGCGCTAGCAGTTCGCGCACCCGCTGTGCGACCAGCGGCGGCACAAAACAGTCGACCTCGCCGCCATGCAGCGCTACTTCGCGCACCAGGGTGGAGGAGATAAACGCCAGATCGCCGGCCGGCGGCATATACAGGATCTCCAGCGCCGGCAGCATGCGCCGGTACATGCCGACCAGTTGCTGCTCGTAATCGAAGTCGCTGACCGAGCGTACACCGCGTAGCAGCACCTGGGCACCGCTGGCCCGCAGGTGGTCGACCAGTAGACCGGAGAAACCAGCCACCTCGACATTCTCCCACTGCGCACAAACTGCCCGCGCCAGTGCGACGCGCTCATCCAGATCAAACAGCGGACGTTTGCCCGGGCTCATGGCGATCGCCACCTGTACCCGATCAAACAGGCGGGCGGCGCGGGCAATCAGATCCTGGTGGCCGAGGGTCAGCGGATCAAAGGTGCCGGGAAACAGGGCAAAGGTCATGATGAAGCTCCGGTAGCAGGGGCGGCAGAGGCCGTAGTCGGGGTGTCTGCAGCGGTTGCAGGAAAGTGAGCGGTGGTCGCGGCGAGCAGTCGATCAAAGGCCTGGATCACCATCGGCAGGGTGATGTGTTGCATCGCATCCTCCTGGCGCAGCCGGGTGCGCCACGGCAGGGTTGCGGGGTCTTTACCCTGCGCGGCGAGCAGAGGTTCAAATACGCTGACGGCGTAAGCCTGCCAGCGGTAGGGGCCGGTGCGGCGTGGTGTCTGGTCGGCATACAGACCAAGTACCGGGGCTCCGGCGGCGTTGGCCATGTGGCCCGGGCCCGAGTCGGGGGAGACCACCATCCGTGCCTGTTTCATCAGTGCCAGTAGCTGTTTCAGGTTGGTTTGGCCGATCAGGTTGAGTGGCGGGGTGGGGCAGGCGGCACAGATCGCCTCCCCGAGTTGGCGTTCACTCGCGCTCGGTCCGCCACACAGCGCCACCTGCAGGCCGCACTGCTGGGCATGGGCAATCAGGCCGGCGTAGCCGTCCACCGTCCAGTTGCGGGTCGGCTTGCTGGCCGACGGGCTAATTAGCAGGGTCGGCGCGCTGCCAAGTTGCCCCTGCGCCCAGCTATCATCTTGTGCACTGGTGGGGATCGCCCACTGTGGCTGCAGGTCATTGACCCCGAGTGCGCCGGCAAAGCCCATCAGGTTATCCAGCACATGCCAACCGGCAGGCGCCGGGACGCGGTGGTTGGTAAACAGCCACTGACCGTCGTCAGCGCGTTCGCGGCAGAACCCCAAGCGATAACGGGCGCGGATGCCGAGACTGAGCAAGCTGGCGCGTAGCGCGGCCTGCATATGCAGCAGGGCATCAAAGCGGCGACCGGATAGCTGGCGCCAGATGCGGCGATAACCGGCCCAGCCCTCGCGCTTGTCATAGACCAACACCTCGATCCCGGGCAGGTCACCGAGCAGGTTGGCCTCGACCTTGCCCATGATCCAGGTGATGGCGGTACCTGGCCACTGCCGCTGGATAGCCTGCACCACGGCGACGGTGTTGACACAATCCCCGATGGCGGAGAGGCGCAAGATACAGAGCGAGGTGGGAGCGCGGGAAAACAGGGACATAGCAACGGCCGGCAGAAAGCGATGGGCGCATTATGCAAACTCGGCCTGGGGTTGTAAAATACCGGCTCTTTTTCCTGTGGGACCCAGTGATGACGCGCTTGCAACGCATTCAACAGGGCGATACCACCTGCTGGTATGACGCCACCCTGCTGCCGGAGTTCGAACCGGCCTGCTTCGAGCCGGCCTGGTGGCTGGCGCGGCATGCGGTCACCGGTCAGTCACATGGCCGCAATGTCACCTGGTTTGTGCAGGGCAGCCAGTGCGAATTGGTGCTACGCCACTACTGGCGGGGTGGCCTGTTGCGTAATGTGTTGCGCGATCGCTTTCTCTATCTCGGCCCACAGCGTACCCGCTCACGCGAGGAGTACGCCCTGCTCACCTGGTTGCGGGATATGAAACTGCCGGTACCGCGACCGATTGCCGCCCGCGTGGTGCGTCATGGCCTGTACTATCGTGCCGACATCCTGCTTGAACGTATCCCGGATAGTCGGGATCTGGTCTCCATCCTGCGTGAGCGCCCACTGACCACCGAGGAGTGGCAACGTACCGGGCGGGTGATCTGCCAGATGCATGACATGGGCGCCTGGCATTCGGATCTGAATGCCCACAACCTGATGCTGGATGGCGACGGCAAGGTGTGGGTCATCGATTTTGACAAGTGCGGGATCCGCGAGCCGGGCCTGTGGCAGGACGAGATGCTGCAGCGTCTGCTGCGCTCGCTACGCAAGGAGGCGGTGATCAATGTCCCCTTCTTCTGGCAAGAAGAGGACTGGGCGATCCTGATGGCCGCTTACCGCGGCGAGGCCTGATCCAGCCTGAACACCTCGACCAGCGCCGCCAGCGTCTGTGCCTGCGCCCCCTGGTTGGCGGCCACCACATCGAAACCGCGCATGCCCATCTCCTGGCAGCGCGGCGTATCACCGAGCAGTTCGCCCAGTTCAGCGCCGAGTGCGGCAACGTCCGCGACCTGGATGCAGGCATTCTGATCGCACAGCTGGCGGGTGACATCGCTGAAATTGAAGCTATGCGGCCCGATCAGCGTCGGTTTGCCGAGACTCGCCGGCTCCAGCAGATTGTGGCCACCGACTGGCACCAGGCTACCGCCGATAAAGGTGACATCGCTCATCTGCAGTAACAATGGCATTTCGCCCATGGTATCGGCCAGATAGATAGCCGTATCCGCGGTAATGGCTTCGCCGCGGCTGCGCCGCGCCAGCGGCCAGCCTGCGTCGCGGCACAACTTGGCCACCGGATCGAAACGCACCGGATGGCGCGGCACCAGAATCAGCAAACTGTCCGGATAGCGCGCGCGTAGCGCCGGCAGCAGGGTGAGCAGCTGTTCATCCTCGCCGGGATGGGTACTGGCGGCCAGCCATACCGGACGTCCGCCCAGTTGACGGCGAGCCTGTTCACCGGCGGCAACCAGTGTGGCATCCAGCCGGATATCGAACTTCAGCGAGCCGGTGACCTGGATCTGTGCCGGTTGCAAGCCCAGACGGGCAAAGCGGGCGGCATCCTCGCGGTGCTGGCAGAGCACCCGGGTCAGCGCCTTCGCCATCCCTGCCACCAGGCTGCGTACCTTCTGGTAGCGTTGGCAGGAGCGCTCGGAGAGGCGGGCATTCATCACCACCACCGGCAGTGATCGGCGACGACAGGCCGCCAGCCAGTTCGGCCACAGCTCGGTCTCCATGATCACCAGACCGCGCGGTTGTGTGCGGCGCAGAAACCGCGCCACCGTCCCCGGATAATCCAGCGGTGCATAGAGGTGACGCACGCCATCCCCCAGCTTGGCCACCTGATCGGCGCCGGTACGGGTGGTGGTGGTGATCAGCAATGGCAGGTCCGGATAACGGGCCCGCAGTTCGCGGATCAGCGGCGAGGCGGCCAACGTCTCGCCAACACTGACGGTATGGATCCACAACGGCGCCGGGCCGGTCTGGCGGGGGACAAAGCCCAGCAACTCCGCCCAGCGCCGGCCATAGCCCGGCTTGCCGCGTTGCGGGCGGAAGGTGAGATAGAGCACCAGCGGGGAGGCCAGATAGATCAGCAGGGTGTAGACAAGACGCAGCATGCAGGGGACTCCGGGCTGGGAACGCAAACGGCCGCCAGTATCGGCGATGCGTGCGGGTGACTCAAGTGCCGTGCACCGCGGCCGCGAGCGGTAGACGCAGGGCCGGCACAATCATGGCATAATGGCGCTTTCCGCCCCCGGACACCGAGACCTGCCGGATGAAGCGTATCGCGATTTTTTGCAACAACCTGAATGCCAACGGCACCGTCAAGATTGCCCTCAGCCAAGCCGAAGTGCTGCACGAGGCTGGTCATCATGTCGATCTGTTTATCTTTCATCAGCAGGGTGATTTCCTGCCACCGGCGGGTGTGCAGGTCCATTACGTCTTTACTGGCCAGCGGATGAAGACGCTGGCCCAGCGTCAGCAGTTCCTGATGACCCGCATCCGCTACTTCGAGGCACAGCAGGGGGCGTACCATCTGTTCCTCTCCAATTCGACCCGTTGTGATCGGGTGGTGTCCGGTTGCGGTTTTGCGCCGACCTACTACTTCTGTCACTGCGCGCTGCAACAAGAGCTGCTGGCTGAACTGCGGCATGGACCGATCAAGTTCTGGCGGCGCTGGCAAGAGGCGCGCGCGCTGATTGGCCAGCGCATCATCACCGTCTCCGAGGGGATCGCCGAGGAGTTGCGGGCGACGCGCTGGTTGAAGGCGCAGCAGGTGCAGACCATCTATAACCCATTCCGGCTGGAACATATTCGTCAACAGGCGGCACAGCCGGTAGACGGGCTACCTAGCGGGCGATTTATGATCCACGTCGGGCGCTTTACCCGGCAGAAACGCCATGATGTGCTGTTCCGCGCATTGCAACAGATGCCGGATGCGCCGCCGTTGGTGCTGCTATGTAATCGCCCGCACAAGGTGCGCAAACTGGCCGCCCGTTATGGGGTGGCAGATCGTATCATCACCCCCGGTTTCCAGCACAATCCGTATGCCTGGATTGCTCGCGCCGAACTGATGTTGTTGAGTTCGGACTATGAAGGTTTGCCTACCGTGCTGATTGAAGCACTGGCCTGCGGCACGCCGGTGGTCAGCACCGACTGCCCGTACGGGCCGCGCGAGATCCTCGGCGAGGCGCTGGCCGGTTATCTGGTACCACGTCGTGATCCGGCCGCCCTGGCGCGTGCCGCGCTGGCCTGTTTAGCCAATCCGCCGGCGCTGGATACCTTGCCGATCCTCGACAAGGTCGCCAGTTCACGCATTGCCGCCCAATACCTGGCCTTGTGTGCCGTTGACGCCTGAAGGAGCTGACCATGTCCCGTGTACTTATCATTATTCCGGCCTGTTCGGGCGGCGGCGTGACCAAGGTGATGGTCAGTCTGACGGATGCCTTGCTGGCGCAGGGGGCGGCGGTCACGCTGCTGGTGCTGGAACACAAGGGTGACTTCCAGATGCCGGCTGACCTGCCGGTACAATATCTGTATGACCGTCGCCAGCCGCGTCTCGACAGCTGGCGGCGGATGGCGCAAAGCGTGCGCGACCTGCAGGCCTGGTATGCGGTGCAGGTTGCCGCGCACGGGGTGTTTGATCTGGTGTTGTCCAATACCTCGCGTTGTGACCGGCTGGTGGCAGCCTGCGGCTGGCCGCATTGCCATTATGTGGTACATGCCTCGCTGGAGGAGACCCTGCGTCGCGAGTGGCGACTGGGGCCGATCAAGTACTACCGCAAGTGGCGCTGGGTAAAAACCTTGTCGGGCAAGTCATTGGTGACCGTGTCGCAGGGCATTGCCGATGAGATCCAGGCGAAGGGCCGTATCCAGCCCGCCGCGATGCAGACCATCTATAACCCGTTTGACCTGGCCCAGATCCGCGCTCGCGCCGCGGAGCCGCAACCGGCGTTACCCGATGAGC
Organism: Aeromonadaceae bacterium; assembly: GCA_041911695.1. Taxonomy (GTDB): domain Bacteria; phylum Pseudomonadota; class Gammaproteobacteria; order Enterobacterales; family Aeromonadaceae; genus Pseudaeromonas. The sequence goes on from JAYROM010000040.1 coordinate 20,462, forward strand.
CCTATCTCATCCATATCGGCCGTTATGCCCGGCAGAAGCGGCATGACATCCTGTTTGCTGCGCTGAAGGCCTGGCCGGCGGCGCCCAAGCTGGTGCTGCTTTCCAACCATCCGGACAAGGTACGGGCAGCGGCCGCACAGGCCGGAGTGGCGGATCGGGTGATGGTGCCGCCCTTCCAGCAGAATCCCTATCCGTGGATCGCCGCGGCCAAGGCGCTGGTGCTGAGCTCAGACTTTGAAGGCCTGCCGACGGTGCTGATCGAGGCGTTAGCCTGCGGCACGCCGGTGGTCAGCACTGATTGCCCGACCGGACCGGCGGAAATTCTGACGGGTGCATTACGCCCCTATCTGGTGGCGCGACGCGATCCGCAAGCCTTGGCGGAGGCCATGCAGGCCGCTCTGGCCGATTATCCGGCCTGCGAGCAGGCCGACATCTTGCAACAGGTTTCTGCTGCGCACATTGCGCAGCGTTATCTGTCGTTAGCCGCGCACACCGCGCCGGTCACGCCTTAGGCGGGCATAGTGCCAGATACTGGCTGGCGATCTGCTGGGCCGAGACCGCACGCAAGATCTCGGGGTCGGACAGATCCGGGGGGCTGGCCAGACAGCGCAGGGCGGCATCCGCCAGTGCCTGCGGATCGCGACACGGGACCAGGTAAGGGCGCAGGTTGCCGGTCAGAATCTCGGCCGGGCCATGTGGACAGTCGGTACTAACCACCGGCGTGCCGCAAGCAATTGCCTCGATCAGCACCGTTGGCAACCCTTCGTAATCCGAGCTGAGTAACATCAAGTCGGCGCGGGCAATCCAGGCGTAAGGGTTAGATTGAAAGCCGGCGGCGATGACGCGATCGGCCACCCCAAAGCGTGCGGCCAGTTTGCGTACCTTGTCTGGTTTGGTGCCGAGTAAGACCAGCTTCGGGGCATCCGGCATGCGCTGCAGCGCCTGGAACAGGATGTCATGGCGTTTCTGCCGCGCGAAGCGACCAACATGAATCATAAACGGTTCGTCAGGCAGGCCAGCCGGCACCTCTTGCATCCGTTTGTGAATCTCGTCGAGCAGGAAGGGATTATAGATGGTGCGCACCGAGGCCGGCTCCAGCCAGCGCAAGCCGCGCAGTTCATTGGCAATGCCATGGGAGACGGTGATGATATGCTGGCCAATCAGGGCGCGCGCCTGTTGCCAGCGCTTCCACAATTTGAACGGGCCGCGACGGGCCTCATTCCACAACTCTTTACCCAAGGCGCAGTGACAGAAGTAGTAGGTTGGTGCAAAGCCACAACCGGCCAACACCCGATCACAGCGGGTGGTGTTGGAGAAGAACAGGTCAAAGGTGCCCTGTTCGGCCTCGACCTGGCGCACCAGCTGGCGGAGCCCTTGTTGCATGGCGGCCAGATTGCCGAGCGGTTCGTCACGGGCATACAGATAATGCACCGGCACCCCGGCAGGCGGCTGGAAATCACCGTCACCGCGGAAGACAAACAACACGGGCTGCTGGCCGGCGGCCAGCAGCACTTCCGCCTGGCTGAGTCCGATACGGACGGTGCCATTGGAATTAAAGTTCGGTACAAAGATAGCGATGCGTCGTTGGGTCATGCGTGATTACACAATTCAATCAGTTGGGCGGCCTGCGCCAGTGCTGCCGGTTGATCAAGCCATTCAGCCAGGGTTGCGGTTATCTTCCGCGCGCAGCACGCGGCTGCCTTGCCAGCCGATTGCCGGCAATGTCCTAGTCTGGTGGGGTATCTCAAGGTGGCAGCGATAATAACCGATTTGATGTTTTCATTCGAGCATGATGAGGAGAGAATTTGACTTTTTTGTTCATGCTGTTTTGATATGGTGTGACAATTAAAAATGACTTTTTCTGATGAGCGCGAATAAAGTGTGATGCCATTTTTGATACGGAGATGTATTGGGTGTATCCGCAAGGCTAAAGCAGTTAGGTAGTTGGTTTCTGTCTTCGTTGACATGTGTTAGTATGTTGCTGTGATGTATAATGTGCAACAGAGGTTGCAGCGAATGCGGACTAATGAATATACGATGGAGGAAAGATGAATATTGCTGCGGTTGTTGTCACATTTAATAGATTAAACTTATTAAAGCGTTCATTGGCGGCGATTGAGCAGCAACGCTATTCTCCGAGTTCGATCATCATCGTCGATAATTGTTCAACAGATGGTACGGCGGAGTTTTTAGCCGAGTGGGCCAATATTCATACCGCCTATCAGAAGCATGTTGTGCGACTAGACAGCAATCTTGGCGGCAGCGGTGGATTTCATTACGGTCTGAAAACAGCCATGAACCTAGCGCCAGATTGGGTCTGGTTGGCTGACGATGACGCCTTTCCTGAGCCTGATGCGTTCGAACTATTTGTAAACCATCAAGAAACCTATGCATCTATGGCGGCAGCACAGCATCGTCCGCTCGGCGCGGTATGTAGTGCGGTCATTAATGAAGGTGAAATTGATGAAATTCATCGTCGGCGGACCATTATCAAACATGGTTTTGTTCAGCGCGCCCGCTCGGTTAAAAAAAGCGAGTATGCCAAAAATGTGTTTGCCATAGACCTGTTTACCTATGTTGGCGTGTTTATCAAACATGAGGTGTTAACGAAGGTAGGCATCACGGAAAAAGATTATTTTATTTGGTATGATGATTCTGAGCATGCCATGCGGATTTCAGCGAAATACAGTGTTTTCTGTGATGCTTCAGTGCGAATAAATCATAACGTGCCGGCAGTGCCTAATGAGATCACTTGGAAAACCTTCTATGGTGAACGGAACAGAATGTTGATGTTTAAAAAACATCACTATCCTACCTATTTGTATCGTGTATTTAAGTGTTTGCTCTATGCCGCCGGTTTGCAGAAAGGCACTAATCGGGTGATGCGCTTACTGAAGTGGCGGGCTGTCTGTGCTGCGGCCCTCAATCGACAGGGCGTGCATGAGGCATATAAGCCAGGGCAGAAATTGTTATAAATAGCGGTTAGCTTGGTCGCGATGATTGCCTGTGGGCAGGATAACCCTACCTCTCGGATGACCCAGCCAGCGAACTGGCTGGGCGCAGGGGAAGAGGCAACGGCAGCATCTGCCTCTTGTTTACCGGAGATCGAGATGTCTCTCAGGTGATATCCGCCACGGTTTTCAACGCCGCCGCAATCACCTGATGCATGTCGTAGTACTTGTACTCGGCCAGGCGTCCGCCGAAGGTGACCTGTGGCTGCTGCTTGGCAAGGGCGCGATAACGGTGGAACAGTGCCATGTTGGTCTCGTCGTTGATCGGGTAGTAGGGCTCATCGCCCGGCTGCCAATCGGCCGGATATTCACGGGTAATCACCGTCTGTGGCACGTTGACCGGGTCGAAATGCTTATGTTCGATGATGCGGGTAAACGGCACCTCGCGTTCGGTATAGTTGACCACCGCATTGCCCTGGAAGTTGTCGGTGGCCAGGGTCTCCTCTTCAAAGCGCAGTGAGCGATAGGCCAGCGGGCCATAGCAGTTATCAAAGAACTGGTCGATCGGCCCGGTGTAGATGACATGCCGGGCGCGCGCCAGCCAGGCCTCGCGATCAGCCAGAAAATCGGTCTTCAGCTGGACATTGATACCCTCGAGCATGCGGGCCACCATGGCGGTATATCCCCCCTCGGGGATCCCCTGATAGCGGTCAGAGAAGTAGTTGTTATCGTAGGTAAAACGCACCGGCAGACGCTGGATGATAAAGGCGGGCAGGGCGGTGGCCGGGCGACCCCATTGCTTTTCGGTATAGCCTTTAATCAACTTCTCGTAGACATCGCGGCCAACCAACGAGATGGCCTGCTCTTCCAGATTCTGCGGTGTGCGGCCGGCCAACTCCTCGCGCTGGTGGGCGATGATAGCGCGTGCCTCGTCCGGGGTCCGGGTACCCCACAGCTGATAGAAGGTGTTCATATTGAACGGCAGGTTATACAACTTGCCGTTATGCAGTGCTAACGGCGAGTTGGTGAAGCGGTTAAAACGGGCAAACTGCTGCACGTATTGCCACACCTGCTCGTTACTGGTGTGGAAGATATGTGCGCCATACTTATGTACCTGGATACCAGCTTGTTCGGCCGTATAGGCATTACCTGCAATATGGTCACGTTTTTCAATAACCTGCACGCGCAGACCGCGCTGGTGCAGTTCACGGGCACAGACCGCACCGAACAGGCCGGCGCCAACAATCAGGACATCAAATTCTTGCATCGGTCTCTCCGCTCAGGGCCACCAGTAGTGAAGTTTGTTCCGTTCCTTGAGAGAGCGGATCAGGTTAAGGGGTTTACGTTGTCGCAAGCGGGGCGGATTGGTCAGCCAAGCATCGACGGCGGCCAACACGCGCTGGCTGGAGGCGCCATCCTGATAAGGATGGGTGGCGGCAATAAACTGGTCAATCGCTGCCATCAGCGCCGGGGGATGGGCCAATGCTTCGCTAATCGCCCCTTCCAGTTCGTCGACCGTTTGTACATCACGCAGGTGCTGGCGCGGACCAACGGTCTGGTTACGGAAGGTGACCACTGGTTTGCGTTGCAGCAAGAACATGGTCATCACCGATGAAGTATCACACACCATCACATCCGCCTGTCGCAACCAGGGGATGATATTGTCGGTCTCGATAAACGTCAGGTTGTCGTTGGCCAATGCGCGATAGGCAGCGACCACCTCTGCCGCCATCTTGGGGTGGAACTGTACCAGCAGTCGCCAGTGTCCCTGATCGCGCAGCCGGCGGATCTCGTCAAGCAGCAAGGGGGCGCAGCTCAGGGCCGGGGTAAAGGTCGAGCACAGTAATACGGTTGGCCGGGTGTCGGCAGGTAACGGCAACGGACCTGGCTGGAAGAGCGGATCCAGCGCGGGCCAACCGGTTTCAGTGACCTGAAACCAACCATAGCGTTCGGCACGTTGCTGGAAACCTTCGGTCGTGTTGGGCCCTTGGGTGCAATACAAATCAAAGCAGCCGCGAATGTTGAAATGGCCGCGATCATCACTGCGCGTCGCCTTGGCGACATTGAAGCCATGAAAGGTGGCCACTTTCAACCCAGGAATAAACGCTGGCACCGTATTACCCGAGACCAATACCGCCGCCGGCCGCCAGCGACGGACTTCGCTGACGGTCATGAGCCGCACTTCATCGTCGTGTAACCAGTGTGCATGGATCTGCTCGCCGGCCAGGAACCAGGCCACCTCGTCACCACGGGCGCGGATCGCCGCCTGTAACGGGCGCAACATGGCAAAGGCATAGTCTTGTTCGGCATAAAGCAAAAAACGGCGTGCGGCAGACATCAGTACCTCATCGGTTAGCGAAACTGGTCCTTCCATGCCTGGATGCGATCCAAGGGCAGACGCAGCGCCAACGGTTGGTCGGCGATCAGTGCCTGCGCCAGCGCAGACGCCTGCTCGCTGCGCGGAATGACCGGTAAATTCATATCGCGGCGTTTTTCTTCGGCGCGGTTATCGACGCCGATGATCAGGGTTCGCCGAGCAAACTGCAAGGCACGGATCCCACCGTGTAGTCGGGTGCCGACATAATCCAGTGACGGGGTATCGCGCAATACGGCATCAAAGGCCTCCAGACGCGGCGCGACCAGCTCAATGTCTGCACTAAACGCCGACAACTGCTGGGTATATTCAATATCACGTGCTGCCTGTACCCAAAAATAGAGTTTGCCATAATGCTGGCGCAGGGTCTGGATCAAGTGATTGTCGGCCGCATGGTCTTTACGCCAGTCGGTCAAGGTGAAGATCACCGCCTCCCCCTTGTGTTGCGGAATGCGTGCCACATGCTCTGGCGTCAACCGCCACGTTGTCGGGCAACCGGTATTGATGACATTGTGGATCCCGGCGGCGGCCAGACGTTGCTTGGTGTATTCGTCGCGGACGGAGTGTAGGTAGTCGCGCGAAAACAACTGACGATAGAACCAGCGTGAGTAGGCAGAAATCTGCGTGCGGTATTTCTGCCAACCGACACCGACGGCAATCACGTCGCGCAGGCGCACGACATCCAGCGGGCCAACATTCCACTGCTTGGAGGTATACATCTTGCCCCCAATCAGATTGGAGCCGCAGACAAAGCGCCATCGGGCCTGATTAGCGCGGCCGATACCGACACTGCTGATGCCGTCGTGGGTGGTCAGCTGCAGAAATTGTGCCCAAGGCAAACAAGTGCTGAGTTCATGGCGGATAGCATCATTAATGATTTCATCACCGACATTCAGGCTACCGAGGCTGGTATTAAACAAGGCGACCAGGTGAGCATGCTGCTGTGGATGCCAGCGGTTCAGTCCAAACCGGGCCATTTTTTTAGACAAGGACAAGTGGTCTCTCCCGTAAAACGCAAAGAGGCCGTCTACAGACGACCTCTTCATTGCATTAATTCAGGTGATGAAGTTTTGCACAGCCCTTGATGTACGCCTACGGGAAAACGGCGTTAATTATCGGAATTTACGTTTCGTTTAGCTGGCTTTGCGTTTTCCTGCCTGCTTTACACTTTGGCCGGCGCCGCCACCGACTTACGCACAATCAGCTCCGGTTGTACGGTCACATCTTCGGTCGACAGCTCCTTGTTGCGGATACGACTGACCAGCAGTTCGACCGCCAGGGCGCCGAGTTCGGCTTTCGGGTGGCGGATAGTGGTCAGCGGCGGATTGGAGAACTGCGCCATCTCCACATCGTCATAGCCAATCACCGACAAGTCTTCCGGGATACGCAGGCCGGCCTGCGCTGCAGCACAGATGGCACCGATGGCCATCGGATCGTCAAAGGCGAATACCGCGGTCGGGCGTTGTGGGCGGCGCAGCAGCTCAAGCATGGCGTCATGCCCGCTCTGCATCTCGTAGTCGCCTTCGAGAATATCGCTGTCCGCCAGGGTGACATCGAACTCGCCGAGGGCGTCACGTACGCCGTCCAGGCGCAGCTGGGTGGTTTGTTTGTGCAACTGGCCAGTAATGCAGGCGATATGCCGATGCCCCTGCTCCATCAGGTGGCGACCAGCCAGGTAGGCGCCGCTGCGCACATTGTCGTTGATCACATTGGCAAAATCGCTGGTGCCGCCCCAGTCCATCACCACCTGCGGTACTTGCTGATAACCGCGCAGCAGGTTCTGGATCTCTTGATCCAGGTCGGTACAGATCACCAGCAGGCCGTCGACCCGCTTCTCCATCAGCATGCGCAGATAGTGGCGCTGACGTTCGAGCTGGTTTTCGGTATTGCACAGGATCAGGCTAAAGCCCTGGCTGAAACAGTAATCCTCAACCCCTTTGACCACTTCAGCAAAGAACGGGTTGGCGCTGGCGGTGACCAGCAGGCCGATGGTGCGGGTATGGTTGACCTTCAGACTGCGTGCCACCGAATTGGGCGCATAGTTCAGGGCGTTGACCGCTTCGAGCACATTACGGGTGGCTTCATCACTGACCCGACGGGTGTGATTCAGTACATGTGAGACGGTAGAAATCGAGACGCCCGCGCGTGCGGCGACGTCCTTGATGGTGGCCATAATTGCCTCCGTTGAAAACGTTCGCTGAAATTGCAGCGATTGTAGCGGAAAGTCGCGAAAGATCTCGCATCCTTGTGTGAAATGACTGGGAGCTGCATCACAAGCAGAATGCGAGGTCATTAGTTCGGGAAACCGGATAAAGCTCCGTCAGGCTGTACAGATTCCAACCACTCGCTATTAGTGGAATATGCTATTTATTGTCCGATTTGTTTCAGAATAATCTGGTGTTATTTTCTATTTGTTGGTGAATAACTCTGACATTGTCACATTTGTTAGTAAATCAACGTCGTTAATTCACTGAAAAATAAAAGAAAATAAGTAGCTCCATCTCTTGTGTACGACGCTATGCAATGATAGAAAAACCTGCATGAGTCGCTGTATCACAGCAGACTCTTCCGAAATGGCGTTTTGCTCCACATCGATACAAGAACATAAAAGAGGGAAGTGACATGAGTAAATGGACCAAGAATGTGGTGTCCGCTGCCGTGGCTGCGGGTTTGTTTGTTGTGGCCGGTCAGGCGTTTGCTGCCGATACCATCAAGATCGCAATCGCCGGCCCGCAGACCGGCCCGGTTGCCCAGTATGGTGATATGGAGTTTATCGGTGGCAAGCTGGCGGTTGAGCAGATCAACAAGGCTGGCGGTATCAACGGCAAAAAGCTGGAAGCCGTCCTGTATGATGATGCCTGTGATCCGAAGCAGGCCGTCGCCGTGGCCAACAAGGTCGTCAATGATGGCGTGAAGTTTGTGGTTGGCCACTTGTGTTCTGACAGCACCTTGGCTGCCTCTGACGTCTATGAAGACGAAGGCATTCTGATGGTGACCCCGGCCTCTACCAGCCCGAAGGTCAGTGCTCGTGGGTATGAGCTGATCCTGCGTACTATCGGTCTGGATAGCGATCAGGGTCCGACCGCTGCCCGTTACATCGCCGATGTGATCAAGCCGAAGACCGTGGCCATCATCCACGACAAGAAGCAGTACGGTGAAGGCATTGCCACCAGCGTGCGTGATGAGCTGAAGAAGGCCGGCGTGAACGTCGTCTCCTTCGACGGTATCACCCCGGGTGACAAGGACTTCTCCGCCCAGATCGCCAAGCTGAAGAAGCTGAACGTCGATTTCGTTTACTACGGTGGCTACCACCCGGAGCTGGGTCTGATCCTGCGCCAGTCGGCTGAAAAGGGTCTGAAGGCCAAGTTCATGGGTCCGGAAGGTGTGGGTAACAAGGATATCTCCGCCATTGCCGGTCCGGCCTCTGAAGGGCTGATCGTCACCCTGCCGAAGCGTTATGACCAGGAAGCGGCCAATGCCCCGCTGGTTGACGCGCTGAAGGCTAACAAGCAAGATCCGTCCGGTCCGTTCATTTGGACCACCTATGCAGCGGTCGAGTCCATCGTGGCGGGTATCAAGGCTGCAGGGGAAGATCCGGCAGCCGTCGCCAAGGCGCTGAAGGCTTCCAACACCCCGACGGTCATGGGTAACCTGAGCTGGGATACCAAGGGTGACCTGAAGGGCTTCGAGTTCGGTGTCTTCCAGTGGCATAAGGATGGCTCATCCTCCACCCTGAAGTAAGCATACCGAATATGCGATCTGAAGGGGCGGCCGTCAGGCTGCCCCTTTGCTATCCGTCCCGCCAACAACGGGACGCACCGCAACCACCCTTGCAGGTGCACAGGAATCCGGTGTTATGTCTGAACAATTTTTTTATTTTATCCAGCAGCTGCTCAATGGTCTGACCATTGGTAGCACTTATGCGCTGATTGCCATCGGCTATACCATGGTCTATGGCATCATCGGCATGATTAACTTCGCCCACGGCGAGGTCTATATGTTGGGCTCCTACGTGGCCTTTATGGTCATGGCAGCCCTGATGATGATGGGGATTGATAGTGCCGTCCTGCTGATGGGCGCGGCGTTTATCGTGTCGATCATTATTACCAGTTGCTACGGCTGGACGATTGAACGGGTGGCCTACCGGCCGCTGCGTGGCAGCAACCGTCTGATCCCGCTGATTTCGGCGATTGGTATGTCCATTTTCTTGCAGAACGTGGTGCGTTTTGCCCAAGGCTCGCGCGATATTGCCATGCCGGTGGTGATCTCCGGCGGCGTCGAGTTCGGCCCGGAGAAGTTCTCCGCCAGCCTGTCGTGGATGCAGATGATCATCTTCGCGGTGACCATCGTCACCATGTACGCGCTGACCCAGTTTATCAGCCGCTCGCGTATGGGCCGCGCCTGTCGCGCCTGTGCTGAAGATATCAAAATGGCCAACCTGCTCGGCATCAATACCAACAACGTCATCGCCCTGACCTTCGTCATCGGCGCGGCGCTGGCTGCGATTGCCGGGGTACTGCTCGGGATGTACTACGGCGTGATCAACCCGTCGATCGGCTTTATGGCTGGCCTGAAGGCGTTCACCGCAGCGGTACTCGGTGGCATCGGCTCGATCCCGGGGGCGATGATCGGGGGGCTGCTGCTGGGGGTGACCGAAGCACTGACCTCTGGCTATCTGAGTTCTGAATATAAGGACGTGGTCGCCTTCGGTCTGTTGCTGGCCATCCTGTTGTTCATGCCGACCGGTATTCTCGGTCGTCCGGAAGTGGAGAAGGTCTGATGCATTTCAAGAATGCCATTATTGCTGCGGGTCTGACGCTGCTGTTGACCCTGTGGCTGTTCGGCTTCCAGCTGCAGGCCGAAGGGGTCGGGCTGACGGTGGTCAGCCAGTGGGGCACACATGGCCAATCCATCCTGATTGGGGTGGCGCTGGTGTTCTTTTTCCAGCTGTTCCGTGATCGCCTCCTTGGCGCCTGGGGCCAGGTTGGCGCCAGCGTGCCGAAGGTGTCGCTGCCGGCGCGTAGTGACAACCCGATGCTGTATCGCATCCTCTCCATCCTGGTGCTGATTGGCCTGGTCGTGCTGCCGTTTATCGCCAGCCGCAGCGTGGTCGACCTGGCCACCCTGACCCTGATCTATGTGATGCTCGGTCTCGGGCTGAACGTGCAGGTCGGTCTGGCCGGTCTGCTGGATCTGGGCTATGTCGGCTTCTATGCGGTCGGTGCCTACGGTTATGCACTACTCAACCACTACTTCGGTCTGGGCTTCTGGGAAGCACTGCCGCTGGCCGGCCTGCTGGCGGCGGTGTTCGGCTTCCTGCTCGGTTTCCCGGTGTTACGTCTGCGCGGTGACTACCTCGCGATCGTTACCCTGGGGTTCGGCGAAGTGGTCCGCATCCTGCTCAATAACCTGAACAGCATCACCGGTGGCCCGAACGGTATCTCCGGGATCCCGAAACCGACCCTGTTCGGTCTGGAGTTCTCGCGTCGTCCGGAGTTTGACGGTGGCCGGACCTTCAGTGACTTCTTCGGTATCAAGTATGTGGCCGACCACAAGGTGATCTTCCTCTACCTGATGGCGGTCGTCTTGGTGCTGTTGACCCTGTTCATCATCAACCGCCTGCTGCGTATGCCGCTCGGTCGGGCTTGGGAAGCGCTGCGTGAAGATGAAATCGCCTGTCGCTCGCTGGGTCTTAACCCGACCGTGATCAAGCTGACTGCGTTTGCCATCGGTGCCGCATTCGCCGGGTTTGCCGGTAGCTTCTTTGCCGCGCGCCAGGGCTTTATCAGTCCGGAGTCGTTCACCTTTATCGAATCGGCGATGATTCTGGCGATTGTGGTGCTGGGCGGGATGGGCTCGCAGGTCGGTATCGTGCTGGCGGCGATCATCATGACGGTGCTGCCGGAGATGGCGCGCGAGTTCAATGAATACCGTATGGTGATGTTCGGTCTGTTGATGGTGGTGATGATGATCTGGCGTCCGCAGGGTCTGTTGCCGATGACCCGTCAACACATGGAGTTGAGAAAATGAGCAAGATGTTAGAAGTCTCTGATCTCACCATGCGCTTCGGCGGTCTGGTGGCGGTCAACAAGGTGGCGCTGACCATCGAGAAGGGACAGATCGTGTCGATCATCGGCCCGAACGGCGCCGGTAAGACCACGGTGTTTAACTGTCTGACCGGTTTCTATCGTCCGACCGAAGGGGTTATCCGCTACGCCGGTGAAGAGATCCAGGGTCTGCCGGGTCACGAGATTGCCCGCAAAGGGGTGATCCGTACCTTCCAGCATGTCCGCCTGTTCAAGGAGATGACCGCGCTGGAGAACCTGCTGGTGGCCCAGCATCGTCATATGCATGGCGGTTTCCTGCAGGGCATCTTCAAGAGCCCGGCGTTCCGTCGCTCCGAGCGCGAGGCGTTGGATCAGGCAGGGTTCTGGCTGGAGCGTGTTGGCCTGTCCGATCTGGCCAACCGTCCGGCGACCGGTCTGGCCTATGGCCAGCAGCGGCGTCTGGAGATTGCCCGCTGCATGTGCACCCGTCCCAAGCTGCTGATGCTGGACGAACCGGCGGCCGGTCTGAACCCGAAAGAGACGCACGATCTGGACGAACTGATCCGCTCGCTGCGTGACGAGTTTGATGTGTCGGTGCTGCTGATTGAACACGACATGAAGCTGGTCATGGAAATTTCCGACCACATCTACGTGGTCAACCAGGGCTGTCCGCTGGCGGATGGCAAACCGGCCGAGGTGAAGAGCAATCCGGCGGTCATCAAGGCCTACCTGGGCGAGTTTTGAGGTATCCGATGCTCGAATTCAAGAATGTCTCGACCTATTACGGCAAGATTCAGGCACTGCACGACATCAGCCTGCATATCAACCAGGGCGAAATTGTCACCCTGATCGGCGCCAACGGTGCAGGGAAAACCACCCTGCTGATGACGCTGTGCGGAGATCCGAAACCGCAGAGCGGGCAGATCCTGTTCGAAGGCCAGGATATTACGCCGTGGCATACCTCGCGCATCATGCGCGGTGACATTGCCATCGTGCCGGAAGGGCGCCGTATTTTCAGCCGGCTGACGGTGGAAGAGAACCTGTATATGGGGGCCTTCTTCATCGACAGCAAGCAGGAACAGCAGAGCCTGATCGAAGAGGTGTATGAATTGTTCCCGCGTCTGCGTGAACGTATGCACCAGCGTGCCGGCACCATGTCCGGGGGCGAGCAGCAGATGCTGGCCATCGGCCGTGCGCTGATGAGCAAGCCGCGTCTGCTGCTGCTCGACGAGCCGTCACTCGGTCTGGCGCCGATCATCATCCAGCAGATTTTCGACATCATCGAACGGCTGCGCGAACGCGGCATGACCATCTTCTTGGTCGAGCAGAACGCCAACCAGGCGCTCAAGCTGGCCGATCGTGGTTATGTGCTGGAGACCGGTCGCGTGGTGCTGGAAGGTACCGGTGAAGCGCTGCTGGCCGACCCGGCAGTCCGTCAGGCCTACCTCGGCGGTTAATCAGCGCGCCGCAGGTTCGCTGCTGCACAGATAGACAGATAGGATCATCCGTGATGTGCGGATGATCCTTTTTTTTAACAATCAGGTACACTGCGGACAACGACGGAGGGAATGTCATGACCCCATTTGAACGTATTTCGCTGGTCGATGCTGCGGCGATGCTGGCCCAAGGGACGGTACAGCTGGTCGATATTCGCGATGCGGCCAGTTTTAATGCTGCGCATGTCGCCGGGGCGGTCCATCTGACCAACGATACCCTGACCGACTTCCTCGACGAGGCAGACCGGTCAGTGCCCTTGCTGGTGATGTGTTATCACGGCCACAGCAGCCAAGGGGCGGCGGCCTTCCTGGCCGGGCAGGGATTTTCCCGGGTGTACAGTGTCGACGGCGGTTTTGAGGGCTGGCGCTTGGCGCACCCCTGGGTGTCGGGAGCCTCAGTATGAAGCAGATCCTGGTGATCAATGACGCCCGGTTGGCGCAGAGCTTTGCCGATTTCCTCTCCAGCCGTGGGCTGCACTGCGAGCTTACCCAGTCCGAGGTGGGGATTACCCTGTGGCTGGTAGATGAGAGCCGTGAGGTCGAGGCGATGACCGAGGTCAAGCGCTTCTTGCGTGAGCCCGGCCACCCGCGTTATGCCGAGGCCTCCTGGCAGAGTGGCACGCCAAACAGTCGCATTGACTACCAGGCTGGCCAGCCAAGCCTGAGTGCCCATTTCTTTATGCATGCCGGGCCGGTCACGCTGGTGACCATGATATTGTGCATCGGTATCTTTGCCCTGCAGTTTATCGGTTTCGATCTGTATGACCGCTTGACCTTTCATGCCTCGGTGCAGGATCTCACCGGCTGGCAGATCTGGCGATTTGTCACCCCGGCCTTCCTCCATTTCTCGGTGCTGCATTTGGTGTTCAACCTGATGTGGTGGTGGTATCTGGGCGGCATGGTCGAGCGTCATCTGGGCAGCAGTAAGTTGTTGTTACTGTTGCTGGTCGGCGCGGCGATCCCTAACCTGGCCGAGTTTCTGGCCTCGGGGCCGGATTTTGGTGGCTTGAGTGCGGTGGTCAATGTGCTGGTTGGCTATGTCTGGTTGCTGGGCAAGCGGCATCCAGAGCAGGAGCTGCAGCTGCCAGATGGCTTCTTTGTGTTTATGGTGGCGTGGATAGCGATTGGCTTTACCGGGCTGCTCGGTGGCCATATGGCCAATGTCGCGCATCTGGTCGGTCTGGGTATCGGCTTGCTGCATGGCTGGCTGGATCGGCGTCACCTCGCTTGAGGTGACGCGACCGCGAGACGGGACGATCACTGATAGAGGTAGTTGGTGAACAGCAGATCGCGGATCACCGGTCGGCCCTCTTCTTTGGTAAGCAAGGCAATCACCGCTTTCTTGCAGCTATCTCGCAACGCTTCACGGCCCTGTTGGCTGCGGACCTGCTCCAGCACCTGGTTGCCGAGCAGGCTGACGATGGTATCGCGCAGCAGCGGTTCATGCTTTTTCAGCAGCGCGATATCGCCGGCGTTGTCGACCATCAGGTCAACCTTGACGCGGACATAACCGAGAATCGGGCCCTCGGTCTGGTAGTTGGTGATGAACTCGGGATCGAGGGTGTAGTAACCGATACCGACAGGCTGCGCTTTTTCGCCGCCCTCTCCGCCTTCCCCCCCTTCTGAGGACCAGGCGGAGAAGGGGGCAAAAAGCAGAGCCAGTAACAGAAATAACAACGGGCTGCGTGACATCATAGTGGGCTCGTGATCCAACAATAGGGGAGTCTATCTCCCATTCTTGAAGGCGATGGCGGGGCCGTCAAGCGGTACCCCTCCGGGATGTGGAATAGATGAACAACTGCACCGTGCCAACATGGCCCGATCCTGACATGGCATGGCCATTCAGCACCTTGCAAGACCTTCACCTGTCCTTGGCGGCACTGCCTTGGTGTGAGCAAGGCAATTGGCCAGCCCAGGTGGCTGACTGGTTGCTGGACACCGGCTCACTGACGGCGCGGCTACGCGCCCTACCGGGCGGGCTAGCGGTGCACTGCCTGCAGGAGGCCTCGCTGGCCAACCAAGGGGTGCGTCAGGTCCTGCTGTGCAAAGAGGGCCGCGCCTGGGTGTGGGGGGTGACCTGCTTTGAGCCGGGATTCCTGTCCCGCTGGCCCGCCCTGCAACAGCAGGGGACGCGTCCGCTCGGTGACTGGCTGTTTGCCGCAGGGCTCACCCGCACGCCCCTACAGGGGGTTGATCTGGCGCGTCAGCCCGCCTGGCAGCCGTTTTGCCAGGCCTTGGCGTGGGACGGACCGCTGTGGGCGCGACGTTGTCGCTGGCAGCAGGGGACGGCGGGATTAATGCTATATGAGATCTTTTTACCGGCCGCGCCGCTCTACACTGAGCCGGTGGGCTAGGACGATGGGATCGATGCAGAGCAAGCAGGGAGAGATCAATACCATGCAGGCGGTAGCGCGCGGCAACTGGAAGGCATATTGGCAACTGGCACGGTTGGATCGTCCCATCGGCTCTTTGCTGTTGCTGTGGCCCACCTTATGGGCCTTGTGGCTGGCGGCCGGCGGGTTTCCCGGTTGGCGGTTGCTCGCGGTGTTCGTGCTCGGCGTCTGGCTGATGCGCTCCGCCGGTTGTGTGATCAACGACTTTGCTGATCGCCGGGTCGATGGCCATGTCCGTCGTACCGCCCGGCGTCCGCTGCCGGCCGGCCTGCTCAGTGTGCGCCAGGCGCTGGGGTTCTTTGTCTTGCTGGTGGTCGCCGCCTTTGTGCTGGTACTCACCCTCAACCGCTTCACCATCCTGCTGTCGGTGGCTGGGCTCGGGCTTGCAGTGGTCTATCCATTTATGAAGCGGGTGACCCATCTACCACAATTGGTGCTCGGGCTGGCGTTCTCCTGGGCCATTCCGATGGCGTGGGCGGCGGTGCAGGGCACCCTGATGCCGGTGACCTGGCTGCTCTTTGCGGCCAATGTGCTGTGGACGATTGCTTATGATACCTGGTACGCCATGGTCGATCGCGATGATGACCTGCGCATCGGTGTGCGCTCGACGGCGATCTTGTTCGGCCGCTATGACCGGTTAATTATCCAGTTACTGCAGGCGGCGGCCTTAGGCTGTTTGCTGCTGGCGGGGAGCTTGAGTGCGCTGGGCTGGCCCTGGTATGCCGGGCTGGCGGTCGCCGCCGCGCTGTTTGTCCGCCAGAGCTGGTGGACGCGAGAGCGCGACCGCGACGCCTGTTTCCGCGCCTTCCTCGATAACAATCAGGTCGGCGCGGTGATCTTTATTGGTCTGTGGCTGGCGTTGCTGTAGGCGCAGCGGTTGATGCTGCAGCGGGTGAGGTCGCTGGCTGCTGGATGGTGCGGCGCACGGTTGCTGGGACCAAGGGGAGCAGGGTAGCCAGCAACTGGCGGACGTCCTGTTGTGCCACCCGCAAGCGATCCGGGGTCTCTGCTCCGACCGGCTGCAGTAACTGCTGACTTTGCAGCGTCTGCAACAGGGTGCGGAACAGCGCCTGATCGCTGAACTCCGGCGCATGAATGCCGTGCAGGGTCGCCAGACGCATCGCCATCATCTGGCTGTCTGCGGCCAGTTGCGCGCTGTCTTCAATCAGTTCGCGATCCGCCAGCAAGCTCAAGGTCAACGCATAGCGCTGTAGTGACTCCTGAACGTGTTGCGCCAACAGCAACAACTGCATCTGTCGGCTGGCACAGACGTGATAGCCGCCGTCGCGCACCTCAATCAACTGCAACTGTTGCATCGCCTGCAGCTGGGCGTCGATATCGGCGGCCAGTGAGGCGTCGGTTTGGCGCAGAAACAGCTCACTGCGCATCAGCGGATGGATCTGTCGGCAGGCCGCCAGTAACGCCTGGTGGCTGATCCCCTCATGGCGTTCAATCAGTGCAGCGAGCAGGCCGGGCAAGGCAAACAGGTGCAAGATGTTATTGCGATAGAAGGTCATCAGGATCGCCTGATAGCGATCGACACTGATGATCTCGCCCAACCGGTCAGTGGTGACCTGAAACTTGTCCAGCTCCAGTGCCTGCGCCAACAGGGTCTCGGCCGTGATCTCCGGTACCTGGCTGTGGGCGCTGTAGGGGGCCAGACGCAGCAGATCGAGTGACAGGGTAATCTGCGCCAGCAGCGCATCGCGGGTCATCGCCTGGCGGTCGCTGGCCAGCAGGGCGAGGGCGGTCAGGGTCAGACCGTTGACCGCAGCGGCATCGTTGATGCGGGTCATCAGTTGCTGGGCCAGGGTATCGACGGCCGGGGCCAGCCAGTCCGGACGGTGCTGGCCGGTTGGGTCGAGATCGTCGCGCCAGTCCGGCACCTGCTGCTGCAGAAAGTGGTGGAGCGTCAGGGGCTCGCCGAAGCTGACCGTGCTGCGGCCAAAGTTGCGCAATTTGCGCAGGATGCCGAGCACTTGCCAGAAGTTCTCTTTCTCCTTGCGGCTGCCCTTGAGCTCGCTCAGGTAGGTGTTCACCTCCATCACATGCTCATAGCCGATATAGACCGGTACAAAGGTCAGTGGCCGCGACAGGTTGCGCAGTTGCGCCTGCAGGGTCATCGCCAGCATGCCGGTTTTCGGCTGCAGCAGGCGGCCGGTACGTGAGCGGCCGCCCTCGGTGAAATACTCCACCGCATAGCCACGATGAAACAGTTCGGCCAGATATTCACGGAACACCGTGCTGTAGAGTTTGTCGCCCTTGAAGCTGCGGCGCAGGAAGAAGGCGCCGCCTCGGCGGAACAGCGGCCCGGCCGGCCAGAAGTTCAGGTTGATACCGGCGGCGATATGCGGCGGCACCATCCCCTGGTGATAGATGACGTAGGAGAGCAGCAAATAGTCCATATGGCTGCGATGGCAGGGCATATAGACGATTTCGTGGCCTTCGCGCGCCAGACGGCGGACCTCCTCCCCCCCGGCTACGGTGATGCCACGATACAGCTTATTCCAGACCCAGCCGAGGAAGTAGTCAGCAAAGCGCACCAGGCGATAGGAGAAGTCGGAGGCCATCTCGTCCAGATAGTGGTGTGCGCGTTGGCGCATCTTCTCTTCACTGACCTGCTCTTGGGTCGCCTGTTCCTGAATGGCCTGGCTGATCGCCGGATTGCGTAGCAGGTCATTGAACAGCGCCTGGCGATCTGGCAGCGATGGTCCCTTGGCGGCATGGCGCTGGCGGCTGAAATGGATGCGGGCGACGCGCGCCAACTTGTGCGCCATCTGTTCGTCACTGCCATGGTCACTCAACAGCTGGCGCAACGAGACCGGCAACGAGAAGCGCACACGGTTCTCGCGGCCATAGAGCAGTACCATCAGCGCCTTGCGCAGGCGACCGGGCAGACGCACCGGTGGTTGCAGCGGGGTAGGACGCTCCTTGCCCGGCGCACGGTGCCAGAGCAGGGTGACCGGTAGCAGCTGGGCGTCCAGCGATGGGTCCTGCTGATGCAGATCCAGCCACTGGCGGAAGGTGGTCAGACTCTGCGGCGATTGTCCCTTGCGGCCACGATGACGCTCCAGGCAGACATAACGCGGCACGCTGCCCCCTTGCTGTTGCAGCGGAATGAAGGGGCTGGGCAGGCCACACTCTGCAGTACACAGCTCGAGCGTGAGCAGATCGGAGAGCGAGTCGGTTGGCAGGGCATAGACCACAGGTCTGGAGGGATCCAATCCCAGCTGGGCGATCGGATCCTCGGGCAGGCTGTGATAATTGACCAGTAAGCGGATAGGCAGGCGGCACAGGGTGCGCCACAGACGCAAGCCAAACGACATCAGAGTATTTCCTCGACAACTAAAAGCCGCGGCAGCATATCAGAATGACCCCTGTTTGTCGTGACAGGGGCATAGAGGGCGATCACGGCCTCATTCCTCCCTCGCCACAGTAATTGTTGTTTGCTTTGCCTAAAGGCCTGTATATACTCACAGTATTCTGTATATATACACAGGCCTGTTATGAAACACCTCACTGAACGTCAGAGCCAGGTGCTCGCCCTGATCAAGGAATGCATGCAACAGACCGGGATGCCGCCAACCCGTGCCGAAATTGCAATGCGCCTCGGTTTCCGTTCGGCCAACGCGGCCGAGGAGCATCTGAAGGCGTTGGCGCGCAAAGGGGTGATCCGCATCATGCCGGGCACGTCGCGCGGCATCCAGTTGCTGCAAGATGACAGTGACGAGCTGGCGGCAGAAGAGAGCGGTTTGCCGTTGATCGGCCGGGTCGCGGCGGGTGAGCCGATTCTGGCCAGCGAGCATATCGAGGCCCACTACCAGGTCGATCCCGGGATGTTCCAGCCGCAAGCTGATTTTCTGCTGCGCGTGCAGGGGATGAGCATGAAGAATATCGGCATTCTGGATGGTGACCTGCTGGCGGTGCACAAGACCGAACAGGTGCGCAACGGCCAGGTGGTGGTGGCGCGGGTGGGTGATGACGAGGTCACGGTCAAGCGTTTCCAGCGTCAGGGCCATCAGGTGTCGCTGTTGCCGGAGAATGAGACCCTGTCACCGATTGAGGTTGATCTGCGCGAGCAGAGCCTGACCATTGAAGGGCTGGCGGTTGGCGTGATCCGTAACGGTGGATGGCACTAAGCGCGACGGGGCAGGTGCCCGTTTCCCGAATCGGACAAGGCGGCTGCGGCCGCCTTGTTGTTTGCAGCGAAAGAGGAACGCGGCACCGAGCCGGCAGTGGTTTAACGGGCGCCGGGGAACCCTAGTTGGCGCCAGCTTTCGTAGATAAAGATGGCCACTGCATTGGAGAGGTTCATGCTGCGGCTTTGTGGCAACATCGGAATACGCAAGCGCTGTTCGGCGGCAACCCTCTCCAGTACCTCGGGCGGCAGGCCGCGACTTTCCGGGCCAAACAGCAGGATATCGCCGGCGGCAAACTGCACATCCGAGGGGGCCGCGGAGCCCTTGGTGGTACAGGCAAAGATCCGTCCATCGCCGAGCGTGCCGAGGCAAGCGTCCAAATCCGGATAGCGGCGGACGTCAGCGAACTCATGGTAGTCCAGCCCGGCGCGCTTGACCCGTTTGTCATCCCAGGCAAATCCCATCGGCTCGATCAGATGCAGACGATAACCCGTGTTGGCACACAGACGGATGATATTGCCGGTATTCGGCGGAATTTCGGGCTGATACAGCACCACATGCAGCATGGAGACCTCGGAGCGCGATGCACAAAGCGGCAAGGATACGCCGGCCTCCGCGGAAACGGAATCCTTGGGTGCGGGGATTGTTCCCGCGCAGTCAACGGGTATGATAATGCTCCGGATCACATGTCAGGCAGGATGCCTTGACCATCACAGGAATTCGTTGTGACCACCACTACCTATTCGCGTCTGGTGACCCTGGCTGGGCTGGCGTCTACCGCGACCGCCGGGTTACTGATCATTGCCAAGCTGGCGGCCTGGCTGATGACCGGCTCCTCCAGTTTGCTGGCCTCGTTGGCTGATTCGCTGATGGACATCAGTGCCTCGGTGATCAATCTGCTGGCCATTCGTTATGCCTTGGCGCCGGCCGATGCGGATCACCGCTTCGGGCATGGCAAGGCCGAGTCACTGGCCAGTCTGGCCCAGGCGGCGTTTATTACCGGTTCATCACTGATCCTGGTGATGAACGGTCTGTCGCGCCTGCTCAACCCGCAACCGCTGCAACATTTGGGCATCGGCCTGTGGGTGACCGTGGGGGCGCTGGGGCTGACCCTGTTGTTGGTGCTGTTCCAGAGTTGGGTGGTGCGCCAGACCGACAGCCAGGCAATCCGTGCTGACCGTCTGCACTACCAGTCAGACCTGCTGTTCAATTTGGGGGTGCTACTGGCCCTTGGTCTCGCTTATTGGGGCTGGATGTGGGCGGACGGCCTGTTCGCCATGCTGCTCGGCCTGTATATCCTCAAAGGGGCGTTGACGATTGGTTATGAGGCGGTGCAGACCCTGCTCGACCGCCAGCTGCCGGAAGAGGAGCAGCAGCGCATCAGTCAGCTGGTCCGCGCCATTCCTGGCGTGCATGGCATGCATGATTTGCGCACCCGGCAATCGGGCCCGCTGCGTATCATCCAGCTGCACCTGGAGTTGGATGACCAACTCCCGTTGCTGCGGGCGCATGAGCTGGCCGATCTGGCTGAGGCGGCAATTCGCACCGACTTCCCGCTGGCCGATGTGCTGGTACATATGGACCCGATTTCGGTACTGGCGCGTGAAAATGCCGCCGCTGTACCGCCGCTGGAGACAAAGGATTAATTCATGACCTGCATCAAGCAAGTAACCTGGGACAAGATTCGCGCCGAAGCAGTCGAGATGGCGGCACAGGAGCCGATGCTGGCCAGTTTCTTCCACTCCACCATCCTCAATCACGATAGCCTGCGTTCGGCACTCAGCTTCCAGCTGGCTAACAAACTGGGCAGTCCGGTGATGTCGGCGATGGTGCTGCGCGAGGTGATCGAGACCGCGTATCGCGCGCAACCGGAGATCCTGGATGCGGTAGCGGCCGATATCTGTGCGGTCAAGGATCGTGATCCGGCAGTGCGCTACTACTCGACGCCACTGCTGTATCTAAAGGGTTTCCATGCGCTGCAGGCCTACCGCGTCGGTCACTGGCTGTGGGAGCAGGGGCGTTATGCGCTGGCTACCTTCCTGCAGAACCAGATCTCGGTGGTGTTCGGGGTGGATGTCCATCCGGCGGCGCGGATTGGCCGCGGCATCATGTTCGACCATGCCAGCGGTATCGTCATCGGCGAGACCGCAGTGGTGGAGAATGATGTCTCTATCCTGCAGAACGTCACCCTGGGCGGGACCGGCAAGGAGCACGGCGACCGTCATCCGAAGATCCGCGAAGGGGTGATGATCGGCGCCGGCGCCAAGGTGCTGGGCAATATTGAGGTCGGTTGTGGCGCCAAGATCGGTGCCGGCAGCGTGGTGCTGCAGGCGGTGCCACCGCATACCACGGTGGCCGGGGTCCCTGCGCGAGTCGTCGGAACGCCGGGCTGCGAGAAGCCGTCGCTGGATATGAACCAAGGGTTATAACCGCCGGGCCCATCGCCCCGGGTGGAGGAGGGTCTGCCGTGAGCCGAGCCATTGCCGGTGTCTTGATCCTGTTGTTGTGGCTGGCGCAAATGGCCCATCTCTATCTGGGTTTGACCGTGTGGCCGGGCGCGCTGCTGGCCTGGCTGGCCGCGCTGATCCTGTGGCCCGGTCTTGATGCAGCGGCACGTCAGCAGTGTGGCTGGTTGTATGGCGCGGCGCTGGTGATGCTGGTGGTGGCCTGGTTTCACGGTATCCGACCCACCGCGGCGCAACTGTTTTTGCCCAACCTCGACATGGTCACCCTGTTTGCCGGTATCAGTTGCCTGAACCTCGCCACTGGCGATCTCTCCCGGCGCGAGGATGCGCCGTGGGGGGGCTGGAAAGGGGTGCTGAGCACCTTGGCGGGGGTTAACCTGCTCGGTGGTGTGATCAATATGTCGGTGCTGCTGGTGGTCGGTGATCGGCTGGCCAAGCACGGGCGACTGGAGCGCCGGCAGGTAATCATGCTGAGCCGTATCTACTGTGCCGCGGCGTTCTGGTCACCGTTCTTTGTCGCCACGGCGGTGGCGTTCAGTTATGCGCCGGGGATGGTGTTTGCCCGCACCTGGCCGTTTGGTCTGCTGGCCACGCTGGCGGCGATGCTGATCACCCTGTTTGAGGTCTGGCGATTAGGGGTTAAGGACTTCGAGGGCTATCCGCTACGTCTGTCGACCCTGTTGCTGCCGGGACTGCTGGCGCTGACGGTACTGGCTGGCCACGCGCTGGCTCCCTCGGCCAGTATTATCGGCCTGATTACCTTGCTGGCGCCGCCGATCGCGTTACTGCTGATGCCGGCTGCCAATCGCGCGCAGGCATTGCGCCGTCAAGTGACCCATCGCTTTGCTGCCATGGGCAGCCAGATTGTGCTGTTTCTCGGTGCCGGACTGCTGGCGGCCGGCATTAACGGGCTGACCCAGATCTGGTCTCCGGCGCCGCTGCTGGCCTGTTTTGACCACTTCGGTGCTTTTGAAGCGACCCTGACGGTCGCCATCATCCTGGTCATCTCCTATCTCGGTGTGCATCCGATCATCACCATCTCCAGTCTGGCGCCGCTGGTCTGGCACCTGCATCCCGAGCCGTCGTTACTCGGCTTGACCTGGCTGATTGGCTGGGGGTTGTCGACCGGCGCCTCGCCGCTGTCAGGGGCCAACCTCGCTTTGCTGGCCTGTTATCGAGTGCGCGCACGGGATCTGTTTAGCTGGAACTTGTTGTATGCCCTGCTGATGATGCCGGTGTGCGCCGGGCTATTCTGGCTCTATCGCAGCTATTTTGGCGGTTAAGTCAGCACTAAGCCGAAAGGTCGTCACCCCCCGCGCGCGAATGGCGCGTCATCCCTTGTTGGCATCAAGGGGACAGAGTATTCTGACTCCGATGTTCGGACGTCAGTCCGGACCCTATGCGAAACCATGCTTGTGTTAAACCATTGTGGGAATGACTATGTCACTTGAAGTACTGGAACAGCTGGAAGCCAAGGTGCAATCCGCTGTCGACAACCTGGCGCTGTTGAAAATGGAAGTAGAAGAACTGAAGGCGCAGAACCAGCAGCTGAAGGATGAAAATCAGCAGCTGCGGAATGACCATCAGGCTTGGCAGGAGCGTCTGCGTGCGCTGCTCGGCAAGATGGATCAGATGGCAGATGCAGTCTGACGCCAGCACGGATGGTGAAATGACAACGCCGGCAATTGCCGGCGTTTTACTTGCTGCGCTCCGAGAGCATGCGGGCGGAGGGTTAGTCCAGATCGAGCGGCTCCGGTGACAGAATGATACCGGTGGTGTCCGCGTAGAGGTGGTCTTCCGGCAGGAAGGTCACGCCGCCGAAGTTGACCGGCAGATCGGTTTCGCCGACATCGTTGTCTTCCGCGCCGACTGGAATCGAAGCCAGCGCCTGGATGCCGATATCCAGATCGGCCAGCGCATCGACCTCACGCAGGGAGCCGTAGCAGACGATCCCTTCCCAGCCGCTTTCCACTGCCGTGCTGGCAATCTCGGCGTCGATCAGGGCGCGACGCAGTGAGCCGCCACCATCGATTAACAACACACGTCCGGCCCCTGGCTCTTGTACCAGTTCGCGGATGAGGCCGTTGGACTCAAAGCATTTGACGGTGGTGATGATGCCGCCAAAGGAATTACGCCCGCCATAACTGCTGAACATGGGTTCGACCACGTCCACCTGGTCGGCATAGGTATCACACAGTTCGGAAGTATTGTATTCCATGGCTCGCTCTCCACGTCGGATGCTGATGCGTCAAGAATACGGGAGTCAGCGGGGCTTTTCAAAGGAAAAGCCCCCGGCTGCGAGCTGTATCGCTAATCCGGGGGCTTCGGGTCAATCACTCAGCGCTCAATGACTTACAGGATGTAGCGGCTGAGGTCTTCGTCTTCGATCAGGGTGCCCAGATGGGCATTGACGTAGTCGGCATCAATCACGTGGGTGGTGCCGGCATGGTCCGCCGCGCTGTAGGAGAGCTCCTCCATCAGGCGTTCGAGTACGGTATGCAGACGGCGGGCGCCGATGTTCTCGGTGCGCTCGTTGACCTGCCACGCGGCTTCCGCGATGCGACGGATACCGTCGGCGGTGAACTCGACCTTGACCTGCTCGGTGGCCATCAGCGCCTTGTACTGTGCCGTCAGCGAGGCGTTCGGCTCGGTCAGGATACGCTCGAAATCCTCACTGCTCAGCGCGCCGAGTTCGACACGGATCGGCAGGCGGCCCTGCAGTTCCGGGATCAGATCTGACGGCTTGGCAATCTGGAATGCCCCCGAGGCGATAAACAGGATATGGTCAGTACGCACCATGCCGTGCTTGGTGTTGACGGTGCAGCCTTCGACTAACGGCAGCAGGTCGCGCTGTACCCCTTCACGCGAGACATCCGGGCCGCTGCTCTCGCCGCGCTTGCAGATCTTGTCGATCTCGTCGATGAAGACGATGCCCTGGTTCTCGACCGCGTTGATCACCTGCTCCTTCAAATCTTCCGGATTGATGAGCTTGGCGGCCTCTTCGTCGATCAGCTGTTGCAAGGCTTCGCGCACCTTGAGCTTGCGCTTCTTTTTCTGCCCCTGGCCCATGTTCTGGAACAGGCTCTGCAGCTGGTTGGTCATCTCCTCCATGCCGGGTGGAGCCATGATCTCGACCCCCATCGGCGCGGCGGAGAGGTCCAGCTCGATCTCCTTGTCATCCAGTTCACCTTCGCGCAGCTTCTTGCGGAAGATCTGGCGGGTGTGGCTGTTATCGCTCTTGTCGTTGCCCCAGCCTTCACGCGGCGGCGGTAACAGGGCGTCGAGGATGCGCTCTTCGGCGGCCTCTTCGGCGCGGAAGCGGTTCTTCTCGACCTGCTGCTCGCGCACCATCTTCATCGCCATATCGGTCAGATCGCGGATGATGGAGTCGACCTCTTTGCCGACATAGCCGACTTCGGTGAACTTGGTCGCTTCAACCTTGATAAACGGCGCATGGGCCAGCTTGGCCAGACGACGGGCGATTTCGGTCTTGCCGACGCCGGTCGGGCCGATCATCAGAATGTTCTTTGGTGACACTTCCTGACGCATGCCCGGCTCGAGCTGCATGCGGCGCCAGCGGTTGCGCAGGGCAATCGCCACCGCACGCTTGGCGTCGGCCTGGCCGATAATGTGACGGTCCAGCTCGTGAACAATTTCACGCGGGGTCATTTCGGACATGGATTATTCCTCTTTGCCGGTAGTCGGCGACGGGACCAGCGGGTAGTCGAGGACTTCGATGGTCTGGAAATTATTGGTGAACACGCAAATGTCGCCGGCGATGGTCAACGCCTTGCGCACGATCTCGTCGGCACTCAGCTCGGTGTTTTCCAGCAGGGCGCGCGCGGCGGCCTGCGCATAGTTGCCACCGGAGCCGATGGCGATCAGATCCTGTTCCGGCTGCACCACGTCACCGTTGCCGGTGATGATAAATGACTTCTGGGCGTCGGCGACGGCAAGCAACGCCTCCAGACGGCGCAGCATGCGGTCAGTGCGCCAGTCTTTGGCCAGTGCGACGGCGGCGCGCTCCAGATTACCCTGATGTGCCTGCAGCTTGGCCTCAAAGCGCTCGAGCAGGGTGAAGGCATCTGCCGTACCGCCAGCAAAACCGGCCAGCACCTTGCCGTTATACAGGCGGTGCACTTTGCGGGCATTGCCTTTCATCACGGTGTTGCCGAGGGAGACCTGACCGTCTCCTCCGATCACCACCTGACCATTGCGACGTACGGATACGATAGTAGTCACGGGAACCTCGATATGTGATGGGGATGCCAGCTAACAGAGCGGCGTCATACGGGCTAGATGGGGGCGGGGGAAACTATTTTCAAGGCTAAAAAAACAGGCGACCCGCAGGTCGCCTGGTGGGGGCTGATTAACGTAGCCAGATGGTGCAGTTCTCTACCAGATGACGCGCTTGCATGCTGGCTCGCTGACCTTCGGCATCCGCCTTGCTGGCAAACGGGCCGAGCACTACGCGGTACCAGGTGGCGCCATTGACCTGTCCTTGCGACACTTGCGCGGTATGACCTGCTCCCGACAGCCGCAGACGCATCGAGGTGGCCTGGTCATTGGTGCGGAACGCGCCACACTGCATCATATAACTACGGCCTGCCGGTGCCGTGGTGGCATTGGCGGACGCGCTCGGTGCGGCAGGGGAGGGGGTTACCGGTGTCCGCGCCGGTACACTGGCGCCGGCCAGCAACGCTGCGGCACGGGCGGCATCGTTATCGTGGGCCGGAGGGGTCGCGCGCACTGGCGTCTCACGCGTCACGGTTTCGTGCTGCGCCACCGTCTCACGTTGTACGGTGGGCGTCGGGGTCGCCGGCCGTCTGTTGGCGGTGGCTATCGGCTGTCCACCCAGCAGCGCCGCCGCGCGCTCGCTCTCATTGCGCGGGGTGACGGGTTTGGCCGTGGGCGGTGTCTGACCGGTGGTGGTGTTCGCCAGGCTTGATGCCGTGGCGGGGCCGACATCGCCATCGTTACCTTGGTCACCCAGTTGTGTCGCTTGTTGTGCCTTCAACAGCGCCTGCTTCTTCTGCTCGGCCAGAATGGCTTTCTGCTGTTCCGGGTCGACGCTGAAGTCCTTGGGTTGGGTGCCGGGCGGCAGGTCCACATTCACCTGCTTGTTCTCCAGCAGGGTCATGTAGTCAAACTTCTCCTTGGCCGGACGCTGATCCTCGATCGGGATCGGCTTGGCGGCCGGAGTGGTTTGCGCCACTGTTTTCGGCTCGCCGGACTTGCCCTTGATAATCAACAAGAAGGCGCCGAAACCAATGACCAGCGCCAGGGCCAGTACGGCCCTGAACACCGGGAATGGCGCGCGCGGCGCCGGGCGGCTGTTGCGCCCGGTCGTCTTGCGTTTGCGCGCGGCCGGCCGCGATCCGCTGCGGACATAATCCTTGGTCATGGTTTACATCCGCTCCAGAACCTTGATACCGAGCAGATCGAGCCCTTGGCGGAGCACACGGGCGGTGGCAGCACACAGCGCCAGGCGGCTGGCCTTCTGTGCCGGCTCAACACCGTCCTTGTTGATCGGGCAGGCTTCGTAGAAGCTCATGAACAGGCCAGACAGTTCATACAGATAGGTACACAGCAGATGCGGCATGCCCTTAGCGGCCACATTCTGCACCGCATCGTTGAATTGCATCAGTTTCTGCGCCAAGGCTTCGTCTGCCGTCTCCTGCAACTGGACCGGGCCGATGGCCGCGTCGTCGCCAGCACGGCGGAAGATCGACTGGATACGGGTGTAGGCATACTGCAGGTACGGCGCAGTGTTGCCCTCAAAGGCCAGCATGTTGTCCCAGTCGAAGATGTAGTCGGTCGTGCGGTTCTTGGACAGGTCCGCATACTTGACTGCGCCCATCGCCACGGCATGCACCACTTCGGCCTGCTCGTCAGCACTCAGGTCACTGCCGCGTGAGGCCATCAGATCGCGCGCGCGCTGTTCGGCTTCATCCAGCAGTTCGGACAGCTTGACGGTGCCGCCGCTGCGGGTCTTGAACGGTTTGCCGTCCTTGCCCAGCATCATGCCGAAGGCTTCGTGCTCCAGCGAGACGTGCGCCGGCACATAACCGGCTTTGCGCGCGATGCTCCAGGCCTGCATCAGGTGCTGGTGCTGGCGCGAGTCGATAAAGTAGAGCACGCGGTCGGCACCCAGGGTCTCAACACGGTACTTGGCGCAGGCGATGTCGGTGGTGGTGTACAGGAAGCCGCCATCCTTCTTCTGTACGATGACGCCCATGGCATCGCCGTCCTTACCCTTGTACTCATCGAGGTAGACCACCATGGCGCCGTCGTCTTCAACTGCCAGCCCCTTGGCCTGCAGGTCGCTGACAATCTGCGGCAACATCGGGTTGTACAGGCTCTCGCCCATTACATCCCGGGTGCTCAGACTGACATTCAGCCGGTCGTAGATGCGCTGGTTCTGTGCCATGGTCAGGTCGACCAGTTTCTTCCACATGGTGCGACAGTATTCGTCACCGCCCTGCAGCTTGACCACGTAACCACGGGCGCGCTCGGCGAAGGCTTCATCTTCGTCATAGTGTTTCTTGGCTTCGCGGTAGAAGGCTTCGAGATCGGCGAGCTCCATGTCGCTGGCGTGCTCGTTTTCCATCTTTTCCAGATAGGCGATCAACATGCCGAACTGGGTACCCCAGTCACCGACATGGTTGGCGCGGATCACCTTGTGGCCGAGGAATTCCAGGGTGCGGGTGGCGGCATCCCCAATCACGGTGGAGCGGATATGGTGGACGGCCATCTCCTTGGCAACGTTGGGTGCCGAGTAATCGACGACGATGGTCTGCGCCGGGCTGGCGGTCTTCACGCCGAGGTGATCATCGGTCAGCAGGGCGTCGATCTGGCGGGCCAGCCACTGGCTGTCCAGATAGAAGTTGATAAAGCCGGGACCGGCGATTTCGACCTTGGCGACGCGACCGGAGGCCGGCAGATGGTCGATGATGTGCTGGGCCAGCACGCGCGGATTGAGACCGGCCGGCTTGGCCAACAGCATGGCCAAGTTGGTGGCCAGATCACCGTGTGCCTTGTCCTTGGTGTTGTCCACCTGGATGCGTGCGACGGTCCCTGCCGGGAGGATGCCATCGGCCATCAGTTGACCCACACACTGCTCCAGCAGCTGGTGAATATGCTCTTTCATCTCTGTCCACCCAAAATCTCTGACCCGGAGGCCGGTTATGCATTTACGGAAAGGGGGCAAATTTTACTCTGAATAGGCGCGCCTGACTACCGTAAGCCCGCGACAGTCTGGCTTGGTTTATGCGTGAGTGAGGAAAATATGTCGATATCCCCGGTCAGGCACAGCGCCAACCGGGTCATGCCTAGGAGGCTGCCATGCGCTTACCCCTGTTTCCCGCCTCAGTGCACCTGTTACCCGGTGGCATTCTGCCCCTGCGCTTTTTTGAGCCGCGTTACCATCGTCTATTGACCCTGGCGCCGCAACAGGGCTTCGGGCTGTGCCTGCTCGGTCGTCGTCAGCCGGACGGTTTCACCCCCATGCTGGCGATCGGCACCCGGGTTGAGGTGGTCGACTTCAATCTGTTGGAGGATGGCACCTTAGGCATTGCGGTAAAAGGTGTTGAACGTTATCGGGTTTTTTCGGTGGAAGCCGAGCCGGATGGCCTGTTATTTGGCGATGTCGAGCCATTGCCAAACTGGTCATCCACCGGGCTTGAACCGGCACAACTGGTGTTGGCTGAGCGGCTAAGCGAGCTGTTTATCGAACACCCGGATCTGGCTGCCTGGTATCCGCAGCCGGAGTGGAGCAATGCTTGTTGGGTGGCGCAACGCTGGCTGGAGGTGTTGCCGCTCTCCGGCGAGCAGAAGCTGCCGTTACTGGAGAGTCCTGACTGCAGTGATGCGCTGCGCTTCTTGATGTCGATGGTGCAGGAGACGCCCCTGCGTGCGCATTAAGCCTCGCATTCTGCACGCCCTCGGCAGCTGGTATGCAAAATGCGAAATGCAAAATGTGAACTTCAGCCCCCTCTCTGGGGTGATGCCAGTCAGGTTACGAAGGAGAGATGCCCGTTGAGCCAACCGTTGGCGGCAGGGATGCCGCCATCGAGCCCCGATCGAAGGGTTGACGGTGTGTTGGCGAAAAGGGTGGTCTCTCCGGTGCTTAACTGACCCGCATTACCTTCTATGGGGGCTGATGGTTTACAGCACCTCTTGCGGGTCGACATCCAGAGACCAGCGCACGCGACGGGCTTCGGGCAGGGCTTCAAGTAGTGGTAGCCAACGCTCCAGCACCAGTGCCAACTCAGCGCGCTGGTGGGCTTGTAACAATAACTGCATGCGATAGCGTCCGGCGCGTCGCTCCATGATCGCCGAGACCGGACCATGCCAGCGACTGGTCGGGCAGCCCTGGCAACAGCCGGGTAACAGGGCGGCGGCGGCCGTCAGAAAGGCGACCACCTCCGGTCGGCCGGTGGCATCCGCGCGCAACAAGGCCTGACAACTCCACGGTGGCAGATCCAGTTGCTGGCGCTCCTGCAGACAGGTACGGGCAAAGTGGGCATAGCCGTTTTGCACCAGATCCTGGAGCAGCAGGTGCTCCGGATGGTGAGTCTGCAACACCACTTGGCCCGGTTTGCTGGCGCGCCCCGCACGACCGGCGACCTGGGTGTACAACTGCGCCAGTCGCTCCGTGGCGCGGAAATCTTGTGAGAACAGGGCGCCATCCACATCCAGCAAACCGACCAGGGTGACATCCGGAAAGTGGTGCCCCTTGGCCAGCATCTGGGTGCCAATCAGGATCTGCACCTCGCGCTGGCGGATGGCCTGCAGTGCGGCCTCCAGTTCGCCTTTGCGCCGTGTGCTGTCGCGGTCAATCCGCACCGTGCGATAGGTTGGGAACAGTGCCTGCAGCGCGGCTTCCAGTTGTTCGGTACCGACCCCGGTGCCGACCAGTTCTGCGCTCCCGCAATCTGGACAATGGCTGGGTAGCGGGCGTTGGCCATCACAATGGTGACAATGTAGCCGCTGGCTGCCCTGATGCCAGGTGTACCAGGCATCACAACGGGCGCAGCCGGCGATCCAGCCACAGTGATGACAGATCAGTGCCTGGGCATAACCGCGGCGATTCAGAAACAGCATCACCTGGTTGCCCTGCTGCAGATGCTGTTGCATCAGTTGCTGCAGTTGCGGCGAGAGGCCAGCGGTGAGCGGCACATGCTTGATATCCAGTACCGCCTGCGTGGCCGGACGGGCGCCGCCGGCGCGCTGGGTCAGGCGTAATAGCTGGTATTTGCCGAGCGTGACGTTATGCAGACTCTCCAAGGAGGGGGTCGCGGAACCGAGCACAATCGGGCAGTTCTCCAGGCGTGCCCGCAATACGGCCAGATCTCGGGCGTGGTAGCGGAAGCTGTCCTGCTGCTTGAACGAGGCATCATGCTCCTCGTCGATCAGAATGAGTCCCAGCCGGGCAAACGGCGTGAACAGTGCCGAGCGGGTGCCAACCAGGATTGCTGCCTCGCCATCGCGGCAGGCCACCCAGGCATCCAGCCGCTCGCGGTCGGTCATGCCGGAGTGCAGGGTCAGGATCGGCGCACTGAAGCGGCGGCGAAAACGCGCCAGGGTCTGCGGGGTCAGGCCGATCTCCGGCACCAGCACCAAGACCTGCTGACCACGGGCCAGCACGTTGGCCATCAGTTGCAAATAGACTTCGGTTTTGCCGGAGCCGGTGATGCCTTCGAGCAGAAACGCGGCATATTCGCGATCCTGACTGCTGATCGCCGCCACGGTCAGGGCCTGTTCGGTATTGAGTTGCGGCTGGTCGTCCTGATGCACCAGCAAGGTATCGGCCCAGGCTTCGCGGTCAGCCAGTAGATCCAGCCGGCGGATACAACCCTTGTCTTCGAGTCGTTGCAACACTGCACTGTCAATGCCCTGTTCGCGCAGGTCGGCACTGGCCAGCGGGCCATCCTGCAACAACTGCAGTGCCTGCTGCTGGCGTGGCGCGCGAGTGGAGGGCGAGCCAGTTGGCGCGTCACACAATTGCCAACCCTCAAGCGGTTGGCGTGCGGCGGGTTCTCCCTGACGCAATAATACCGGCAGGGCATTGTCAAAGACCTCGCCGGCGGGATGCTGGTAGTAGCGGCTGGCCCAACGCAACATCTGCCACAGTGGGCCGTTGAACAGGGGCGCCGGATCCAGGATCGTATCAATGGATCGCAGACGATCCCGCGGGATGTCACTGCTGACCGGATGGTCGGTGACCACGCCAACCAGCATCTGTCGACCAAATGGAACGCGTACCCGACAACCCGCAGCCGGTAAGGGTTGCGGGCACAAATAGTCGAACTCCCGGCGTAATGGCACGGGGAGGGCGAGACGTAATAGGGCGAGCGGCACAGTCGGGGTCACGGGTTGCCTGTTTTTTCTTCGATCAGACTTGCGAGTCAGGGGGTCGATCCTATATTATTCGCACCCTCAAAAACATATGTTCCAACTCGTGTGGTGTTCGGCGTGAGGCCGGATGGCGACACGGCCTTACAGATAGAGGTTTCCCATGAAAGAAGGTATCCACCCAGAGTACAAGGTTATCAACGTCAAGTGCTCTTGCGGTAACGAATTCCAGACCCGCTCTACCGGCAAAGACCTGAGCCTGGACGTCTGCTCTGCCTGCCACCCGTTCTACACCGGCAAGCAGAAGATCGTTGACACCGGCGGTCGTGTTGATCGTTTCAACAAGCGTTTTGGTGCACTGTCCACCAAGAAGTAAGCCGTTATCGGTTCGAAAAAAAGCGCCCTGGTGGCGCTTTTTTTTCGTCCGGATTGTCCGCTGTCGCAGATCGCTGAATCTCCTGTTGGATAAACGTCAAAAAGCGGAAGCGGCTGTCACATTAATAAAATTTCCCGCCGCAGACCCAATCAGCCCTTGTGGAACCTCGACCCGGGTCTATGATCTTTGTCAGTTGTCCGTCATCGATCCTACTTAGCGCGCGCTTGCGCTGCTGCCTTTTTCAGGGGAACCACCATGTCTGACTTACGCGACCAGGCACTGGCCTATCATGCCGTGCCGACGCCGGGCAAAATTGCCATCCAGCTGACCAAACCGGCCGAAACCGCCCATGACCTGACCTTAGCCTATAGCCCGGGGGTGGCCGAGCCGGTACGCGAGATCGCGGCCAATCCGGAAGATGCCTTTCACTACACCGCCAAGGGCAACCTGGTGGCGGTGATCACCAATGGCACCGCAATTCTCGGACTGGGCAACCTCGGCCCGTTGGCGGCCAAGCCGGTGATGGAGGGCAAGGCGCTGTTGTTCAAGCGTTTTGCCAACATCGATGCCATCGACATTGAAGTCACCCATACCGATAACGATGACTTTATCCGCACCGTGGCCAACATCGCAGATACCTTCGGTGGGATTAACCTGGAGGATATCAAGGCGCCGGAGTGCTTTGTGATTGAACGGGCGCTGATTGAGCGCTGCCAGGTACCGGTGTTTCACGATGACCAGCATGGTACGGCGATTGTGACTGCCGCCGGCATGCTCAATGCGCTGGAGATCCAAGGCAAGCAACTGGCAAACTGCCGCATTGTCTGTCTCGGGGCGGGGGCGGCCGGGGTGGCGTGCATGGATCTGCTGCTGGCGCTTGGTGCACAGCGTCAAAACCTGTTCATGATTGACCGCCACGGGGTGATCCACTCCGGCCGGCAGGATCTGAACGGCGAGAAACCGCGGTTCGTCAATGACAGCGGTGCGCGCACCTTGCAGCAGGCGATGCAGGGCGCTGATATCTTTGTCGGTGTTTCAGGCCCGGATCTGGTCTCCGCTGCCGATATCGCGCTGATGGCGCCCAAACCGGTGATTTTTGCCTGTTCGAATCCGGATCCGGAAATTTCGCCGTCGGTGGTGCATGACGTGCGTCAGGACGCGATCATGGGGACCGGTCGCTCGGATTATCCTAACCAGATCAACAATGTGCTCTGTTTTCCGTTCCTGTTCCGCGGGGCGCTGGATGTGCGCGCCCGGCGCATCAATACCGAGATGAAGAAGGCGGCCGTAGAGGCGTTACGCCAGTTGGCCAAGGAGCCGGTCCCGGAAGAGGTCGAAGCGGCCGCCGAGATGGGGGCGCTGCATTTTGGCCCGGATTATGTGATTCCGAAGCCGATGGATCCGCGACTGCTGCCGCGCGTGGCCCGTGCAGTGGCGATGGCCGCTGTGGCGTCCGGCGTGGCGCGCGTAGCGTTACCGGACAACTATATGTTGTAACCACGCCAGGCTGTCATGGCTACCAGAAATGGCTCGCCGATACCTAAATAACAAGCCCGTCACCATGACGGGCTTGTTATTTTAGTGGGTGATGCGGCTGACGGGATTACATCTGCGATTGCAGATAGTTAGGCAGGCCGATCAGGTCAATCAGCCGTAACTGTTTTTCCAGCCAGTAGGCGTGATCGTCCTCGGTATCATCCAGCAATTTTTCCAGTATTTCTCGGGTCTGGTAGTCCTGATGCTGCTCGCAGAGGGCGATCACTTTGCGCAGGGCGGTAGCCACATCGTACTCAAGCTGTAGGTCGCTCTGCAGCATGGCGGGGACATCGGCACCAATGTGGATCGGGTCACGGGTGACCAGATCGGGCGTGCCCTCCAGAAACAGAATGCGTTCGATCAGGGCGGTGGCGTGGCCTTTCTCATCATCAAATTCATGATGAATACGCTCGTAGAGCTTTTCCAGCCCCCAATTACGGTACATCTCCGAGTGAGTGAAATACTGATCCATGGCTGACAACTCGCTGGCCAGCAGGCGGTTCAGGGCGGCAATGACATCAGGTTGACCTTTCATCGTCTTCTCCTCAGCTGATCATGCTTTGCAGGTAGTTGGCCAGACCCAGATCGCGGATCAGCTGTTGTTGTGTCTCCAGCCAGTCCAGATACGCCTCTTCGTCCTCAAGGATCTCCTCAAGCAAGTCTCGGCTGACAAAATCGGCGGCCTGTTCGCAGGCCGCAATGGCCTGACGCAGCAGCGGTAACTGTTCATGTTCAAAGGCCATGTCACAGGCCAAGCGCTCTTCCGGTGTTTCGCCGATCTTCAGATGGCCTAATTGCTGCAGATTGGGCAGCCCTTCGAGAAACAGGATGCGTTCGATCAGGGCGTCCGCCTGTTTCATATCTTTGATCGATTTGCGGTAGGTCTGGTCATTGAGTTTGCCCAGCCCTTGGTGACGCCACAGCCGGGCATGCAAAAAGTACTGGTTGATACTGGTCAGCTCGCTGGTCAGTACCTGATTGAGCAACTGGATAACGGTTTTGTCACCTTGCATTGCACTGCCTCCTGCTGCGGCCGATAACAGATCATTAACCTGATCAACTAAAGCAGTATTTGTGCGGAAAACCAAGGCAGCAGCGGACGTCGAGTGATCTTTTTTTCACCATTTTGCGGGATTGGCGTTGCTATCAGTTAAAGCGAGAATTATTATCAAATGGTAATGATTATCGGTAATGAGCCATGTATATCTGTTTATGCCATGCGGTCACCGACCGTGACATCCAGACTGCGCTGGCCCAAGGGGCGCGCGGCATGCGCGATCTGCGTCGGGAATTAAAGGTAGGGAGTCAGTGCGGGCGCTGTACCTGTGCTGCGCGACAGGAGATCCGGCGCTTTTATCAAATCAGTGAGCCAGGGGCGCCGACGGTGTCCACGCTGGCCACCATAGCTCCGTCGCAGCCCCTGCAACCGACACGCCGGGTAGCCTGAGCGCCCCCGGCGTCGTCTGAACTCAGCGGCGCTGTAGCCAGACACCACTTTCCATATGGTGGGTGAACGGGAACTGATCAAACAGGGCGCAGCGGGCAATCCGGTGGGTCTGGGTCAGTTGTGCCAGATTGTCACACAGGGTGTCCGGATTACACGAGATATAGAGAATGAACTCATACTCCTGCACCAGATTCAGCGTGGCCGGGTCTAGTCCGGCGCGTGGCGGGTCGACCAGGATGGTGCGGCAGTCGTAGCTGGCCAAATCGACGCCATCCAGCCGCTGGAAAGTGCGGGTACCGCGCAATGCCTGGGTAAACTCTTCCGCCGACATACGCAGAATGCGCACGTTATCGACCTGGTTGATGGCGATATTGTGCTGCGCCGAGTCAACCGAAGATTTGGCAATCTCGGTGGCCAGCACCTGACGGAACTGCGGTGCGAGGGCTAATGAGAAGTTACCGTTGCCGCAATACAGTTCCAGCAAGTCACCACCGGCATCGCGGCTGACATCACAGGCCCAGCCCAGCATCTGCTCGTTCATCATCGCATTGGGCTGGGTGAAGCTGTTCTCGACCTGACGATAGCTCAGGGTGCGTTCTCCAACCTGCAGGCGCTCAGTGACATAGTCGCGATCCAGCACGATTTTCTGCTTCAGTGCCCGGCCAATCAGTTCAACCTGCCAACCCTCATTACGCAACGTCTCGCGCAGTGCGCGGGCTGCGGCTTGCCAGTGGGCATCCAGGCGCTTGTGGTAGAGCAGGGAGATCAGTGCCTCACCGCTTTGGGTGGTCAGAAAGTCAACCTGGAACAGCTTGTGTCGCAGCGGTTGCTCTGGCCGCACCCCATCGAGCAGGCGTGTCATCAATGCATTGATCAGCGTACTGCCGGCCGGGAACTGATCGACCCGATAGCGCTGCTTGGTCGCTTGATCGAACATGATGTAGTAGAGGTCATCGCCTTCATGCCAGACCCGAAATTCGGCGCGCATCCGGTAGTGGTTGGGCGTGGAGGCAAACACCTCCAGCGCCGGCGCGTCAAAGGCGGCCAGACGCGCCTGCAACTGTTGCTGCTTGTCGGCTAACTGACGGTCGTAGTCGGCGGGCTGGCGAAGGTCGGTAGTCATGTCGATATCCTGCTGTCATTCGAAGGCACCGGATTTTAGGCGTCCAGCAGGGTTTGTCCAGCAAAAACGGGTCAAGTTTTGGCCAGCCAAGCCGATAGCTCTGTCAAGCGGGCCTGTCGGAGATGCCATCATGAAAGTTGAGAACCAAACAGATTATTCCTTGCTGTTACGCCGACAGCCCGCCGCGACGGGCAGCGCCAGTAGCACTGACTCGGCCGCGGCGGACGCCACTGATGCCGTCGCCTTGACCCGGCCGGTGCGTATCGGGCAGTCCGTGCTCTATGTATCGCTGTCGCGAACCTTGAGCTTCTCCAGTAGCAGTGGTGATGCGACGACTTCGCGCACCGCCTTTGCCGGGGTGTCCGACAGTGGTAGCGAAGAGGACGATACCGTGACCCCGACCGAGGATAATCCGCTCGGTTTTAACTATAAGAAGGTCGCCAAAAATGTGCTGGGGTTTGTGACCGGCTACCTGCGCAAGGCCCAGGCCGAAGGCAAGGATGAGGCGGCACTCAAGGATCTGCTCGGCCAGGCACGTAAGGGGATCGATCAGGGCTTTGGCCAGGCGCGGGATGAGCTCAAGGGCAGCGGTCTGTTCAGCGAGGATCTGGATAAGGGCATCAGCAAGAGTTACGACACCATCCAGACCGGGCTGGATAAGTTCGAAAAAGATCTGCTGGGGAGCGAGGACAGTGCCTCGACGGCCGACAGTTCTGCCAGTGGTTCGCTTACGGATGCGACCGCCTCTGCAAGCGCCAACCCGGCAACAACCCCTGCCGCCAGCTCTGGCACCAGCCTGTCGGGGGTCAAGGGGCTCTCCGCCCTGCTGGGCAGTGGTCAGTCGGCCAGCCTGTCGCTGACCACCCGTGATGGGGACAAGATCACCATCGCCTTTGATCAGCAATCGCGTTGGCAGTGGCAGCAAGGCAGTAGCAGCAGCGGCACCAACCGCAAGGCACTGGATGCCTATCAGCAGACCAGCCAGAACCGAGCCCAGGGAACACAATCTGGCCAGTCAACGGGTACGGCATCCGGCAGCCTCTACTATGCGCAAACCTCAGGCTTCAGCTTTGCAGTGCAGGGTAACCTGAGCCAGGATGAGCTCAAGGCAGTGGGTGGACTGGTTGATCAGATTGGTAGCCTGTCGGACCGTTTCTTTAGCGGGGACTTGCAGGGGGCGCTGGATCAGGCACAAAAGCTCTCTTGGGATGACAGCCAGGTCGCCAGCTTTGCCCTTGATCTGCATCAGAGTCAGTGGGCTGCGCTCTCCGGTAGTGAAGCGACCGGCGGGACGACAATGGCGAATCCGCAAAGCCAGACCGTCAACCCGACCTCGACCGGCAGCACGGACACCGCCAGTGCTAGCAGCAACACCGGCAACAGCACGGATCTAGCCGCCCTGTTCGCGCCGTTTGCCGACTACCTGCAGCATCTGCAAACCCTGATTCACAATGCCAGTACCCTGTTTGACACGCCGAGCCAGGATCAGCTGAGTCGCTGGGTGGTTAATCAGCAGCAGGGTAGCAGCACGCAGTCGGATGGCAGCTCGGCCGCCGATCAATTCGTGTCGTTCAATAACCGGATGCACCAAGCAATGCTGGGACTAGAGCAGGGGAATGCTACCCGCCAGGGGTAATGGCTACCGGGGCTTGTTCGGGGCCGCAGTGATGCGGCCTCGTTGTCAGTGGTGACGGCAACAGGCGTAATGCTTGCATCTAGGCGGCTAAATGCATAGAAATTGTGAGGAAATTCACGGACTTTTTTGTTCTATACAGCAAATAGCCTTGTTCCTATAATGCCCGCCACCCAGGTGCCATGAGCTTAATACGGGAATCCGGTGCAAAGCCGGAACTGTCGCGCAGCGGTATGGGGGGACAAGGATGACCCGGTGGCAGCGTGACGGCCACCAGACACTGTATACAGTACCTCGCGTGCTGTGGCGGGAAGTCGTTATCCAAGGTTTGCACCCCCGAGTCCGAAGACCTGCCCGGGACACTGGCCAAAGTGGCCAGTTCGGACCATGCATAATCACTACGCGAAATAGGGGATGCTATGAATCATGCCTTACTGGCAGCTAGCTTGCTGCCTGTGGCGGCGGTCGCTGCGACTGAGCCGTCCACGACGACGACACCGACCATTGTGGTCACCGCGACACGCTTTGCCGAGCCGGAAGCCTCAATACTGGCGCCGGTCAATATTATCACCCGTGACGAGATTGACCGCCTGCAGGCGCAGACGGTCACGGAACTGGTGCGGACTTTGCCGGGCGTTGGTGTGATTGATTATGGCGGTCGTGGACAAAGCTCCTCGCTGTCGGTACGAGGTGGCACCTCGGCACAGACCCTGGTGCTGCTCGACGGGATGCGGGTCAATTCGGTTACCAGCGGGGCGGCTGATCTGAACGCTTTGCCCCTGAACCAGGTTGAACGCATCGAATATGTTCGTGGCGCCCGGGCCTCACTCTATGGTGCCGATGCGATCGGCGGTGTCATCAATATCATCACCCGTCCGGATCCGGGGACCAACGAGCATGTCCTGCATGCCGGCGGTGGAACCAATGGCGGCAAGGAAGCGGCTTGGCATAGCGCTGCCACCGTTGGTCAGACTGGTCAGCTCAAGGTTGCGGCTGGCTATGCCGACGAAACCGGCTATAACGTCCATCCGGTGGCGGGTGTGAACGATGGCGACCAGCATGGTCATACCGGCTATAACGCGCTGGTGGATTATCAGCACCTGCTAAATGAGCAGGTCAACCTGTTTGGTTCAGCGCGTTGGTTCCGCAACATCGGTCAGTACGATAACTCCTACAGCAGCAGTTTTGGTGATCAGCACCAACGTATGGAGACCTGGTCGGATAACCAATTGTACCAACTTGGCGGTCGTTACCATCAGGGGGCTTATCAAAGCACGCTGCAGGCCGACATGGGGCGCCATGATGATTACAACTATCAGGCCAGCCAATCCCACGATGATGCCCAGGATCGCACCTATATCCGTCACTATCAGTTGAGCTGGTTGCATGACCTGCAACTGAATGATGAATGGCGGGTTGGCAGCGGGGTGGACTGGCGTCGTGAAGAGTTGGCCTCCGGCTCGATGAGCAGTGGGACCGCCTATCCGAACGGGGCGCAGGGGCGGAATAACACGGGCCTGTATGCCTTGGCGCAATACCAACATCAAGCCTGGCTGGCCGAGCTTAGTGGTCGTACCGACGACAACCAGCAATATGGGCGCCACAATACCTGGCAGGCGGGTGCGGGCTGGCGCTTCTACCAGACTTATCGGATCAGCGCTCGCTATGGCACCGGCTTCCGCGCGCCCTCGTTCAGTGATCTCTATTACCCGGATGCCTATACCCCTGGTAACCCTGATCTGAAACCTGAAACCTCACGCAATCGCGAACTGATGCTGGATGGTGTCACCGCGGGGGTAACCTGGCGGGCCACCGCCTATCGCAATGATATTGCCGATCTGATCCAGTGGTCGCCGGATGCCAGTAGCGGTCTGTGGCAACCGGAAAACGTCGGCCAGGCGCGGGTGAACGGTCTGGAGCTGGATGGTGAGTTCGATACGGGTCCGCTGTCACACCGTGTGGCGCTCGACGTCAAAGATCCGAAGAACGTGCTGACCAACAAGCAGTTGCAGCGTGTCGCCAAACAGGAGGCTAGCTGGACGGTGCTGGGTGAATGGCAACAGTGGCAGCCGGCAGTGACCTGGCGTTATCAAGGCGTCCGCTATGATGATGCCGCCAACACCACCCGGATGGGCGGCTATACCACACTGGATACCGCGCTGGGTTACCGTGCGACGCCGGCCTGGACCATCAAGGCCAAGGCCAGCAACCTGCTGAACCACGGCTACGAGACCGCCAGTGGTTATCCGGCGGCCGGTCGTCAGTTCAACCTGTCGACGGATTATCGCCTGTAAGGACCAAGGGGCGGGTCACAAATGGCTCGCCCCTGTTCGCTCTGCGGATCGCGGAGTATGATGTGCCACCTTGGCGAGGGGGCTGCAACGTGCAAAAACATGTCTTGATTTTCGATTCCGGCGTCGGTGGTTTGTCGGTATACCGGGAAATTCGCCACTTACTGCCCCATCTGCGTTATTCCTACCTGTTTGATAATGCACGCTTCCCTTATGGTGAGTTACCCGCGGCCGAGTTGGTGGCACGCTGCTGCGATCTGATTGTTCAGCGTGTCGCCTGCGAACCGGTTGACCTGGTGGTTATCGCCTGCAATACCGCCAGCACCCAGGTGTTGCCAACCCTACGTGCACGTCTGGGACATATTCCGGTTGTGGGGGTGGTGCCTGCTATCAAGCCGGCCGCAGCCATGTCGCAAAATCGTTGCATTGGACTGCTGGCGACGCCCGCGACCGTAGCCCGTCCTTATACCGACAAACTTATCCATGAATTCGCTGCGGACTGTACGGTCCTGCGCCTTGGTTC
Organism: Aeromonadaceae bacterium; assembly: GCA_041911695.1. Classification (GTDB taxonomy): domain Bacteria; phylum Pseudomonadota; class Gammaproteobacteria; order Enterobacterales; family Aeromonadaceae; genus Pseudaeromonas. The sequence goes on from JAYROM010000040.1 coordinate 61,612, forward strand.
GACCGAACTGGTGATCCAGGCCGAACACAAGTTGGCGGGCGAGACAGTGGATCAGCCGCTGATCAATACCATCTTGGCGCCTTGGCGTGAGGCTGCGGTGGTGCCGGATGTGATTGTCCTTGGCTGCACCCATTTCCCGTTGCTCAGCGAGGAGTTGAACCAAGCCGTACCGGGCGCGCAGTTGATCGATTCTGGACGGGCGATCGCCAGACGTGTGGCCAGCCTGCTCAATGAGCGGGCATCAGACATGGCCGAAAGAGGGGCGGGCCAGGCATGGTGCACCCGCATGGACGAGCATGCCCAGCGTTTGCAAACGGTACTGGCTGGTTGGGGATTGCCCGGCCTACGTGAACAACCGTAGCCGGGCGTCCTTGGTATTAGATGTTCTCCGGCGATGGCTCGCTGGCTTCTTTTTTCTCATTGGCTTCGCGTACCTTCAATGTACGCTGCAGGTATTCGGTCTCGTTCAGACCGGCGACGGCGGCCAATGCCTCCTGCTCTGGCATCTCGATAAAGCCGTAACCACGACGCTTGCCGGTCTCCTTATCTTTTACCAAGCGCACTGAAATCACATGGCCATAGGTCGAGAACAGTTTGCGGATCGCCGTCTCGTTGGCACGATAGGGCAGATTTCCCACATACAGCGTCTTGATAATGGTATCGGCCGGTAACGGCTCACTCACCGAGCCCCCCAGCGAGATAGATTCGACGCAGGAAGCCGGTTGTGTGGTTTTCGCCGTGGACGCCGCCGGGCGGCATAGCCAGAAGCTGGTAACCAGAGAGGCCATCAGCACCAGTACCCCGACGACCACTGGCGAGGTGGGTTGAATAATAGAAGCAATGAGAGATGCGATGACCGCCAGCACTACGGCAGGCAGGGCAACGCGGGAAGTGCGACAAGAGGATGTATTCATTTCATTGTTCACCAGAAACGGAAAAAGTTGAGAAAGGCAGACCCGAACAGTGGCTATGTTAGAGAGTTGATACCGCCTGAGCTAACCTGATAGACGGTTATCGCTATCCAGTTAACACTTTTTTTGCATTTTTTCGTGCACTTAATACTGCAAATCCCGGTTTCCCCGAGGTTGAATGTGGATAAGCTTGTGTATAGCTTGTGATAAGAATGGGAGTGAATCTGAATGCTGATTTTTTTGAGTTTTTTCAGCAAATTCGCTTGCCATTCCTAGCGGCCTCCCTATAATGCCGCCTCGCTGACACGGCAAAGCGGAAACGCCAGCGGTGTTAAGCAAGGGCCAAAAGCCCCGAAGCGACGCGATGAAAATTGTGGTTGACTTCGAAAATGGGAGGCGTAAGATGCGCATCCCACGACGCCAGCAAATGCGAAGCGTCACGCTCTTTAACAAACCAATCAAGCAATCTGTGTGGGCAC
>JAYROM010000041.1:0-13388 GCA_041911695.1 Aeromonadaceae bacterium
AGGTGGGTGAGATCCTGGCTGGGGTAAAAGTCATGAACAAGGTCATAGGGCTTGGTATGCCCATTCGGCAGGCCGTCAACTAAGCCCGCCCGGCGGGTTGGGGAGCGAGTATCCGACTTTGGATTTGATCAACAAGGCCGGTATTAGGCGCATTATCAGCCAGGTCATAGATAAAATCGGTATCGCCGGGTACTGCGGCACTGCTGGCCGAGATATCCAGCATATTCATCAGGTCCGAACCGTTTGGATAACCATAGGTCGTTTTGACCGTCTTGCCGTTGGCAATAGTGACCGTGGCGGCACTGGCCGTTTCGTTACCTGCGATCACCGCTTTGGCATGGACCATCTCCGCCGTACTTTTGATGGCGGCTTCCAGCCCCTTCAGCGCACTTTCCCGCGCATCACCCTGCATATTGAGAAATTTCGGCGCGGCCGCGATCGCCAGAATCCCCAGGATCACGATGACAACGACCAATTCGATTAGCGTGAAACCGGCTTGATGCTTCATGACGGCATCTCCTTTTATAAGCACACAGTTGACAGCAGGAGACATGATACTCCCTGTCCGGATTGCTGCAGGTTAGCATAATCCCTTGCCCTAAATAGGGGATATATCACCTTTGCGCAACGAGAGGTGATCCGGATGCCGGTCGCGACGGGATAGTCGGTGTTCGTGGTGAGAATTATCGGAATTAATGAGCTGTGCTCATCAGCCTTATCACAGATAGCCCTCTAATCAGTGCGCGCCGGACACAGTAGTCTATCGCCATCCCAGAGGAGGAGTGCGAATGCAAACTGTCACCTTGAATAATGGCATCATCATGCCGCTGCTCGGTTTTGGCGTATTTCAAATCACTGACCCGGCGGCCTGCGAGCAGTCGGTGCTCGATGCGCTGGAGGTCGGCTACCGGCTGATTGATACCGCCGCGTCTTACCAGAATGAAACTCAGGTCGGTAATGCGTTGCGGCGTAGTGGCATCGCTCGTGACGAATTGTTCGTGACCACCAAGTTGTGGCTGCAGGATACCCATTACGAAGGCGCGAAAGCGCAGTTCGAGCGTTCGCTCAACCGCCTGCAACTCGACTATGTCGATTTGTATCTGATTCATCAGCCATATGGCGATGTTCATGGGGCGTGGCGTGCGATGGAGGAATTACACCAGGCCGGCAAGATCCGCGCGATTGGGGTCAGTAACTTCCACCCGGACCGATTGGCCGACCTGATGGCGTTCAACAAAGTAGTGCCTGCGGTCAACCAGATCGAGGTTAATCCGTTTAACCAGCAACTGCAGGCTGCACCGTGGATGCAGAGTCGTGGTATCCAGCCGGAGGCTTGGGCACCATTTGCCGAAGGGCGTAACGGCCTGTTCCAGCACCCGGTACTGACCGCGATGGCGGAACGTCATGGCAAGCAGGTTGGTCAAGTGGTGCTGCGCTGGTTGCTGCAGCGCGGCATCGTGTCGCTGGCCAAGTCGGTACGCAAGGCGCGTATGGCGGAAAATTTCGCTGTGCTGGATTTTGCGCTGGATGACGACGAGATGCGGCGTATTACCGCGCTTGATACTGCCACCAGTGCCTTCTTCTCGCACCGCGATCCGGCGATGGTCGAATGGCTGACCCAGCGCAAGCTGGAGGTGTGAGACAGTAAGAATAGAAAAAACGGCCCATTACGGCAGTACAGTAAAAGCAAGAGGCCGGCCGTTGTCGCAGCCGGCCTCTGCCGAATAGTCTATCAGACCTTAAACTTGCCGACCAGGGCGTGCAGGCTGTCGCTCAGGTTGTTGAGCTCCTGGCACTGCCGGGCGACACGCTGGGTGGCGGACTCGTTGACTTGGGTGGCATCCGAAATACGGATGATACTGCGGTTGATCTCTTCGCCGACCGAGGACTGCTCTTCGGCGGCAGTCGCCACCTGGATGTTCATATCCTTGATGCTGTTGACCGCGTTGGCGATACGTCCGAGCGATTCATTGGCCATATTGGCCTTGGTGACCGCATCGCTGGCTTTATCCAGGCTGGATTGCATGCGTGACACGGCATCATTGGCACCATGCTGCAGCTCGCCAATCATGGTGTTAATTTCGGCCGTGCTTTTCTGCGTGCGGGCGGCCAGGGTACGTACTTCATCCGCGACCACGGCAAAACCACGGCCATGTTCGCCGGCGCGTGCTGCTTCGATGGCGGCATTCAGGGCCAGCAGATTGGTCTGGTCGGCAATGCTCTTGATCACATCCAGAATGCTGCTGATCGAGCTCACCTGCTGACCGAGTTGATTGATGCTATGCGAGGTGGCGGTGACGTCCTGCTCCAGATTGGTAATCGAGCGACTGGTGGCGTTGACCACTTCCCGTGCTTCATGTCCCTCTTCGTCGGCCTGGCTCGCCTCACGGGCGGCGTCCGAGATCGAGCGGGCAACTTCATTGGCACTGGTGTTCATCTCGGTCATTGCCGTGGCCACCATGTCAGTTTCGCGTTTCTGCTCTTCAACCGCCTGATAGTCCTGATGGCTGGCCGCTTGTAGCTCGTGGGCGACCCCGGTCATCTGCTCGATCATGGCGCTGACGTTGCTGATGACATGGTGGATGTTGTCGGCAAAGCGGTTAAAGGCGGCAGCCAGCTCGCCCACTTCGTCCTGACTGTCAACGGTGACACGGCGGGTGAGGTCACCCTCGGCACTGGCAATATCGGTGAAGCGATTTTTGAGCATGACCAGCGGCGAGATCATTTTTTTGCCCAAGATCTGAATCAGGACAATCATCAACAGCAGCATCACCAGACTGATTGCACAGGCGGTCCAGGTAATCTGGTTCTTGGAGTCTTTTTCTTTCTGGGCCAGTACACCGACCTCTTTATCAATATTGTCGATATAAATCCCTGCGCCAATAACAATATTCCATTTGGGCAGATAATGGGCATAACTCATTTTCGGCACGGGGTGGTCGGATCCCATTCGTGGGAAACGATAATAAACGAAAGCATCCCCACTGCTTTCCTGACTGGCGGCCACCATTTTTTGTACGAAGTAGACCCCATCACTATCCTTCAGGTCGCGGAATGATTCACCAATCCCTTTGGTCGATTCGCCTAACAGTACACGAACATGATTGGTGTCGTAGCCAAACAGGTAGCCATCAGCGCCGAATTTGACATGACGCAGACTGTCCAGCGCCTGTTTGCTGGCTTCATCCCCGTATTGTGTTGACTTGTCATAGAGTGGTTTGATCTGACTGATGGCCGTATCAAGAATAAATTTAAGTTGTTGCTGATGTGTCTCGATTAAAATATTGCGGGCTTGCTCCACATTATTTTTCGACATGGTGTCGAGTTGTATTAGTACAGTAGTGATGATAATGCCAAATAGCAGGACAAGTGGTGCAATGGCGATGCTCGATATTTTCAACTGTAATTTCATAATTTCCTCAACATCCATGCATAACATCAGGAGTTGGTTATATTATGATCGATGGTGGGTAAAAACACCAATTTTCATATTTAGATCTGTTGAAAGGTGCGCCATGTCTATTTAATTACCCGGTCAAGTCTCGTGTGAGACTTAAATCTATGGAGGATGACAAGAATGAGTCCAAATAAGCAAATTGTGTGGCTATTTTTTGGTAAAAATAGCCACAAGATTGTGTGATTAATAAATGAACTACTGCACAAGATATCCCGGTGATAAAACATTAATGTTTGCGCGGAGGGCATCAATGTCTTTGTAACTCAACTGGTGTTATTTAACGCACCCCGCCGGGTAGCATGCGAACATGATGTAAGTCCGGATAGAAGTGCGCCAGCGGCGAGCGGCGGATCTGGGTAGCCACCTGTTCGATATCATGCTGGCGACGGTTGCACAGCAGGCCGACCACAGTCCCGCTATGGGCAACGTTCAAGCCATACAGACCGTAGTGTTCGACCAGTTCGCGTAACTCATCAAAGGCCGGTTTGGGCAGGATCGGCTGGCTGGCTTCGGCACTCAGCGTGGTGGCGCGACCGAGCGCCGCCGGATCATGGAAGGTCATGGCATGCTGGAAGTGCGTCCAGGCCTCGGCCAGACGGGGGGCGCTGTCGGCCAGATGCTGCTGGCGGTCGAGGCGGTGATAATCAGCGGTATCGAGTTTGAGCGGACTCTCCAGCACCAGTAGATCGATATCGGCTTGCCAGGCATGTCGGGCGATGATCTGTCCGCTGTTGTGGTCAAACAGGGTGAGATCGCGAAAGATGGTGCTATCGGTCGGCTCGATGCTGACACACAGTTGCGCCAGTTCGGTTTCACTTAGCGGTTGCTGCAGGTGGCGCGCGGTAGCCACCGCTGCAGCGGCGATATCGGCGGTGCTGCTGGCCATCCCCTTGGCGACCGGGATGGTCGATTCATAACGGATGCGTAATCCCTGATGCAGATCCGGCGACAGGCCATAGTGAGCCAGCACGCGTTGCACTATGGTGCGCATTCTTGGGCGCTCGTGTGCTTCCGGCTTGCCGTCACACACCTCGACGGTGCTGAACCAGTTGATCGGGCAGGAGACCAGCTTCTCGCTGCCGAGGATCCAGCCTTGCAACAGTTCACCGCAGGAGGCGGGGCAGCGCGCTTCAGCCATGAGCAGAAGCCCTGTGCTGCAACACCTCAGCCGGCATTACCTCATGCTGGAGCACCTGCTGCAGCGCCTCGACCAGCCGTTGGTTGTCGGCATGGCTGCGAATCGCCACCCGGTAGTAGCGGCCATCCAGCCCCGGATAATTGGCACAGTGGCGGATCAGGATATGGTGCTGCAGCAGCCGGGCCTGCAGGTCGGTGTGTTCACAGCGGAAGAACAGATAGTTGGCGGCCGGTCGCCACAGGCGTAATGCCGGCAGGGCGCGCAACGCCTGATACAGATAGATCTGTTCGGCGGCCAGCCAGTCATGGGTGGCGCGCTGGTAGTCATGGTCATTCAGTACGGTCTCGCCGGCCAGTGCGGCGAAGGCGTTGATGGTCCACGGTTCGCGCCGGTCACGCAGCTGGGCGATGGCCCGGGTATCGGCACTGAGCAGATAACCCAGCCGCAGCCCCGGAATGGCATAAAACTTGGTGAGCGAGCGCAGCAGGAACAGGCGCGGGTGGGCGGCCAGCAACGGCACCAGCCCGACCGGATCAGGCAGAAAGTCGAGGAAGGACTCGTCGACAATCAGGGTGATAGCCAACTGCTGGCACCGGGCGACCAGATCATGCAGCAGGGCGCTGTCCGGTTGCTGGCTGGTCGGGTTATTTGGCGTACACAGGAACAGGCAATCCAGATCCGCATCCAGCGCATCAAGCAGCGCCGGCGTCGGCTGAAAGTCATCCGCCTCGTGCAGCGGATAGTCGATGATCTGGCAGCCGTAGCGGGTGAGGGCGCGCCGATATTCGGCAAAACCCGGCACCGGCAACAGCGCCTTGCGCGGGCGCAACAGGTCGACCAGGGCAAAGATCAGCTCGGTCGCACCGTTGCCGGCCAGCACCTGCTCGACCGGACAGGCGACATGCTGTGCCAGTGCGCGGTGGAGCTGCCGATAGTCGATGTCGGGATAGCGCTCGGCCAGATGCAGATGGTCGACAATGGCTTGCCGCAGCGAGGCCGGCATCCCCAGCGGGTTGATGTTGGCGCTGAAATCCAGCACCGCAGCCGGGTCGAGGCCATATAACTCGGCCATCTGCAGTACATTCCCGCCATGCTGTCCGCTCTTCGCCATTGTCGTCATCCTGTTCGCCAAAGCGCTTATGCTAGCTCAGCTGTCCCTGTGATTTCATCCAGTTGCAGCGCTGTCGGCATGAATTGCAACAGCGAGTGCAACGAGACTACCTCGCCGATCACAATCAATGCCGGCGCGCTGAGTCCTTGCTGCGCGACCTCGTCGGCCAGCGTTGACAGGGTGGCGCAGGCGCTCTTTTGCACCTTGTGGCTGGCGCACATCACCGCCGCGGCCGGGGTATCGGCCGGTTTGCCATGGCTGATCAACGCCTGGCAGATCTGATCGAGTTGATGCATGCCCATCAGGATCACCAGTGTGCCCTGCAATTTGGCCAGGGTTGCCCAGTCTTGCTGCGCCTCCTTGCCCTGTTGAAAGTGGCCGGTGATCACATGGAACGACGAGGCATGATCGCGATGGGTGACCGGGATACCGGCATAAGCCAGTCCGCCGATGGCCGAGGTGATGCCCGGCACCACCTCGAACGGGATGCCGACGCGCGCCAGCGTCTCCACCTCTTCGCCGCCACGGCCGAACACATAGGGGTCACCGCCTTTGAGGCGAACCACATTGCGCCCGAGCAGGGCCTGCGCCACCAGGATCTGGTTGATCTCGTCCTGCGGGATCGGGTGGTTGTTCGGCGTCTTGCCGACATTGATCATCTCGCAATCCAGCGGCACTTCGGCCAGCAGTTCGCGGCAGACCAGCCGGTCATAGACCAGTGCCTCTGCATGGCGAATACAGTGCAGCCCTTTGACAGTGATCAGGGTAGGGTCGCCGGGACCGGCGCCAACAAGCCAGACTTTTCCTTTCATGGTCATACTCTCAAGACGTCACGGGCGATCATCAGCTCTTCGTTGGTGTTAATCACCGCGATAGCGACGGCCGACGTGGAATGTTGGATAAAGGTTTGGTTGTCATGATTACGTTGTTCATCCAGCACGATCTGCAGGGATGCCAGGCCGGCGCACACCGCTGCACGCACGGTGCGGGCATTTTCGCCGATCCCGCCGGTAAAGATCAGGGCATCCACGCCGCCCATCTGTACCAGATAGCTGCCGATAACATCGCGGATGCGTTGTACAAACATCTTCACCGCCAGCGCGGCCTGCGGATTCCCGTCCGCGGCAGCCTGGCTGACATCACGAAAATCGTTGGAGATACCGGAGACGCCGAGCAGGCCGGATTCGTTATTGATCAGCCGGTTAAGATCTGCCGGGCTCTTTTGTTCCAGATTGGCGATAAACGGCAGGATCGACGGGTCGATATCGCCGCAGCGGGTGCCCATCATCAGCCCGGCGAGCGGGGTAAAGCCCATCGAGGTATTCACCGACCGGCCATGCTGGATGGCGCAGAGACTGGAGCCATTGCCCAGATGACAGCTGATCAGCCGCAGACTCTCGAGGGGGCGCTCCAGCAATTCGGCACAGCGCCCGGCTACATACTTGTGGCTGGTGCCGTGAAAGCCGTAGCGGCGGATACCGTGTTCGGCATAGTAGCGGTAGGGCAAGGCATACATAAACTGTTCGGCGGCCATGGTCTGGTGGAACGAGGTATCAAACACCGCCACCGACTTGGCAGCCGGCAGGGCGCGGGCAAAGGCGCGGATGCCGACGGCATTCACCGGATTGTGCAGCGGCGCCAGCACCCCTAGCTGTTCGATCTGTGCCAGCACGCCGGCATCGATCTGCACCGAGTCAAGGAAGTGTTCACCGCCATGGGCGACGCGGTGGCCAACCCCGCTGATGTCACTCACCGATTGCAGGATCTGATGGGCAAGCAGGGCCTGCAGCAGACAATCGACCGCCTGCTGGTGATCCGCCACCGGCAGGGTGTCCTTTATCTTCTGCGCGCCAAACTGGAGGGTGAACATGGCGTCCTGCTTGCCGACGCGCTCGATCATGCCCTTGCAGATCACCTGCTCTTCAGGCATGGCAAACAGCTGGAATTTGAGCGAGGAGCTGCCGGCATTGATCGCCAGGATTTTTTGCGCTGCCGGCGATTGCTGTGTCGCGCCGTGCGCCGGGGAGAGGGAAGGCTGTTGTGACATGGAGATCTCCGTCATGCGGGTTAATTCAGGAAATCCTGGAGCGGCGCTATGCCATCTCCAGTCAGGGACGAGGTGACAAATAGCCGGGTCACCCCCGCTTGTTGCAACTGCTGGCGGGCATCTTCCAGCCCCGGACTCTGCTCGCCGTGATCCGCCTTGGTGATGATGCCGATCACCGGCTTGTTAAACGCACAGGCAAACAACGGGGCAAAAAACGACTGCACATGATCGGCACTGAGCACCAGTCCGATCACATCGGCGTCGTAAGAGGTGGTGATCAGCGCGCTATACATAAAGCGGTTCTCCAGATATTCGCCCGGGGTATCAATGGCCTGATCGCAATAGGTCAATGCCTGGGTTTTCTGGTAACTGAGCGGCAGGTCACGCAGCCGCTGCACCAGCGTGGTCTTGCCGCACTGGCTTTGGCCAATCAGCATCAGGCGCTTCATGGCTCAGGTCCGGGTCAGATCGCAGGTGCTGAACTTCATCAGCGTACCCAGCACATGGATCACCTGGCGCAGCGCATACTCGACCGCCGAGACATCGCCGGTGATCACTACGGCGCCGGTGAAGCGATCAATAAAGCCGATGTTCACCGCACCGGATTTGGTGGTGATATCACTGGCGATGATCGCCGCCTCGCTCGGGGTGATGGTCAGAATGCCGATGGCACTGGCCGCCTCGTTGAGGCCGAGTTTCTTGTACAGATCCTTGTTGGGATTGGCGATCAGATGGGCCAGCGTGATCTGCTTGCCGGGCACATATTCCTGAATCACCCGCTCTTTGGTCGGTGAGGTAGGTGTGGTCATCGCGTTCAGCATCGAGTCCGGCATAGCTACTCCTTACAACAGTTGTTGCCACAGGGCGTCGTGGGGGCGCGGGATCACGGTGCTGTGGACCAGCAACCCCTTCTCGCCGGCGCTGGCACTGGCCGCCTTGACTGCGGTGGCGACATCGGAGACATCGCCATTGACCACCAGATAGCACTTGCCGCCGATACCGAATGCCATATGGATGCGGATCAGGGTGACATTGCCGGCCTTGACCGCGCAGTCGGCCGCCGCCACGCAGGCCGCGACACTGAAGGTCTCGACTACCCCGAGTGACTGGCGTTTCTCGACCGGGGTGACACCGCTGATTGCCGGCAAGATGGCGGCATGGATATTGGGCAGCACAAAGCTGTCGACGCGCATATGTCCGGCCTCTTGCTCGCCGTTGCGCACCGATTGCTGCACCGCAGCAATATCGCCGCCGATCATCACCAGATACTTGCCTGGGCAGATGGTCTTGGCGCTGAGCAGGGCGACGTTGGCACTCTTCATCATCACGTCGGTGATCTCGATCCCCTTGGCGATGCTGTTCAATTCAACCAGTCCGATAGCGTGATACATGGTTATCCTCGGCTTAGGGTAATACTGCTGGCAGAGACGGCACTGACATGGCCCGCGATGCTGGCGTGCAGGGCGACACTGAGGGCACCGGCCTTGGCGCTGGCAATGCATTGACCGACGGTGACGGCATCACCGACCTGGACGATGGGATCAGCCGGCGCGCCGATATGTTGTTGCAACGGCAGGGTGACCTGTGCCGGCTGCCAGTCCGGCGTCTGCATCGGCGCCTCGTGGTAGAACGGCTCCAGCTGCAAGCGGCTGATCAGCCGTTTGATCGGCACCATGCGGTATTCGGCCAGCGCATCCGCCGGGCGCAGTTCACCCTGGTAACGGGCCCCCTGCTGGCGTAGCTGTTTTTTCAGCAGCTGGTTGATGCGCATTGGCGAGATATCGACCGGGCAGGCGTAGCTTTCGCAGACGCTGCACTCCGAACAGGTGAGGGCGGAGAGCAGGATCGACGGGGTCGCTACCTGCTGATAGTTCATGGCACGCACCAGCAGATGCGGCGGCAATTCATGGCCGATCAGGTGGCGCGGGCAGAGATCGGTACACAGCCCGCACTGCTCGCACACCGTGCGGGCCATTGCCAGAATCGACTCGTCAGTACGCAAGCGGCGCTGGATCAGCAGATGGTCGGCCGGCAACACCAGCAGGCCGCCGGTGGTCTTGGTCACCGGCGAGTCCAGGCTGCTGACCAGCTTGCCCATCATCGGGCCACCGTTCAGATAGGCCGGATTGGCAATCGTCGGGCCGCCGGCCAGCGCCAGCACCTCGCGTAGCGTTACCCCGAGTGGGACGGTGAGGGTCATCGGCTGCTTGACCGCGCCATTGACGGTCAGGGTGCGGCGCACCACCGGGGTGCCGTCTTCCAGCGCGCAGGCCAGATTAAGCAGGGTCTGCACATTGTTGACCACCACACCTAGGGTGATGGGCAGTGCGCCGGCGGGGACGCGGCGGCCGGTAGCCTGCCAGATGGTGATCACCTCGTCGCCGGCCGGGTAGACATCCGGCAGGATATGTAACCGCAGCGGCGGGGCGAGCAGGGGTTCGAGGGCGGCAATCGCCGCCTTGTATTTGGCCTTGAGGGCGATAATCCCTTCGCGCGCGCCGGTGGCCGCCATGCCGTAGCGCAGACCGCGCACCAGCCGCGCCGCATCACGGGCCAGCAGTTGCTGGTCGACCTTGAGCAGGGGTTCGCACTCGGCGGCGTTAACCAGATAGATCTCCGCCTTTGCCTGCAACTTGACGTAGGTCGGAAAGCCGGCGCCCCCCGCGCCGACGATCCCGGCCTCGCGGACGATGTCGGCGATACGCGCTGGCGGACAGGCCGCCAGGACCGCATCCACCTGCTGTTGCTGCTGGCCGAGCAGGGCGGTATTCATAGGATGGCCTCGATAATATGCGCGATGTCGTGATCGGCAATCGGGCAGGGGTTGGTCTTCATCGTGCCATCGGCCTGTGCCGCCTGAATGATGGCCGGCAGACTGGCTTTCACCTGCGCCTCACCCAGATTGAGCGCATGCAGCGAGGTGGCAATGCCGACCTGCTTCTGCAACTGGCGGATATGGTGCAGGAGCTGGTTGAGGGCTACCTGATCCTCGGCCTCCAGGGCGCAGAACCGGCATGCCTTGGCCATGCGTGCGTAACGCTTGAGGGCGCGCACGTCCTGACGGGCGTTGTACTGGATCACCGCGGTCAGCAGCAGGCTGTTGGCCAGACCATGCGCGATATGGAACTGTCCGCCCAGCTGGTGGGCAATCGCATGGTTGAGGCCGAGTCCGGCTTGGCTGAACGCCATGCCAGCCATCGCCGAGGCGTTATGTAGCTTGCCGCGGGTCTGCAGGCACTCGCCCTTGATGATCGCCGTCGGCAGGTATTCAAACACCAGATAGGCGGCCTTCTCGGCCAGCGCATCGGTAAAATCACTGGCCGCCCTGGAGACATAGGCCTCCAGCGCATGGGTCAGCACATCCATCCCGGTATTGGCGGTGATTCCCGGCGGCACCGTGACCACCAGTGACGGGTCAAGGATGGCGATGTCCGGGTAGATGCTGTCCTCGAAGATCGGATACTTGATCCCCTTGGCCGGATCGCTGATCACGGTGGCACTGGTCACCTCGGAGCCGGTGCCGCTGGTGGTCGGAATCGCCACGCAGGTCTCGATATCCAGCCCCTGCTGGCGGGCGAAGTAGACAATCGCCTTGCCGGCGTCAATCGACGAGCCGCCGCCGAAGCCAATCACCACATCGGGGCGGATCTCCTGGAAATGGCCCAACCCCTTGACCACCAGATCGATGCTCGGATCCGGGGTCACCTCGCTGAATACATGCACCTCGTTGGCCGGCTCGAGCAGGCTGGTGATCCGGCCGAGGGCCGGACTCTTGGCGATAAAGCTGTCACAGACGATCCACACCCTCTTGTCACGAAAGCGCTTCAGCACATCCAGACTGTTCGGTCCGCTGTAGATTTTGGTGCTGACAAAAAACTTGTTCATCTTCATGCCTCGAAACAGGTGCCGGATCAGCGGATAGAGAAACCATTGGTCAGCACACAGCGCCGCAAGCGGCCAAAGGTGCGCGCCGAGGTAGTGCCTTCACCTGTCGGGGTGGCGATGGTGAAGGTGGTAAACCCTTCGGCGCCGACGCCAATCCCGGCATAAGAGGGGCCGTTCTTGACGAAGATCGAGGTCTGCATCAGGTGGGCCGCCTTGTTCAGTCGCGACACATTCTGCGAATGCATGATCGCGGTATGGTGCAAGCCGTCCTCGACCTTGAGCGCCAGTTGCAGTCCTTGTTCGAAGTTGTCGACGCGCACGATGGGCAGCACCGGCATCAGCTGCTCGATCACCACAAAGGCATCATCGGCGGCGACCTCGACAATGATCAGCTTGGGGCACTTGGCCGGTACCGGCAGCCCTGCGGCCTGCAGGATGACCGCCGGGCTCTTGCCGACCAGCTTCTTGTTGGCGGCTCCTTTCTGGAAGCAGGCTTCGCGCAGGGCGGCAATCTGTTGCGGGTCGGTGATCTGCAGCGCGCCGAATTCGCGCATCTGCTGGATCAGCTGATCGGCCACGCAATCGACCACGATCACGCTCTTTTCGGCAATGCACGGCAGGTTGTAGTCGAACGAGGCGCCGGCGACGATATCCTGCGCCGCCTTGACGATCTCGGCGGTTTCGTCCACCAGACAGGGCGGGTTACCCGCCCCGGCGCCAATCACCTTCTTGCCGCTCTTCATCCCCATGCTGACAATGCCCGGGCCGCCGGTGATGGCGAGCACGGCCACCTTGGGGTGGGCCATCATCTCCTGGGTGGCCTCGAAGGTCGGCGCCTTGACGGTGACCACCAGGTTGTGGATGCCGCAGGCCTTGAACACGATCGCCTCAATCTGCGCAATCAGTTGCAGCGAAACCAGCTTGGCCCCCGGATGTGGGCTGAAATAGATGGCATTGCCGGCCGCCAGCATGCTGATGCTGTTATTGATAATGGTCTCGGTCGGGTTGGTGCTCGGTGCCACCGCGCCAATCACGCCAAACGGCGAGTATTCAAACAGCACCATGCCTTCATCACCGGTCAGCGCGCGGGTGGCCAGATCTTCGATGCCGGGGGTGTTCTCCAGTGCGGCCTGGTTCTTCAGGATCTTGTCCGCCGCATTGCCCATGCCGGTTTCGGCCGCAGCCTGTTCCGACAGATCGGCGAGGCCGTCGGCCAGCCCCTTGCGGATTGCGCTGATGATGGCGCTACGGGTCTTCAGCGGCGCATCCTGATAGCGCTGGAACGCGGCATGTGCAGCACAGACGGCGGCATCGACCGAATCAAAGATGGCCACGCCCTGCGCGTTGCAGGCGCATGGGTCCGCCTCGGCGGGGGCGAGTTGCGCGGTGATGATGGTGCGGATCAGGCTTTCAAGTTCAGTATTGTTCATTGGTCATTCCCCAGAGATAAGCCGACCATCGCGGCTTCGGCAATTTGCATATCCTGTTCGACGGTGCCGCCACTGATGCCCAGCCCGCCGGCGATCCGGCCGGCGCGGTACAGCGGGTAACCGCCACCAAAAGTCACGACTTTGCCGCCCAGACTGGCTTCGAGCTGAAACAGCGTGGCACCGGGCTGGATAGCGGCTGCGAGTTGATGGGTAGGCGCCTTGAGCGCCACGGCGGTATAGGCTTTTTTCGGTGCCAGCTCGATGCTGGCCAGCAAGGCGCCCGGCATGCGGTAGGTCAGGATCGGGTTGCCGTGGCGATC
>JAYROM010000042.1:0-20623 GCA_041911695.1 Aeromonadaceae bacterium
ACGGTCGAGGTCGCGCCGTCGGTGGTGGTCACCGGGAAGGTCTCGGTGACGACTTGACCGGCAGTCAGTTCGTTATGCGGGCCGTCGGTGACATAGTGCCACTCGCCGTGGGTGTCGATGCTGAAGGTGCCGTATTGGCCGTGCGTCTGCGGTTGCGCCACCACCAGGGCCGGCGTGCCGTCCAGGTCGGTGACCGTCAACTGGCCGCCGGTCTTCAGGATCCCGTCGGTCTCGGTGAGCGGCTTGCTGTCGCCAGTCAGCGTGGCGACATCTTCCGTGCCGGTAATGGTCACGGTCACGGTCGAGGTCGCACCATCAGTGGTGGTCACCGGGAAGGTCTCGGTGACGACTTGACCGGCGGTCAATTCGTTATGCGGGCCGTCGGTGATGTAGTGCCATTCGCCGTGGGTATCGATACTGAAGGTGCCGTACTGGCCGTGCGTCTGCGGTTGCGCCACCAGATTGACCTGCGAATCTTCGCCGCCCTGGGTCACCTTAAGCTGGCCACCGGTCCGCAGCACACTATCTGTCTCGGTCAGATGAAGAATGTCCGGATGGATCACAGGCGGTACCATCACCGGCGTGATAACCGACACCGGTGTAACAACCGGCGTCTGCTGGCCGTGCAGGGCATTGTCCGGCAGCGGGGTGTTCAGCGTTGCGGTATGGGTTGAATCGAAGCCGGCCGCAGCCAAGGTCGCATCGCCAGTGCGCAAAATTTCCACCGCGCCCGCATTACCACTCTCGCCCGCCGGGGTACCGGACTCGCCAGCTGCAGGTTGATGATGTTTCAACCACAACTCGAGATCAGCCGGATTGGCGGGCATGTCATCGTTTTCCCCTGCAAAGGCGGCAACAGGAGAAATCTGTGGTTCATGTCCGGTCGCCTGCATCGGCGGTAACACATCGGCATGCGGCAAGACATCGCGGTCGGTCGCGGCAGTGCGCTCCGTTTCCACAATCGGCAGATGTGGCAAGAAGGCATGCCAGGCGGAGAACTGGATATCTGCACCACGGGTGGTCAACAGGACGGTTCCACCAGGCAGATGTTCACCAGGAATGACCTGCAGCCAATCCTTGCTATCCACAACGCGATAAACCACCCCTTCGAGTTTTGACACCTGAAGGTCTTCCTGAAGCACCAGCATTTTACCCATGACACATCCGCCCTAACATTTATCCAGACTTAGCATTAGAGCACTGCCAGTCTCAAACAAAGCTAAACGGTCAGGCAACCAGGGCTGAATCAACCGTTTTCCTCATGGGGAAAGGACGAACCGAGTCACACATTGAAGGCTGGATTTTTATGGTAGCGCTTTCATGATTTGGCACGATTGGCGCACATTGCACACCAAATGAACACAATTCAGATAAATGCAGGACCAGAGATGCCGAAAATGGCACTGAAAACGCTTCTTTTGCAAAACAACCGCGAGCTTTCCTATAGTTGATAAAAGAGTTTGCAGTACCATACCCGTCATAGATGAAACTGCTGGAGTTGACAGGTTATGTCACAACACTTGGTCACCCCCGGTCACTGCCGGAGTCTCGGGGCTCGCATGGAGGGCGATGGCGTCAATTTCGCCATCTGGGGACGGTTTGCCCGTGAAATGGAGCTGCTGCTGTTCAGCTCAGCGGATGACATTGCCCCTGAAGTCATTACCCTGCACGCCCCGCACCATCGCTCTGGTTACTACTGGCATGTCCATGTGTCTGGTCTGCAACCAGGTCAACTGTACGGTTGGCGGATCCCCTCCTTGCTGCTCACCATGCCGGGTCAGCGTTGGGATGCGCAGAAAGTGCTGCTCGACCCCTATGCACGTCGTATCGTGCTCGGCGACAACTATGACCGCAGTGAGGCCAGCAAGCCGGGCTCGAACATGCACTGCTGTCCGAAAAGTGTCGTCGTCGATATGCGCCCCTATGACTGGGAGGGTGATGAGGCCCCGCGTCATCCGCTGTCTGCCTCCATCGTCTACGAGATGCATGTCGCAGGCTTTACCAAAGATCCGAGCTCTGGGCTGCCGCGAGCGCGCCGTGGTACCTATGCTGGGGTGATCGACAAAATCCCCTATCTGAAACATCTGGGGGTCACCGCTGTCGAGTTATTGCCGGTGTTCCAGTTCGATCCGCAAGATGCACCGGCTGGCAAGACCAACTACTGGGGTTACAGCCCGATCGGCTTCTTCGCCCCGCACGCGGAATATGCCAGTGATCAGAGCCTGCTCGGTGTGCTCGACGAGTTTCGCGATATGGTCAAGGCGCTGCACAAAGCCAATATCGAAGTCATTCTGGACGTGGTGTACAACCATACCACCGAGGGAGATGAAACCGGCCCCACCCTCTGCTATCGCGGGCTGGACAACTCGGCCTACTACATTCTGGATGAGACGCGGCAGTTCAACACCAACTACTCGGGCTGTGGCAACACGCTGAACGCGTCACATCCAATGGCCAAACGCATGATCACCGACAGTCTCAAATTCTGGAAAGAGGAGATGCATGTCGATGGTTTCCGCTTCGATTTGGCGTCGATCCTGTCGCGCGACAAGAACGGCACGCCACAGAGCGATCCACCGACCCTGCTGGCTATCGACAGTGATTACAACCTGGCCGATGCCAAGATCTTCGCCGAAGCCTGGGATGCCGCCGGCCTGTATCAGGTCGGCCGGATGGCGGGCGCACGCTGGCGCGAATGGAACGGCCATTTCCGTGATGATATCCGCGCCTTTATCAAAGGCGATGCCGGCATGGTCCCGCGTCTGGCGGCGCGGTTGTCCGGTAGCCCGGATATCTACCATGCCCCCTACGCCGATGCGCACAAGAGCCTGAACTTTGTCACCTGTCATGACGGTTTCACCCTGTGGGATCTGGTCAGTTACAACGACAAACACAATGAGGCCAATGGCGAGGAGAACCGTGACGGCACCAGTGACAACCGTAGCTGGAACCATGGTGTCGAAGGGCCGACCACCGATCCGGTGATCAATGCCCTGCGCATCCGCCAGGCCAAGAACATGATGCTGCTCAATCTGCTGGCGGTCGGTACGCCAATGCTGCTGATGGGCGATGAGCGTCTGCGCACCCAACACGGCAATAACAACGCCTATTGCCAGGATACCCCGCTAAGCTGGATGAACTGGAAGGAGACACCAGCCAGCAAAGAGATGCTGCGTTTTACTTCTGAGTTGCTCAGTCAGCGCAGTCTGCGCAGCGATCATGTGCCGGAGTTGGTCAGTCTGTCGGAAGCGCTTGAAGGGATGAGCATGATCTGGCACGGCACTGAGCCCTATACCCCGGATTGGGGAGACAGCTCGCGCTCGCTGGGGTTGACCGTCTACTCGGCGGGGCTGCAGGCCGACTATTATGCCTTCTTCAATGCCTACTGGGAGCCGCTGGACATCACGCTGCCGACACCGCCACATAATCCGCAAGGCGTGTGGCACCGGGTGGTGGATACCGGATTGCCGGCACCATATGACATCAACGCCTATGGGCAACCGCTGGTACCAGTAGATACCCAATACCAGATGGCCCCGCGCTCGATCATCATTCTGGTTTGCGCGCGGGATGATTAGCCACTAAGACGACAGAAACCGACTTGTCAGCGCGCCAGAATTGGCGTCGAATAATAGCGTCTTGATCCCGTAATACTACGCCGGCTTGTTGCCGGCGTTAGTCTTTTACCTGACCGGTCATTCGCTAAGATCTGTTTTGCGCACAGGGAGTTTTGTCGCATGTATTCGTTACTTCTGGCCGCCACCTTGGCCAATCCGTGGGCAGTTCAACACACCCCAGCAGCAGGGACTGCCGAACCCATTGGCGGTTACAGTGCCGGCTGTTTACAGGGCGGTCAGCCCTTCCCGCTCGAGACCGCCAACTATCAGGTATTACGCCCGCAGCAACATCGCTACTTTGGCCACCCGGAACTGCTCTCTTTTCTGGATACGCTGACCAAATCCGCCCACCAGCATGGCCTACCCCCGCTGCTGATTGGTGATATGGCGATGGTGCGTGGCGGACCGTTCACCTCTGGCCATGCCAGCCACCAGACCGGGCTGGATGCCGATATCTGGTTCCGGTTTGCACAACCCCGCCTGACGCCAGCGCAAATCAAAGATCCGGTCCCCGTGGATATGGTGGCCAGCGATAACCGTCACGTCAGCCCGGCGTTTACCACCCAACAACAGGTGCTGCTCAAGCTGGCCGCCAGTGATCCGCGCGTCGAACGTATCTTTGTGCATCCGGCCATCAAGCAGGCTCTCTGCGAACAGACCACAGGGGATCGCAGTTGGCTGCACCGCCTGCGCCCGTGGTTCGGCCATCGCGCCCATTTCCACATTCGTCTGGCCTGCCCTGCCGGGGCGACCGATTGCGAAGTGCAAAAGCCCATTCCCGCAGGTGATGGCTGTGGTGCAGAAGTAGAAAGCTGGTTTACCGGCGGCAGCGAAATCAGCAGCAAGCCAGGCCCGCGCAAGATGCCGGTTTTGCCAGCCCGTTGCGAACAACTGTTACAGCGCTAATCCGCTCGAACAATGGGGCCGAGACACCCTATCCCGGCCCCAGCGAGCACACTTAGTGGCGATGCCCTAGATTGAACGCTGACAACTCCTGATGGATCTGGTTGGCCGCTTGATCCAGCAACACCGTCTGTTCATGGCTGGCATTGACCATCTGGCGAGTGCTGTCCGCCAAGTGAGCAACCTCTTCGACCTGGCTATTCACCTCTTGTGCCACGCGGGTCTGCTGGTAGACCGCACTGGCAATCTGCTCGATCGAACCATGCAGGCTATCCAGATGGGTGAACAGATCATTGATGGCATTTTCAGCCCGCTCAATCGATCCCGCTGCCTGTGTGGTGGTCTCCACACTGCGTCCCATCTGCCCCACCGCCTGAGCCGCACTTTGCTGAAGGGTGGTGATCATCTGTCTGATCTCCTCAGTCGCCTGACTAGAGCGACCGGCCAGTAAACGCACCTCATCTGCCACCACGGCAAAGCCGCGCCCCTGTTCATCGGCGCGTGCGGCCTCAATGGCCGCATTCAACGCCAGCAAGTTAGTCTGTTCGGCGATGGCGGAAATGGTATCGAGGATCGAGCCGATCTGCCGGCTGTTATCCGCCAGTAGGGTGACCTGCTGACGACTCTGTTCAATCTCTTGCTGCAGATGGTGAATCGCATTATTAGCGTCACGGCTAATCTGTCGATTCTGGTCACCCAAGGTTCGCACGGCGCGGGTATCATCGGCGGCGTGCTGGGTATGTTGGGCCACCTCCTCACTGGTTTGCGCCATTTCGGTCACGGCGGTGGCAATCTGATCAGCATGCAGGTGGGTTTTCATCGCCTGCTGCTGCCCCTCAGCGCTCAACTCGTCAACCTTTCTGGCGACACGCCCCGCCTCGCCGGCATGCCCCTGAATTTCGGATAACAGTTGCACCATGTTATCCAACAACCCGTCGACCGCTCGACCGATAAAAGCCAGTTCGTCGCGACCACTCTCGTTGATGCGCAGCGCCAGATCCTGTCGCTCGGCAACCTGACCCAACACCTGTTTGATATGCAGAACACGCCGGCCGGTGATGTAAATAATCAAGGCATTGAACAGCACCAGACAGAGTGTCGAGACAATCGCTAGCGTGATCGTCACCACCACAATCAGGTGATTGTTGTGTATTTCAGCCTCGGTCGGGCCGACCATCATCTGCATCACCGTCGAGGCATGCTGGTTGATCATCGCCAACCGCTTGGATGAGAGTGCAAACCACGCTTCTGGCGGCATCACAGTGAATCCGGCGCTCTGCTGCTGCAGCTGATCCAGCACCTGACCGACCTGCTGCCACACGGCATCCTGCTGCCAGCCTTGCAAGACACGGCTCAATGACGGATCGGGTAACGAGGCCAGCTGACGGAGCAACCGCGCCTCCTCCTGACGACTCATAAACAGGGTGGCGGTCTCGACCGGTTCGGCATAGTTGGCGGAGAGGATACTATTGACCAGGCCACGCAGGCGCCCGCCCTGCTCTTTGAGTTCAAGCATCAGCAACAACTCCAGCCCACGTGCGCGAATGCTATCGCGTTGAATCGCGTTCACAAACAGGCTCATCGCCGACAAGGCCTCATCGTTGATCAGACCATAACCGGTGAATACCCCCTCCTTATGAAAACGATCCACATCCTTGCGCAGGGTGGTTCGTGTCTGTAATGCCTTAGTGATCGGAGCCAAATTATCGGTCAATCCCGGCAACTGCTGCTGTAAATCCTGCAGCCGTCGAGCGGAGAGATCGGTCTTCTCCCTGGCTTTGACTCGCTCTTCGTCATAGCGCGTACCACGCGACGAAAGATAACCGATGCTAATTCCGCGCTCGGCCGCGTTATCGGTGATCACCTGATCGAGGGCCGCAATGACATGCAAGGTATCCAGCGTGGTTTCATCCGCCTTTCCCGCATTGATGCGTTCATAGATGAGAAAACCGCCGACGGTCAATGCATACACAATCGGGCACATGCTGACCAGCAATAACAAGGTTGTCAGACGGATGCGACGTAGCAGCGCGAACATGACCCACTCCTTCCCGAATAGGCGAAGAACGCCCAATTGGATTGAGCATAGTTGCTGTCATGCTGAAATGTTGACGTACTGCAGGAAATGCCGACCGGCTCAATAATTACCCATATGGGTATCAATGCCGGTCAGCAAGCCAGGGAGGCCGATCAGGCGTGTGCCTGCAACCAGGTCAGCACCACCTGATGGTGGTCACTGGTCTTGAACTTGTCAAAGATATGGATCAGCCGCCCCTGTTCGTCGATCAGGAACGAGGTGCGCAGGATGCCGAGTGACACCTTGCCCATAAACTTCTTCTCCCCCCAGACGCCATAGGCTTCAGCCACGGCGTGGTCCTCATCACCGAGCAAGGTGAAGTTCAACGACTGCTTATCACGGAAATTGCGCAACCGCGCCGGGCTGTCCGGGCTGATGCCCAATGTCACCACCCCCAACGCGGCCAATTCAGCCTGACTGTCGCGCAGACCGCACGCCTGTACGGTGCAACCCGGCGTTGAGGCGCGCGGATAGAAATAGACCAGCACCTTGCGACCCTGAAATTGTTGCAACGAGACGGACTGGCCCTCGCTGTCCGGCAAGCTAAATTGCGGCGCGGCAACGCCCAAGGCAGGAAACGCCATACTGACCTCCAGATGGGGATAAACAGGACGAAATTTAACAACAGGTTAACGCAATTGCAGCGGGAATGCACGGCGCGCTGGACCAAGGCTCCCAGCTCTCGCCCCTCGCCTCTCACCTCTCACCTCTCACCTCTCAACTCTCGCCTCTCACCTCTCAACTCTCGCCCCCGGTACGCCGAAAAAACAACGGGGCTTGTCGGCCCCGTGTCATACAAACAGATAACTGTCTCGCGCCCTTACTCACACCACAAAGAACTTGGAGTTCACCCAGGCAATGGTGAAATAGCACGACAACAAGGCCGACAGCGCCAGGATCAAGGGGCGCAGCATTGGCTTATTCCGCACAAACAACGCCATCACCAGTAAGGTCGGATAGATACTGAACAGATAGCGCGGATAGGCATTGGTGCTGGTCAGCAGCGGCAATATGGTACACAGCGCCATAAACACTGCTTCAGCAAAACGTCGCTGCCACAGCAGGTACAGGTTCATGATCCAGCCAATCGAGATCACCACCGACAGATAGAGTTTGCGGTCGCCGGAGGTGAAGCCATCCAGCCATAACTGGAACGGATTGTTGAAAATACGTCCCCACGCCAGCTGAATATTCTTGAAGGCAAATGCATCCCCGGTCAGGTGATACAGATAGAGCATGTAACCAAACAGTGCCAGCGGAATCACCCACAAGGTCAACAACACGCGCAAGCTACGATCGCCAAAGCGTAATAACTCACGCCAGCCATACGCCTGCAGGGCGAGGATCAGCACCGGGAACACCACCATCACCCCCTGATTACGGATCGTCGTCATCAGCAGGCCCGCCACCGCCACCCATAACCAGCGGTGACGATAAGCAAACAGGAACAGTACCAAGGTCAGCAGCAGGAATGGTGCTTCGGTATACGGTGCAATGAAATAGACCGAGAACGGTGAGAAGGCCAATAACCAGACGCCAAACCGCGATGTCTCGATATCCTGCCCCAACTGTCGCAAGCAGAGGAAAAACAGCGGTATCGAGAAGAAGAAGGTGACATTGGTCAGCAGGTAAAAGCCCCACAGGGTGCCCATTCCCAGCAAATTGCCAATCCAGTACCCGGTCAATGGGTAACCCGGCAGGAAGGCCCAGTTGGCCGCATGGCCAGTGCTCAGCCCGTGTGGATAGGTGTCATAGCCGATATCAGCGATACTTTGGAACCAGCCACAGTCAAACTGGCAGAAGATACTGGGAATATCGTCCTTCAACGCCTGCGCCACGGTCAGCGGCTCGGCAAATCCGGCATCCAGATTGTAGTGCACGGCACCAAAGTAACCCATCGCATAGAGCACCACCCGGCTGACCACAAAGGCCACCACGAACAGCAGCCAGTCATAGCGCGAGATGGACAACCGGGTGGCCGGCATCACGGAAAGATGTTGATGAGACAGAGACATCGCTCGTCATACTCCTCGTGGTCGGACAACAGGATCAGGCAAACACCCAGATCCGCGACAGAATGTAGGTCAGGATGGTCACCGACAAGGTGGCAATCACAATCGGTAACAGGCCGGACAGGCCCATTGCCAGCAGCCCCAACAGCAGCAGGTTTCTCACAATCAGCGAGAACACCGCCACCATCAGGAACTTGAGCGGATTGCCATGCGTCTGGAAAGTGATGTAGCGATGGCCGAAGAACGAGAAGCCAAACGCCACACAGAATGCCAGCGTGCTGACCAGGTTTTCCATCATCTGCGGCCAGCTATGCAGCAGCAGTGCGGAGGTGCCCAAATCAACCAGGGTGGCGCCGCCACCCACCAGACCAAAACGGAACAGTTGCCAGAACTCTTGACGCGAAATCATGCCCGCTCCTGCGCGGCGGTCTGATCCTGGCGTTGGTACTGACCATAGACGCCTTCAACGACGAAGATCGGACGCTGTTTGACTTCCAGGAACATACGGCCCAGGTATTCACCCAGCACACCGACTGAGATCAACTGCATACCGCCAAGGAACAAAATCACGCACATGAGGGACGCATAACCCGGGCTGTCGATACCGAAGAACAGCACCTTGGTGATGATCACCAGCATGTAGATAAAGCTAAGCAGGGCGACGCCGGCACCGACATAACTCCAGATACGCAGCGGCCAGCTGGAGAAGCTGAAGAAGCCATCCAGCGCGAAGTTCCACAGCTTCCAGTAGTTGAACTTGGTCTCACCGGCGGCACGTGCCGGACGTTCGTAAGGCACGCCGATCGACTTGAAGCCGGCCCAGGCGAACAGCCCCTTCATGAAGCGGTTACGCTCCGGCAACTGCTTGATGACTTCAACCACACGACGATCCATCAGGCGGAAGTCACCAGCGTTCTCCGGGATCCGGGTGGTGGTCGACACCGCATTGAACATACGGTAGAAGCCGCCAGCGGTCAGACGCTTCATCGGCGTATCGGCCTGACGGTCGGTACGCACACCGTAAACGGTGTCGTAACCCTCTTCACGCCACAGGCGGACAAATTCATGGATCAGCGACGGCGGATCCTGCAGGTCCACATCCATCGGCACGACGGCATCGCCGCGGGCATGGAACAGACCAGCGGTCATCGCCGCTTCCTTACCGAAATTACGTGCCAGATTAACCAAGGTCACACGCGGATCACGGGTGATGACATCCTCGATGACTTCACGGGTGCGGTCGCGGCTACCATCGTTGACGAACACGATTTCCAGCTGATCACGCAGGCTGGCCAGTTCTTTATCGATGGTATCGATAAAAGTCTGGATACTCTCTTCTTCGTTATAGGCCGGAACCACCAGCGAGATCTTAAAATTCTGATTGTCCATGATTCCTGTTATTCCTCGTTGTCATCAAGAGTCATCGCATGGAAGCGGATCGGACTCCGACTTTGCATGTCGATGTAATTAGCCTGTAGCGGATCCGCGATCAACGTAGTGACCGGAATACCGATAATAATCCGTTGCGGCCCCTTGGCCTGCAGGTGCACAGTTTGCGACCAGTCGCCCAAACGCAGCGTCAATGTGTTATCAGCTTGCATATTGCGCACATCGGCCACCATGCGCAGGTGCGCGGGTACGGCATGCAGGGTGAAATAGAGACCGCCCTTGCCGGTAAACTCGGTACCCGTGCCGTCATCCTTGGGCAAGGTCCAGCCCGGACGACTCAGGATCCAGGCCCGATCGTTAACCATATCGAAGCGCATACCCGGCACATAGGCCAACGTCTGGTTACGATTCCAGAACCGGGTTTTCAGCTCCATGTAATAGAGGCGGTAGGCATAGCTCACATCAGGATGGCGAGCTAACTGCAATACGGCAAGGTAGAAGGCTGAGAGCCCCACCAGTGCCAGCAGGAACAATACTTTGACAGTTCGAGACATCGTCTTCGGCAATGGGTTCAAAGAGTGTCAATCGTAATGCAGTTAATGTGGAAACAACAGAGAATGGGCGTTACTTCACATAAAAAAAAACTGTTCTGTCACAGGAATAGCCGGCCGCCAGCGCCGATGCCAACATGCCAGCATGACTGTCGGTAGGTTACCGGCGCCCTTTTCTCCCCTAACGCCTTCACGTGGCAAGGATTATTCCGATGAACATGAACCATGCCCAGCGCCTTATTCTGACCAATCAGTATGAAATTCTGGCTCGCCTGCATCCGGATCGCGCTGACTACTATCAGCGTTGCCAGACCATCATCGCCCGCGGCTACTGCCTGCAACTGCTCGAGCTGGAAAAGGAGTTCGGCCATATCGATGAGGCCACCTGTCGTGAAGTCATCAGCACGCTGGAGATGTATCACGCGCTGAAGGTCTCCTGGGAAAACCTGGAGGATGCCGGCCAGCAGGAGGTGCCGTTTGCTCGTCTGGACTACATCGGCTACTCGCGCGGTCATGAGAAGGAGCTGGCTGATTACGTCTGCTTCCTGCTCGATGTTGAAGGCCGCTTTGCGGAATTGGGCAAGGGCTGCAGCATGCTGAACTCCGAACTGGCCATGCGCGACAAATACCAGCGCATGCTGGCAGTCTGGAAGGACTGTCCGCGCCACTACAAGCTGTCAGTGCAGGAGATCCGTCGCATTCTGAATGCCTGATCCCCTGACACCACAGATTACGGCGCCTCGGCGCCGTTTTTATTGGCAGCCACTGTGACGCTTATCCCAACCGCAGACCAAGCGCATGCCCAACAACATCGCCACAATAAATGCCAGCAAGGGGAATGAACTGTCCGCCAGGTTGGCCAATGCCGGTCCGGGACAAACCCCACCCAGCCCCCAGCCAATCCCGAACAGCGCACTGCCGAGCAGCAGTCGACGATCAATCGGGCGCTTGGTTGGCAGATGAAATGGCTCGCCGTTGAGGGCTCGCTGACGGGGTTTGACCAGCAGCAGATAGCCCGGCATAAACACCAGCAAGGCGCCGCCCATCACCAGCATCAGCGACGGGTCCCATGCCCCGGTGATATCAAGAAAGCCCTGCACCTTCTGCGGCAGAATCATCCCCGACACCGCCAGTCCCAGACCAAACAGCACACCGCTTAACAGGCCAATGGTATTCATTTTCATGGGTTATCCCTTACAGCAGATGGCGTAGCACCGCCACCGTCAACACACCGGTGAACATAAATGTCAACGTTGCGACCATGGATCGCATAGACAAGCGGCCGATACCGCAGATGCCGTGCCCGCTGGTACAGCCATTCCCTAAACGTGACCCCACCCCGACCAGCAAACCTGCCAGCGCCATGACCTCTACCGGTACCTGCTGCCAGTCAGGCTGTGGCCGTCCCAGCCCCAGCCAGGCCAACAAGCCCCCCAACATCAACCCGACCACAAACCAGATACGCCAAAACTCAAGTTGCTGGGGTCGCTGCATCACCCCGCTGACAATGCCGCTGATGCCGGCAATCCGCCCGCCTATCAGTAACAACAACAACGCGGCCAAGCCGATCAACATACCGCCGATCAGGGCTGACCAAGGGGTAAACTGCACCATCATGCCTCCCACCAAAGATCACTTAAAAACAAGAACATTAGAATTTATTAATATAAAGCCATCATACGCAGCCTCGTTAAATTAGCAAGTCCTGAATTACTGCCATCTTGACGATTCATTCAACCCCCACTAACCAAGATTGCCCCGCTGCACCACACGCCCGGTCACATCGCACCAGAATGGAACACCCAGCGACCGGCTGTCTGCTAATGGTGCAAGACGGGTGTCAATAGAGCCCAAAACAGCCGTTTCAGGCTGGCATAGCTATTGCGAGACAAACACTACAAGGAAGTTCGTCCAGAGGTGTTGCGTCATGACCATGATTACCCCGCCCGCCGGCCATCTGTATGACGAGATGTTGTACAGCAACGGCGCTTGCCGCTCGCACTATGCCTCATTCTGGCAATGGCTGCAGGAGACCAGCCCAAAGTACATCCAACACAAACGTGAAGAGGCCGACCTGCTGTTTCACCGTGTCGGTATTACCTTCAATGTCTATGGTGATGAGGAGGGTGCTGAGCGCCTGATCCCGTTCGATAACGTGCCACGCATCATTCCCGCCCACGAATGGCAGATGCTGGATCGCGGTATCCGCCAGCGCGTCGCCGCGCTCAATGCCTTCCTACATGACATCTATCATGAACAGCGAATTCTCAAGGCAGGGCTGATCCCGGCCGAACAGGTACTGGCCAACGAACAGTACCAGCCCTGTATGCAGGGCATCACCCTGCACCGCCGCATCTATGCCCACATCACCGGCGTCGATCTGATCCGCAACAATGACGGCGACTACTACGTATTGGAGGACAACCTGCGCACCCCGTCCGGCGTCTCCTATATGCTGGAGAACCGCAAGATGATGATGCGCCTCTACCCGGAGCTGTTCTCACGCCAGCGTATCGCCCCGGTCGAGCGTTATCCGTCCCTGTTGCTGCAAACCCTGCGCGAAAGCTCGCCGGTGGATAACCCTTGCGTGGTGGTGCTCACCCCGGGGCGTTTTAACAGCGCCTACTTCGAGCACAGTTTCCTCGCCCAGCAGATGGGGGTCGAACTGGTGGAGAATGCCGATCTGTTCGTACAGAACGGCCGCGTGTTGATGCGCACCACCGCCGGCCCGCAACAGGTAGATGTCATCTACCGCCGCGTCGATGATGCCTACCTCGATCCGCTGGCGTTCCGTCCGGATTCGATGCTTGGCGTACCCGGTCTGCTGTCGGTCTACCGCAGCGGTGGCGTGGTGCTGGCCAATGCCATCGGCACCGGGGTAGCCGACGACAAATCGATCTACCCCTATGTGCCAGAGATGATTCGCTACTATCTGGGCGAAGATCCGATCCTGAACAATGTGCCGACCTGGCAGTGCCGCCGACCACAAGATCTGTCACATGTGCTGGCCAACCTGCACGAGTTGGTGGTCAAGGAGGTACACGGTGCCGGCGGCTACGGCATGCTGATTGGCCCCTGCTCGACCCAAGCCGAGCGAGAGGCCTTTGCCGATCGCATCCGCGCCCGGCCGGATAACTATATCGCCCAGCCCACCCTGTCGCTCTCCACCTGTCCGACCTTTGTCGAACAGGGCATCGCGCCGCGCCATATCGATCTGCGGCCATTTGTCCTTACCGGCCGCGAGGTGCGGCTGGTACCGGGCGGCCTGACCCGTGTCGCACTGACGGAAGGCTCGCTGGTAGTCAACTCGTCACAAGGGGGCGGCACCAAAGATACCTGGGTTGTGGAGGACGCATCATGCTGAGCCGTACTGCAAGTCAACTTTATTGGATGTCCCGCTATCTGGAGCGCGCGGAGAACACAGCGCGCATGCTGGATGTCACCTACACCATGGCGCTGATGCCGCAGATCGACGCTGATAACAGCGAGCTGATTGCCCCGCTGACCATTACCGGCACTCACGAGCCATTTCTGGCACGGCATAAGCAGGTGAGCATGGGCGCACTGCTCGACTTCTTCGTCTTTGATGACAGCAACCCGGGCAGCATCTTCAGCTGCCTGCGTGCCGCCCGCGATAACGCCCATGCAGTACGCGGCCGCATCAGCGGCGAGGTGTGGGAGAGCCTGAACGCCACCTGGCTGGAGATGCGCACCCGGCGTAAGCAGGGTCTGGATCCGAAAGACGCACTCGCCTTCCTCGACTGGGTCAAGGAGCGTTCGCATCAGGTGCGTGGCGCCACCTTCGGCACCATTTTGCGTAGCGATACGCTGAATTTCGTGCGATTGGGCACCTTTATCGAACGCGCCGACAACACCGCCCGCATTCTGGATGTGAAGTACCAGGTGCTTAAACAAGACGAAGACGCGGTGCGCGACTTCTACCACTGGAATGCTCTGCTGCGCTCAGTCGGGGCGTATGAGGCATTTCAGGAGCTCTATAAACAAAGTCCAACCCCCGAGTTGGTCGCCGAGTTGCTGATTCTTCGTAGTGAAGTACCGCGCTCATTGCGCGCCAGCGTCGAGGAGGTCGAACAACTGCTGGCCCGGATTGCTGGTGAGCCTGGCCGCACCCCGCGCCGTCTGACGGCCATCCAGCATGCCCGACTGCGCTTTGGCACCACCAGCGAACTGTTTGCCAATGGCTTGCACGCCTACCTGAACCAGTTCCTCAGCGACATCAATGCCATTGCTGACAGCATCCATCACGCTTATCTGGAGCCCTCGATATGATCCTGACCATCGAACATCACACCCGTTACCAATATCAGGGCGAAGTCCGTCGTAGCACCCAGTACCTGCGTCTAACTCCGCCGTCGACCCCGCACCAGCGCGTACTCAACTGGGAGTTGCAATTGCCGGAAACCGCCACCTGCACGGTGGATGGCTACGGCAATATCCTGCACGTCCTGACCTTGGCGCAGCCGCATGAGGAGATCGAGATCCTGGCGCGCGGCAAGGTCGAAATCCTGAATGACGAAGCGGCAGAGGCCGAGACACTGTCCCCGCTGATCTTCCTGCGTCACACCCCGCTAACCCGGGCGGATCAGGCGATCCGCGACTTTGCGCTGACCTTTACCAGCCAACCCACCACCGCCCGCCAGCTGGAAGCCATGATGCGAGCCCTGCTGCTGCGCATGCCCTACTCTCCCGGTGCGACCAGCAGCCAGCACACTGCCGCCGAGGCCTTTGCGCTAGGCAAAGGGGTCTGTCAGGACCATACCCATGTCTATCTGGCCTGCTGTCGCACGCTGGGTTTGCCAGCCCGTTATGTCAGCGGATATCTTTACACTCAGGATTCACAGCATGTCGCCACCCATGCCTGGGCTGAGGTCTGGTATGACAATGGCTGGCATACGGTCGATGTCACCAACCAGTGCACCACACCGCACCAGCACCTACGGCTGGCGGTCGGGATGGATTATCTGGATGCCTGCCCGGTGCGCGGTGTGCGCACCGGCGGCGGTGATGAGGCCATGCAGGCGCATGCTGCAGTGAGTCTGACCACTGAGCAACAGCAACAGCAACAACAGTAAGAGGAGCAGGTCTTCCATGACCTATTGCGTCGCCATGCGCCTGGCCGAGGGCCTGGTTTTTGTCTCCGACTCGCGCACGAATGCCGGTGTCGACCATATCGCCACCTTCCGTAAACTGCATCTGTTCGAGACTGCGGGCGAGCGGGTCATCGTCCTGCAGAGCGCCGGCAATCTGGCGACCACTCAGAGTGTCATCAGCCTGCTGCGTCAGCGCTGTCAGCAGGAGGGGCCGCATCTGCTCAACGTCCCGACCCTGTATGATGCCGCCCTGCTGGTCGGCAACACGGTGCGTGAGGTGATCCAGCGCGATGGTGGGCCTCAACAGAGCAGTATCAGTTTTGGTTGCAGCATGCTGATCGGCGGTCAGATTGGCAAACAACCGGCGCGCCTGTTCAGCATCTATCCGGAGGGCAACTTTATTGAAGCGACCCCGGATACCCCCTACTTCCAGATTGGCGAAAGCAAATATGGCAAACCGATCATTGATCGCGTCCTGACCTATCAGACCCCGCTTGATCAGGCCATCAAGTGTGCGCTGATTTCGATGGACTCCACCTTGCGCAGCAATCTGTCGGTCGGGCTGCCGTTGGATCTGTTGTGCTACCGGCATGACAGTCTGCACGCCCACCAACAATATCGCCTGACCGAAGAGGACCCGTTCTACCGTCAGTTGCGCCAGGCCTGGTCGGAGGGGATGGTCAGTCTGTTTGCCGGAATGCCCGATTTTCCGTTGAACAGCACGCCAGATCGCCACTAATAGCCGATTGAAACGAGATCTTGCCCCAGCACAGCGCACAACGTGCCTGCTATGCTGAGGACGGGACTGACTGCCTGAGCCAGGAATTTTTATGCGCCTGATGGTAGCGCTGATACTGCTATTTACCTCTTCTGCCAGCATGGCGAGCAATCCGCTCTGCCCAACCCCGCTGCTGGTCGGTTGGGACCCTTGGCCCCCCTATCACTACCAGGGTAAAGATGGTCATCTACATGGGTTTGCGGTAGAGGTACTGACCACCGTCGTGCATGAGATGGGCTGCGAAGTGGTATTTCGCGAACGCCCGTGGAAACGCCAGCTCCAGGAGATGGAACAGGGGCAGGCCGACATCGCCATGGAGGCTTATTACACTGATGACCGGGCGCGTTACGCCTGGTTCTCCGACACCTATAGCCCGAGTCGAGTCTATTTATGGCTGGCCAGTGGCGACAAAACTGAGCTTGACCTCTCGCTAGACGCCTTGATCGAGCAAGGATTCAGATTGGGGCTGACCAAGGATTTCTACTATGGACCGGCCGTGGAAAAAATCCGCCATCATGCCGGGGTGGATGAGATGCTGAGTGAGACACAGAACTACACCAAGCTGCAGCGGGGACGCATTGACGGCTTTCTGGGCGACTGGCTCGCCACCACCTGGAATCTCAGCCAACAGGGCTTATTAGCACGCATTCGGCATACCCATGAACCGGTTTACCAGGCCCCCGCCAGCTTTATGCTCAGCCGCAAACATCTGTCATCCGCCTTTGTGGATCAATTTAATGCTGCGATGCGCCACATCAAGCTCGATGGCCGTTACCAGCGGTTACTGGATAACTATACTCGTATACAAGACTGACCTGATTTGAACGGATCAACCTCACATTTTCCCTTTGTTGCAAGGAGTCGTGCCATGTCTTCCAGCCCTAATGCATCCAATACCAGCGAGCTGCAGGCCGCTATCGCCATCAACCAACTGCTCTCAGACAACGCGCTGGCCGCGGAACAGGCGATTGAACATCTGGCCGATATTACCTGGCAGATCCAGACGGCCGTCGCCAAGTTGTGGGAGAAGGTGACCCCGCTCCCGCCACAAGAGGCATTGGTGTTGACCGAGATTGAAAATCTGGTGTTCTGGAAGCTCAAAGGTAGCCAGACCGCACTGCCGATGGTCCAGGCTATCCGTCTGGCCAAGGGGTTGTTACAGCAAGGTGGTTTTTTCAACAATATGCAGGGTGAAGGCAACTGGCTGTTTGATGAGCAGCGTCGGCCGGTCAATCTGGGCAACGAGGCCACCCGCGATCTGTTCCAGGCATTGCGCCCCATTTTGGTATTGCATCCGCTGGATTTTGGCAGCGCCCAAATTGCCGACTTCCGCTGTGACGATCAATCGTTCCCGGGGCATGCCTTTGAGGCTGGCGAGTTGAGCGTCTGGGGACTCAAGTCACCGGTACCTGGCTTTATCGAGCACGCCCGTCTGGCCATGATGGGAGCCGACCCTTACGCCGCTGATCTGCCCGAAGATCTCCCGGAAGCGTGAATATCGGACGGACAACGCCACCGTCCATCCTGGATAGACAGGCACTTCAATCGGCAACCATCTCCCCGCCATCTGGCGGGGAGACTTTAAGGCTCACCTGACGAGCCAGACCGATGACGGTTTAGAACTGCGTCGTCACCATCTGCCAGGTCTTGAAGCCGCCGCTCATATTGCGTACCCGGAACCCGGCATGGCGCAGCATGCAGCAGGCAACATGGCCACGCAGCCCGACCTGACAAGTCACCAGGATCTCCTTGTCGCGCGGTAACTCCTGCAAACGCTGGCGCAACTCGTCGACCGGGATATTGATTGCCCCGGGGATGGCACCGATGTTCTTCAACTCTGCCGGATTACGCACATCCAGCAACAGCTGGTCCGCCGTGATCGCCTGCACATCGGCGACATGGCAAATCGCCTCATCGCCACGCACCACATTACTGGCCACCATCCCGGCCTGATTCACCACATCACGGGCCGCACCAAACGGCGGGGCATAGGTCAGCTCGAGGTTTTCCAGATCCATCACCGTCATGCCGGCACGCATCACCACCGACAACACATCAATACGCTTGTCGACCCCATCCTTGCCGACGGCCTGGGCGCCTAACACCCGACCATTATGCGGATCAAACAATAACTTGAGAGAAACCGGACTCGACCCAGGATAATAGCTGGCATGACTGGCCGGATGGACATAGACCTTTTCATACGCCAAACCAAGAGCCTGCAGCCGTTTTTCACTGAGCCCAGTGCTGGCGACTGCCAGCGAAAACACCTTGCAGATGGCGGTGCCCTGCGTGCGCTGATAACTGACCTGACGCCCCAGCATATTGTCCGCCGCCAGGCGGCCCTGACGATTAGCCGGCCCGGCTAAAGGCCAAATACCCGGTTTGCCGGTCAGCCATTCTGGTGTTTCGACCGCATCACCCACCGCAAAAATATCCGGGTCTGAGGTGCGCATCTGTTCATCCACCAGGATCCCGCCCTTGCTGCCGAGCGTCAAACCCGCAGCCACAGCCAGTTGGGTCTCTGGCCGCACACCAATTGCCATCACCAGCAACTCGGTCTCCAGCATCTGACCGGAAGAGAGGGTCAAGCTCAGCCCCTTGGCCGACGTGGTGACCGCAGTCAGGCCGGTGTGCAGACGCAGATCCACGCCATGGGCCACCAGCTCCTGATGTACCGGCATGGCCATCTCGGCATCGACCGGCGTCATCACCTGATCGGCGAGCTCAAGCAACGAGACTTTCAACCCACGCTGATGCAGCGCTTCGACCATCTCCAGGCCAATGAAACCGCCGCCCACGACCGTTGCCGTCTTGGGTTTATAAGCCACCATCGCGGCCAGAATGCGGTCCATATCCGGGATGCTACGCAAGGTAAAGGTGCGCGGGGTCTGCAGCCCAGTAATCGCGGGCACCACAGGCCCCGCGCCCGGACTCAGCAACAGACGATCATAGCTCAGGGTGTAGGTTTCGCCGCCAACCAGCGGGGTCACCGTCACCGTCTTCGCCGCACGATCAATCCGTGTGACCTCATGGCCGGTTCGGACCTCAACATTGAAGCGGCGACGGAAACTCTCCGGCGTCTGCAACAACAGTGCCTCGCGTTGCGTGATGTCGCCACTGATATGGTAAGGCAGGCCACAATTGGCAAACGAGACGAACTCACCACGCTCCAGCATGATGATTTCTGCTGTCTCGGACAATCGACGAGCCCTGGCTGCTGCCGATGCACCACCCGCCACCCCGCCTACAATCACGATCCTGGTCATGCTTACCTCCTCAGGTTATGGCAAGTACTTTAGCATTATCTAATTTACGATACAATTTCGACATTGCAGCGCGTTGGATAAAGCGTATGCTAAAAGCATGTCAACCTGATGATTGTGCTAACAATTCATGCGCGTTCCGACTGTCGTGACATCCCCTGCCCTGGCCGAAACGCAACGCCTTTGTCTGCTGCGCTGGTCACCTATCGAGGATCGCCTGCAACGTCCTGACGGGCAAGCTATTCCCGCCGATTTATGTCCCTTGCCACAACAACCCTGGCTGACTCAGCTAGCGGATAGCGAGCAACAGGCCATTATTGCCCTACAGCGCAGCGGCCTGCCCGGGCAACTGTCGCTACCGCGGGGGACGCTATGTTGGTGGTTAGAGTGGGTCCCTGATCGCGCCGGTGACTGGCTGATCATGGCTTATCCCCAACAGCTGGGCCCTGCCGCCAACATGACCGGCCTGGAACAACTGGAGCTGGAACGGCTGGCGCGTTTGTCACCCGGCGCACGGCGTAATCATCATCTATTACAACAGCTCTACCATCTGAGCGGTTGCGGCCGGCTGGTGTTATGGCGGATCGGGCGTGAACGCCTGGAGCCGGTCTATCGACTTGGCGAAGGTGAACTCCCCCCCGCGCAGATCCTGGACCCACGCTACATCAAGGCGCTGCGTGCCCGCGGAACCCTGGGATTTTCCGATGTCAGCCATCAACCGATGCTGGCCAGCCAGCAGTACCTGCAACAGGATGCCATTCTGGCCCGCCTTGATGCGCTGATCAGCCAAGATCGTCAACCCTGGGGGGTGCTGACCCTCGAATATCGTAGTTGGCAGCCCCGTTTTGCCGACGATCTGTTCCCGCTGGCCGCACGCACCGCCGCCCTGTTGCTTGACCCGGAACAGGACAGTCAATTG
>JAYROM010000043.1:0-14120 GCA_041911695.1 Aeromonadaceae bacterium
CCTGGCTTGCCCGCCATGGTTATGGCTTCTATCTCTATGCCCCCAAGGATGACGCCTGTCTGCGCCGTCACTGGTGGCAAAGCTGGGATGATGCGCAGTGGCAACAGCTAGAACAGCTGCGTGCCGTGTATCGTGCGCAGGAGGTGGCTTTCGGCATCGGCCTGACCCCGCTGGGTGCCCACCATGACTATGCCGTCCAACGCCCACGACTAGAGGCGCGGGTCGCCGAGATCGAGGCGCGTCTGCAACCGGATATCTTCGCCGTGTTATTCGATGACATGCCAAGCGACACCCCGGATCTGGCGGCCTTGCAGGTCGCTATCGCCCACGATATCGCCGGCTGGACCCGCGCGCCACGCCTGGTGTTCTGCCCCAGTTTCTACTCCACCGACCCGATCCTGGAGAAGGTGTTTGGTGCCATGCCGGACGGCTACTGGCAGACCCTCGCACAAGGACTCGATAGTCGCTTTGATCTGTTCTGGACCGGCCCTAAGGTGTGCTCCACCGACTATCCATCCGACCATCTGCAGTGGGTCAGCGAGACGCTGGGGCGTAAGCCTTTCCTGTGGGACAACTATCCGGTCAATGATGGCCGCAAAGCCAGTGACTATCTCTATCTGCGCGGTTTTACCGACCGTCCGGCGCGGCTGGCCGACGCACTGGCCGGCCATGCGGTCAACCCGATGAAGCAGCCGTGGCTCAGCCAGTTACCGCTGGCCACGCTGACCGACAGCTATGCACAAGGCGATGACTACGATGCCGAAGTCAGTTGGCGTCAAGCGGCACGCAACCTGTTGGGGGATGCGCTAGCTGCTCAACTCGAGGCCGATCTGCCACTGTTCGCCGATCGCGGGCTGCGGAATCTGTCTGCCGAGGAGGTCACGGCGCTGCTGGCCCGTTATCAGCCGTGGGCCAGCCACCCGGCGGTGGGCGAAATCCTCGCCTGGTTACGTGGAGAGTATGTCTTTGACCCGGCCTGCCTCACCGGTTAAGGCCAATTGAACCTGTCCGGCGGGTAAACGGCAGTGTTAAGCTAACCGACACTCACCGCCCCTTCGGGCTATCGATTAATCAGGCTATTTATTGTTCAAGATGGAAGGAGTGTTCTGATGCGTATTCTGCACACCATGTTACGAGTCGGTGATTTGCAACGTTCGATTGATTTCTATACCCGCATTCTGGGCATGAAGTTGCTGCGCCAGAGCGAGAACGCCGAATACAAGTACACCCTGGCATTTGTCGGCTATGGTGATGAGGCTGAGGAAGCGGTGATCGAGCTGACCTATAACTGGGGAGTCAGTGAATACGAGATCGGCAGTGCATTTGGTCATATTGCGCTGGAGGCCAACGATATCTACGCCACCTGCGAAGCGATCCGTGCTGCCGGCGGCACCATCACCCGCGAACCGGGTCCGGTCAAGGGTGGCACCACCGAGATTGCCTTCGTGGTCGATCCGGATGGCTACAAGATTGAGCTGATCAACAAAAAGCATGCCGGCCAGGGGCTGGGCACGACGGTCTAAACCTTGACCATCGCTGAATCGAACAAAGGGCTACCAGAGAGTAGCCCTTGTTATTTCGGATGTATGAGTCCTTATCGCCTACGGCGGCATGCTTTCGCCTGCTGGGTCCGCGGTGTTTAGGGTTTAGCCGGCGTCACCGGGGGTTTAGCCGCCCCGGGTTTGCTGACCACCGCCGGGGTGGCCGCAGGTTTGGCGACCACTGCAGCCGCCTTGGCTGCCACGGCAGGTTGGCCACTTGTACCATTGACGATCGCCGGCGTGGCCGCAGGTTGTGCGGCAGGCGCGGCGACCTGGGTGGTCGCGGCGGCAGGGTCACCGGTAAAGATCGGATCCCCGACATCCAGTCCGCGCCGTTCAAATACCGGCAATGAACGCGACATCGAGATCACCACGCGGCGGTTGGCAGCACGCCCGGCTTCGGTCTCATTGCTGGCGATATGCTGTTTCTCGCCATGCCCCTGCACTTCGATGCGAGATGGGGCAATCCCCATATCGGTGAAATACTGGCTGATCGCTGCCGCCCGCTTTTCCGAGAGTTTCTGGTTCGGCCAACGCGCGCCGAGGCTATCGGTATAGGCGTTGATCACCAGCATGTCGATGCCACGGTCGGCCTTGAGGAACTGGGCAATCATTTCCAGCCGACGTTGTGAATAAGGGGTCAACTGGTCACTGTTCTTCTCATAGGTCAACGCGGTAAAGGCGATATCCTCGAAGGTATAGGGCAATAGCCCCTGCAGGCACATCAGAAAAGATTGATAGCGGGCATAGAAGCCCACCGATGACACTGACACCTGCACACTCTGCCCACGGTGATACCAGTCGCGGAACATAAAGGCCTGATAGCGCCCCTGCTCCAGCTCACCCATCATGGTCCAGGCAGTCTGGCCCTGTACCAGACCGTCAAACTGCTTGTAGAAACGGATAGTACTCAGGCTGGTTTCACTCATCCCCGGCCGCCAGGTTGGCGGAATCGAGCGCAGGGTGACCGTCTGGATTTGTGCATTCGGGCGGAGGGGGCGCAACTCAAAATCAAGGTTGATCTGTTTACCGGCGCGACTGACGAAGGCACCGCTCCCATAGCCCGGAATAAAGTGTTCCAGTCGGCATTCGACAGGCGAGTCAGCGGTCAGTCGCCAAACCGACTGGTCAAGCGACGCTGCATATTCCAGCGTTGCCGCAGACGCCAGCGGGGCGACCAGGCAGCCAGATAACCACATTGCAATGACATAGCCAGACTTCACGGCACTCTCCTTCTTCAGCACCCTGTCTATCGGCCGACTCTCCTATAGCTTTAGCGTAAATGTGGGATTGTACAAAAATCAGGCATCGTCAGCGCATGGGCAATTGATGCGTCTTCTGACATAATACGCCGTCTTTCCACCCGGATAAGACAGGTCATGCCCTTTCGCAGAGAATAACAAACCGGGAAAAGGAGAAATCCCATGCGCAAACGTATCATCCAGATCGAAGAACGCCCGCCGCTACATGAGTGTATCCCCCTGAGTTTCCAACACCTTTTTGCTATGTTTGGCGCCTCGGTGCTGGTGCCGATGCTGTTCAAGGTGGATGTCGGGACCGTCCTGCTGTTTAACGGTATCGGTACGCTGATTTACCTGTTCCTGTGCCAGGGCAAAGTCCCGGCCTATCTTGGCTCCAGCTTCGCATTCCTGTCGCCGGTGTTTGCCGTGCTCGCCGGTAACCATTACGAAGTCGCCCTGGGGGGCTTTATCGCTTCCGGCCTGCTGTTCATGGCGGTCGCCAGCCTGATCAAAATGTTCGGTTACCAGTGGATCCAGGTGGTGTTCCCGCCAGCCGCGATGGGCGCCATTGTCGCCATCATCGGTCTGGAACTGGCACCGGTCGCCGCCGACATGGCCGGTCTGACCGCCAAGACACTCGACCCGTCCACCCTGATCATTTCGATGAGTACCTTTGCCGTGGTCGTGTTCGGCTCGGTACTGTTCCGCGGCTTCCTGGCCGTTATCCCGATCCTGATTGCCATCATCGTCGGCTATGTGATTGCCACCCTGCTCGGCAAGGTGGACTACAGTGCCGTGGCCACCGCCCAATTCTTCCAGGTGCCGACCTTCTACAAGCCGCAGTTTGATATCGCCGCCATCATCACCATCCTGCCGGCCGCCTTTGTGGTGATTGCCGAACATATCGGCCACTTTATCGTCACCGAACGCATTGTTGACCGTCCGCTGCTCAAGGATCCGGGCATGCACCGCTCATTGATGGGCGACGGGATCTCCACTACCCTGTCCGGCTTCTTCGGTTCAGTACCGACCACCACCTACGGCGAGAACATCGGCGTGATGGCAATTACCCGCGTGTATAGCGTCTGGGTAATTGGCGGTGCGGCGGTGCTGTCAGTGCTGCTGGCGTTCCTCGGCCAGTTTACCGCGCTGGTGCGCACCATCCCGGTACCGGTGATGGGCGGCGTCTCGCTGCTGCTGTTCGGGGTGATTGCCGCCTCCGGGGTACGCATGTTGGTCGAGTCCAAGGTAGACTACAGCAAGCCGAAAAACCTGATCCTGACCTCGATCGTACTGGTGGTTGGCCTGTCTGGCGCCCACCTGGACCTCGGCACCGTCAGCCTGAAGGGCATGGCACTGGCCACCCTGCTCTCCATCGTGGTCAGCCTGCTGTTTGAAGTATTCGAGCGCCTGGGCTGGATCAGCACCCAGGACATCATGGAGCCGTAAGGCCCGTTTGTAGTAAATCTGATTGAGTAAACGGATGAGTGAAAATACCCCGGTACACCCGCTGAAACGCCGCTTTCGTGGCTATTTCCCGGTTGTCATAGATGTAGAAACCGCCGGGTTCAACGCCCGTACCGACGCCTTGCTGGAGATCGCCGCCTGCACCCTGACCATGGACGACGATGGCTGGATGCATATCGACGAGACGTTCCATTTCCATGTTGAGCCGTTTGAAGGCGCCAACATCGAGAAGGCCGCCATTGAGTTCAACGGTATTGATCCGTTCAACCCGTTGCGCGGGGCGGTGTCGGAAAAGGAGGCGCTGGGCGCCATTTTCAAGGGATTACGCAAGGGACTCAAAGAGACCGACTGTCATCGTGCCATTGTGGTGGCCCACAACGCCGCGTTTGACCACGGCTTCCTGATGAACGCGGCGGAGCGCGCCGGGCTCAAGCGTAATCCGTTCCATCCGTTTGCCACTTTTGATACCGCCACCCTGGCCGGTCTGGCCCTGGGTCAGACCGTGCTGGCCAAGGCCTGCCAGACCGCAGGCATCCCGTTTGACGGCAAGGAGGCCCACTCGGCGCTGTACGATACCCAGCGCACCGCCGAGCTGTTCTGCTATATCGTCAACCGCTGGAAATCGCTCGGTGGCTGGCCGCCGGCAGACAGCGATGGTCTGGGCGACGAATAATCGACGCCCGGCGGCATCAGATGAGTTTGTAAAAAAAACGCCTCTTGTTGAGGCGTTTTTTATGGACTTCG
Source organism: Aeromonadaceae bacterium (assembly GCA_041911695.1). Taxonomy (GTDB): domain Bacteria; phylum Pseudomonadota; class Gammaproteobacteria; order Enterobacterales; family Aeromonadaceae; genus Pseudaeromonas. Next base: position 4,994 of record JAYROM010000043.1, read on the forward strand.
TGTCGTTTTTAAGCAGAATGTGCGGTCCTGTTTGACGACTACACCGGACGTAATCCATGACCAATCCTGTTATCGTCGCCGTCGGGCTGATGCTGTTGCTCAGTCTGCTGCGCATGAACGTTGTTGTATCCCTCGCCGTGAGCGCCGTTGTCGGTGGACTGGTCGGCGGGCTCTCCCTGACTGACACCCTGCAGGCCTTCACTGGCGGTCTGGGTGGTGGGGCGACCATTGCCCTCTCCTATGCCATGCTCGGCGCCTTTGCCGTCGCCATCTCGCGCTCCGGCATCACCGATCTGCTGGCACATAAGGTCATCAGCCAGTTGGGGGGCGAAGCCAACCCCAGCCAGCTGCGTTGGGTCAAGGCGCTGCTGCTCGGTGCCTTGCTGCTGGTCAGTATCAGCTCGCAGAACCTGATCCCGGTGCATATCGCCTTTATTCCGATCCTGGTGCCGCCGCTGTTGCATGTGATGGCACAGATGCGCCTTGATCGTCGACTGGTGGCTTGCGTCATCACCTTCGGTCTGACCGCCACCTATATGATCCTGCCAGTCGGTTTTGGCGGGATCTTTTTAAACGACATCCTGGCGCAGAACCTGATCAAGAGCGGTGTCGCGGTCAGTGGTCCGCAGTTGCCGCTGGCGATGGCCATTCCGGTTGGCGGTATGGTGCTCGGGCTGATCACGGCCTTCTTTACTTATCGCAAGCCGCGTGACTATGACCTGGCACCGATCCTGGCCATCGAGCCGGAGACCGTCCAGTTCGACGCCCGTCACCTGTGGGTGGCCTTGGTGGCGATTGTCAGTGCACTCGGGCTGCAACTCTATACCGACTCGATCATCATCGGCGCGCTGGCCGGTTTCCTGATCTTTACCCTGGGCGGCGTCATCCGCTTTAACGAAAGTCAGGACGCCTTCACCCAAGGGGTAAAGATGATGTCGCTGATCGGCTTTATCATGATCAGCGCCTCTGGCTTCTCGGCAGTGATGAATGCCACCCACGGCGTCGATACCTTGGTGCAGGCGGTCGGCCAATCACTGGGCGGTCATAAGGGGCTGGCGTCGTTCGCCATGCTGCTGGTTGGCCTGCTGGTCACCATGGGCATCGGCTCGTCGTTTTCCACCGTGCCGATCATTGCCGGCATCTATGTGCCGCTGTGCCTGCATCTGGGTTTCTCGCCGCTGGCGACCATTGCTATCGTCGGTACCGCCGGGGCACTGGGCGATGCCGGTTCACCCGCCTCAGACTCCACCCTCGGCCCGACCTCCGGTTTGAATGCCGATGGTCAGCATGACCATATCTGGGACAGCGTGGTACCAACCTTTATCCACTACAACATTCCGCTGCTGGTGTTTGGCTGGATTGCCAGCATGGTGCTGTAATCCGACCCCTCGCGCAGCAAAAAGGGCTACCCATCTGGTAGCCCTTTTTCATGGTCGCTTGGTACCACTCGCTTATACGGCAGCCGGCTTGTGGCGCGCAGCAGCTTCTTTAATCAGCGGTTGCAGTTCGCCCTGCTGGAACATCTCCAGCATGATGTCACAGCCACCGATCAGCTCACCTTCCACCCACAGTTGCGGGAAGGTTGGCCAGTTGGCGTACTTGGGCAACTCGGCACGGATGTCCGGATTCTGCAGGATATCGACATAGGCAAACTGTTCGCCACAGGCCATCAGCGCCTGGGAGGCCTGGGCGGAGAAACCGCAGCTCGGCAGCTTGGGCGAGCCCTTCATATACAGCAGGATAGGGTTTTCGGCGATCTGCTGTTTGATTTTCTCAATGGTATCCATTCTAACCTCGGGTCATGAAGATGTGCGGATTGTACAACAATGTTACGCCAGCTCAATCCCCAAGCCGGCCCGCTACCGGCTGGCTGTGATGGCATCGTAACCAGCTTGTTAAAAATGATGTATTTGATGGTAGCGTTTATGCCGAAAAGTTTGCTATAAATCAAATCACCACGCGGTTGATACCGCGTTTCAGTACAAAAATGGTCTCGTAAAGAGCCGTATCACCAGATTGGAGAGTCGAATTATGGCGTTTGAACTGCCGGCACTGCCTTACGAAAAGAATGCTCTGGAACCGCACTTCTCTCAGGAAACCCTGGAGTATCACTACGGCAAGCACCACAACACCTATGTGGTCAACCTGAACAACCTGGTACCGGGTACCGAGTTTGAAGGCAAGAGCCTGGAAGAGATCATCCGTACCTCCTCCGGCGGTATCTTCAACAACGCGGCGCAGATTTGGAACCACACCTTCTTCTGGAACGGCCTGGCCCCGAACGCCGGTGGCGAACCGACTGGCGCTCTGGCCGATGCCATCAATGCCGCTTTCGGCTCCTTCGCTGCGTTCAAGGAAGCCTTCACCAAGTCTGCCGTCACCAACTTCGGCTCTGGCTGGACTTGGCTGGTGAAGAAGGCGGATGGCACCGTGGCCATTCACAACACCTCCAACGCAGGCTGCCCGCTGACCGATGGCGTCACCCCGCTGCTGACCGTCGACGTCTGGGAACACGCCTACTACATCGACTACCGCAACCTGCGTCCGAAGTACCTGGAAGCCTTCTGGGCCCTGGTCAACTGGGACTTTGTTGCCGCTAACTTCGCAGCTTGATGCACTGACGCCTGAGCGTCACTGACATCCCGTTGCCGGGCAAAAAAAAACGGAACCGCAGGGTTCCGTTTTTTTATGACAGCCACATCTAATGGCCAAGCTGGATCAGTTGGTGCGGCGCACGCCACGGAACTGGCCATCATGGCTAAAGCTGCAACTGAAGGTAATATCGAAGCCCTGCTGCGGATATTTGCCATTGACCTCATAGCCATTGCCGCTGCGCTCTGCGGAGTCAGTGGTGATATCTCGCGGGCTCTGATGGAAACGCGAGGCCGCCTCACCCTGACAGTAACGGGACATCTGCGCTTCGCTGATACCGTCATTGTCGTCATCACGGTGATTGTCATAACGGTTGCTGTCATAACGGTTGCTGTCATAACGATTGCTGTCATAACGGTTCGCAAAACCGTGCTGATGACGACCATAACGGAACTGGTTATCGTCCTGACGGTCATAGCGATTATCGTCCCGATCATCGTCGCGATAACGGTTGTTCCAGCTATTGTTCTGGCGCCAGCCACCCTCTTCCGAGCCGCTAACATTACATTCGTCGTGCGATACCCGGTCAATGCTCGCCACATTGCCCTCGAACGCCACCCGTACACACAGCTGATCACGTTCACTCCACCAGTACTGCGCATGCTCACCATGCGACACCGCGCGTTTGGCAAAACCGCGACGAGACAACTGCTGCTTGGCCCAACCGGCATCGCGGTTGACCAGATCCTGCAGCTGATCCACGCTGCTGGCGACTGCCAGAGAAGAAAAACCGATCAAACTGGCCAGCACGGCCACTGCAACACCTGACTTAACCTTCATATCCGCATCCTATTTCGATGTAAAAGCGGGGCTTATCAACCTGTATCAGGCCAGCCTCCGGATGCAGATAGACTGGCACGGCAACCTTCAATCCCGTATCAACCAATCATGATTAACCCTGCCCAACGCAACGCCGTGTTGCCCCCGCTGGCTGCCGCGACCGGTCACTGACCAACCAGATGCACGAGCGCTTGGCCAAGCCCGCCAACAAGGGCTTTCTACACCGTCAACTTATTGCTAGGTTGATAGCCGTCCATACATTTCTGGCTCACTGCCCATCGAGGTCTAGATAACATGCAGGTGCACTTTGTCGTACATGAAGCCTTTGAGGCGCCCGGTGCTTATGAACAGTGGGTGGCCGCACGCGGCTATCAAGCGGGTTACTCGCGGGTTTATCTGGGCGAGCCACTGCCCCCTTCGGCTGCCGACATCGATCTGCTGATCGTCATGGGCGGCCCGCAATCCCCCGCCACCACCACCGCGGACTGCCCGCATTTTGATGCGGCAGCCGAGCAGCAGTTGATTGCTCGGTGCATCACTGCCGGCAAGGCGGTGGTCGGTGTCTGTCTCGGCTCGCAGTTGATGGGCGAAGCCTTGGGTGCCGCGCATGGCCACAGCCCGGAGAAGGAGATCGGTAAATTCCCGATCACCCTGACCGAGGCCGGCCGTCTCCATCCGCTATTGGCCCACTTCGGTGAACAGCTCGCGGTCGGACACTGGCACAACGACATGCCCGGGCTCACGCCCGATGCCCGTATTCTGGCCTATAGCGCCGGCTGCCCGCGCCAGATCGTCGAGTACGCCCCGCTGGCTTACGGTTTCCAATGTCATATGGAGTTTACTCCAGAGGTGATCGAAGGGCTGATCGCCGCCGAAGCGCACGCCTTCCCGCAGCTCACTGAGCGCCGCTTTGTCCAGCAACCGGATGTACTGCGCCAGCAAGACTTTAGCGAGATGAATGCCATGCTGTTCGGTTTTCTCGACCGGCTGGTACTGGCGTATCAGCAAAGGGGTTGATCAGGCTATGCCACCCGGACTCGAAGCCAGGATGCGGTCAATCGCCTGCACCTTCAACTTGATGAGCGCCCTGCTGTTTTTGTGTTGATGACCCACGCGGCCCGGGCTTCGTGCCGCAGTGTTCAGTTTCGATTCGGGTTGCTGGCAGGCAGTTCGGCTATACTCCTGTCACTTCGTTCAGTTACCAGACGAGAGCAGAATGAAAGCCACCCTATTGATGTTCCTTGCCGCCTTGGCCTTCTCATCCGCCAGCATGGCTGGCCCGGGGCCAGATCATAAACAGCCGCATCACAAACCGCCGCCACCCAAGGCCCACCACATGCCGAAACACCATCCGCAGAAATGGGACGAAAAAGAGTACCGTTGGTGGCAGAGCAACTGTATCCATATCAAGATTGGCAATACCTCGATCAGCACCAGTTGCCAGAAGATCGACAAGCGCTACCGAGACCACTACAACCGCAGCATTCATAGCGGCAACAACCCGGGCCGCGGCCACGACCGTTAAGCGTTAGCGCTTCGGCACACCCGGCTCAGCCGGTCACGACTGAGCCGGGTTTACGCATCCACCGCGCTTGAGTGCGATGGCGGCGACCACTTCATATCCACATGCGGGATCCCATCTTCCAGATACACCGCCGAGGTTGGGTGAAAGCCATGCCGGGTGTAATACGCCAGCAGATAGTGCTGGGCCCCGATTTCAATATCCTCCCCCGGCCACAACTCGGCGCACGCCGCCAATGCCTGCGCCAGCAACTGATGACCTAACCCGCCACCGCGTGCGGTTTTGAGCGTGGCGACCCGGCCGATACTGGCCGAGGGATAACTCACCCTAGGCGGCAGTAACCGCGCACAGGCCACCAACTGGTCATCCTGATACCCCAACAGATGCTGCACGCCCGGCGCCAGATCCTTGTTATCCAACTCCGGATAGGGGCACTGCTGCTCGACCACAAAGACATCCACCCGCAACTTCAACAACTGATACAGCTGTTCGGTAGACAACGCACTGAACGGAACCCGCATCCAGGTAAGCATACGCACCTCATTGAGACAGACATCAGCCGTGAGCATACTGTAGTGGTCTAATCATCCCGGACACCATTTAAGGTGGTAAAGTTGCCGCCGTAACAAGAGGTGTTCCATGACAAGACAGCGTCGTTCGTTTACTGCGGAGTTCAAATTAGAAGCCGCATCCCTCGTGCTCGATCAGGGCTACTCAGTCCCCGAGGCAAGCCGTTCACTTGCCGTCGGTCAAACTGTGCTGCGACGCTGGGTTCTTCAGCTCCAAGCGGAGCGTGGCGGTAGCACTCCCAGCAGTAAGGCCCTGACGCCGGAACAGCAAAAAATCCAGGAGCTGGAGGCCCGTATTAACCGGCTTGAAAGGGAAAAGGCCATTTTAAAAAAGGCTACAGCTCTCTTGATGGCGGACGACCTCGAACGTACGCGCTGATCGACCAATTAAGAGAGCAAGAGCCGACAGAACTGGTCTGCTCCGCATTCTGTGTGTCTACCTCGTGCTTTTACGACTACTTGGTTCGCAAGCGTATGGTGAACAGTGAGCGGTTACAGCAGAGAAGCGAGGTTCGACGGTTGTTCAAGGACAGTCGGGGTTCGGCTGGCAGTCGAGCCTTGATGTCGATGATGCGTGAGCTGGGACACCACATTGGCAGGTTCAAGGTACGTAGCTTGATGAAAGAAGCTGGTCTGGTATCAAAACAACCAGGGAGCCATGCCTATAAGACCGCGAAGTCTGAACGGCCGGACATCCCGAACTTACTGGCTCGTGAATTTGATGTGCAACAACCGGATCGGGTGTGGTGCGGCGATATCACCTACATCTGGACTGGCGGTTGCTGGCATTACCTGGCAGTGGTGCTCGACCTTCATAGTCGCCGGGTCATTGGCTGGTCAATGTCAGATAAGCCTGATGCCGACTTGACTGTTAAAGCCCTGGACATGGCATATCAACAACGAGGCTGTCCCGGCAATGTCCTGTTTCATAGTGACCAAGGTAGCCAGTACGCCAGTCGTAAATTCCGACAACGGTTATGGAGCTACCGGATCACCCAGAGCATGAGTCGACGGGGTAACTGCTGGGATAATGCCCCAATGGAGCGGCTGTTCAGAAGCTTGAAAACGGAGTGGGTCCCTGCAACGGGATACATGAGTTTTCAGGATGCAAAACGGGATATCAGCTACTACCTGATGGATTACTACAACTGGCGGCGTCCACACCAACACAATGGTGGGATACCACCTGCTGAAGCTGAAAATCGGTCTAACAGAGTGTCCGGATTTTGTTGACCACTACAAAAATGTTATATTTGTAGGTGAGTTATGAGAAAAAAAGAAATTGATGATAAACTAACTAATTTAGCATTCGACTTTTTTTATTGGTTTTCAAGGTTTGAATTTGCTCTCAAGGAGAATCATTTTTTAAAAAAAGAGGAGGCTGGTAGCAATGCAGAACCTGGTTGGGATAAGTTCGTTGAGAAGTATGCTGATTCTTTTACTATCAGTGCTGATTCTCAAAAAATTATAGATTTGAATCCACATAGACAAATTGTTGGCGATAACCTAGAACTTGAGTGGAGGCCCGTAGGTAGAGCTGATTGTAAAAGTGATCTTTGCCTTGTGGTCCGTTTGCTAAAAGCAATTAGAAATAATCTGTTCCATGGAGGTAAGCACGATGCTGTGGGATGGGATGACCCCAAAAGGACCGAAGAATTACTAACGTCTGGTAAAAATGTTTTAGACCACTTTGCAAAAATGGCAAACTGGGAAGGCGATTATACTCAGTACTATTAAAAAATCTAACAAATAGTTTAAGTCATTCGCTTCGCTCACTGGGACGCGCATAAAGCCGCGCGCCTTATATAAATAAATTCTGAAAACATTGCAAACTCAAATAATCACCATCAGAGGACAATATATAAACTCCCGCGGTAAACGTTGGGCTTCGCCAGCTCAGCCCAACCTACCCGACGACCTGACTACGCGTAAGACCGGCGATCTGGTGCGCCGCCGCCACATGCCCCTACGCACTATGGGTGCTTAAACAATGACCAAACACATCCTTCCCCTTTGCCCCCCATCAGGTATAATCCGCCATCTTTTTTACATCTCTAGCCTGCGACACCTATGACCGTAAACACCTTCGACCCGAACGCCGCCAGTTCCTGCGCCACCACCACGTTGGGGCAGATGCTCGACAACCAGCCTGCTGCGCCGACCCAGACCGCCCCGGGCGCGGCCCGTATTGGTTTTGTTTCTCTGGGTTGCCCGAAGAATCTCGTCGATTCCGAACGCATCCTGACCCAGCTGCGCACTGAAGGCTACGAGGTGGTCAACCGCTACGACAACGCCGAGCTGGTGATCGTCAACACCTGCGGTTTTATCGACAGCGCGGTGCAGGAGTCGCTGGAAGCGATTGGCGAAGCGCTGGAAGAGAACGGCAAGGTGATCGTCACCGGTTGTCTGGGTGCCAAGGAAGATCAGATCCGCGCCATTCACCCCAAGGTACTGGAGATCAGCGGGCCGCACGCCTACGAGCAGGTGCTGGAGCATGTGCACCGCTATGTACCGAAGCCAACCCACAATCCGTTCACCAGCCTGGTGCCGGCGCAGGGCGTCAAGCTCACCCCGCGTCACTATGCCTATCTGAAGATATCCGAAGGCTGCGACCATCGCTGCACCTTCTGCATCATTCCGTCGCTGCGCGGTGATCTGGTGAGCCGTCCGATCGGTGAAGTGCTGGCCGAGGCCAAGCGTCTGAAAGAGGCCGGTGTCAAAGAGCTGCTGGTGATTTCACAAGACACCTCGGCCTATGGCGCTGACGTCAAGCACCGTACCGGCTTCTATGACGGTGCCCCGGTGAAGACCAGCATGCTGGCGCTGTGCGAGGAGCTGGGCAAGCTGGATATTTGGGTGCGCCTGCATTACGTCTATCCGTATCCGCATGTGGATGATGTGATTCCGCTGATGGCGGCCGGCAAGGTGCTGCCTTATCTGGACATCCCGCTGCAGCATGCCAGCCCGCGCATCCTCAAGCTGATGAAGCGCCCGGGGTCGGTCGAACGCACGCTGGAGCGCATTCGTAGCTGGCGCGCGGTCTGTCCGGATATCACCCTGCGCTCGACCTTTATCGTCGGCTTCCCGGGTGAAACCGAAGAGGACTTCCAGATGCTGCTCGACTTTATCGCGGCGGCAGAGCTGGACCGTGTCGGCTGCTTCAAGTACAGCCCGGTCGATGGCGCCAAGGCCAACGAGCTGCCGGATCCGGTACCGGAAGAGGTCAAGGAAGAACGCTTCGTGCGCTTTATGGAGCTGCAGCAGCAGATCTCCACCCGCAAACTGGCGCAGAAAATTGGCCAGACCCAGTGGGTACTGATCGATGAAGTGGATGAAGAAGGGGCGATTGGCCGCACCCCGGGCGATGCCCCGGAGATTGACGGTGTGATCTACCTGAATGGTGAAACCGGCCTCAAGCCGGGTGATCTGGTGCGGGTGCAGATTGAGCACGCAGACGAGTACGATCTGTGGGGCTCGCGCATCAGCTAACACGGCACACGCCCTCTTCCCCGACAACGGAGGCACTATGCCTCCGTTTTTTTAGGTTCATCGCGGCTTTCCGGGGAAGGCCGCCTTGATTTTCAGAAAAAAGTATTCTGAGTCC
>JAYROM010000044.1:0-6423 GCA_041911695.1 Aeromonadaceae bacterium
AACAGGTGCGGATCGTTGATGCCATCGCGCCTTGTGAACTGTCACTTGGTGAGCAGTCACCTGGTGACCGGTCCGCTGCCGGTGATCAGCCGGTGAGGCCGGATGCGATCTTTATCGGTGGCAGTGGCGGCAATCTGGCGGAACTCATCGACTGGTCGCTGCACCATCTGCCGGCCGGCGGGCGTCTGGTGCTCAGTTTTATCCTGCTGGATAACGTCACCCGTGCGCTTGAACTGCTGCGCGCCGCGCCGGTCGCCGAACTCGATTGCACCCAGTTACAGATTTCCCAACTCACCGGTCTGGGCAGCGGTTACTACTTCCGCCCCAACAACCCCGTTTTTGTCATTTCCTGCCGTAAGGAGACTTCCGATGACCGCGCACTTTGATCCGTCACTGGTCTATTTCGTCGGCGCCGGCCCGGGTGATCCGGAGCTGATCACCCTCAAGGGCTACCGGATCCTGCAACAGGCCGATGTGGTGATCTATGCCGGCTCGCTGATCAACACCGTGCTGCTCGACTACTGCAAGCCGGGCGCCGCCTGTCATGACAGTGCCGAGCTCAATCTGGGACAAATCATCGACTTGATGGCCAGCGGTGTTGCCGCCGGCCAGCTGGTGGTGCGCCTGCAGACCGGCGATCTGTCGCTGTACGGCTCGATCCGCGAGCAGGGCGAGGAGCTGGCCAAGCTCGGTATCGGTTTTAGCTCGATTCCCGGTGTCAGCTCGTTCCTCGGTGCCGCCTCGGTGCTGGGGGCGGAGTACACAGTGCCCGAGGTGGCGCAGAGTCTGGTGATCACCCGCGTCTCCGGCCGCACCCCGGTGCCGGATCGCGAATCGCTGGAGGCGTTCGCCGCCCATCGCACCTCGATGGCGATCTTCCTGTCGGTTCAGGAGATTGGCGAGGTGGTCGAGCGGTTGTGTGCCGGCGGTTATCCGGTCGATACGCCGGTGGCGGTGGTTTACAAGGCCACCTGGCCGGATTGCCAGGTGGTGCGCGGCACCCTGACCACGATTGCAGGCCAGGTGACCGATGCCGGGATCCGCAAGACCGCGCTGATTCTGGTCGGTGCCTTCCTCGGTGACGAGTACCACTACTCGAAGCTGTATGACGCAGGGTTTAGCCATGAATACCGTCAAGCCTGAGTCGATCGCGCTGTTCTGTCTGACCCCGGGCGGCGTCCGGTTGGCCAGACAGTTACGCGCACATCTGCCGTTGACCTGTTTTTGTAGCGAGAAGCTGCTTGAGGAAGGCTTCGAACCGTTCCGTGGCAGCTTCGCGCAGACGGTGGCCGAGGCATTTGGCTGCTACAGCGCGCTGATCGTGATTGGTGCCACCGGACTCACGGTGCGCGTCATCGCTCCGTTGCTGCACGACAAACTCACCGACCCGGCGGTGGTGGTGATCGACGAGCGCGGCCAGCATGTGATCAGCCTGCTCTCCGGCCATGTCGGCGGCGCCAATGCGCTGACCCGTTATCTGGCAGGGGTACTCGGCGCCGATCCGGTGATCACCACCGCCACCGACGTCAACCAGCTGGCGGCGCTGGATACCCTCGCGGTGCAGCTGGATGCCGACATGCACGATTTTCGCGCCGCGGTGAAACGCATCAACCATATGCTGGTCAGCGATCAGCCGGTCGGTCTGTTCTGGGATCACGGCTCGCTGCCCGAGGCGGGGGCGCGCTGGCCGGTGGAGAGCGTCGATAGCCGTGGTTTTGTGCCGGTGGCCGCGCTGGATGATCTGCCACCGGGGCTACAGGCACTGGTTTGCGTCAGCGTGCGTCATCAGTTGCCCGAGCTGCCGCTGCCGGTGTTCAAACTGGTACCGCGCTGCGTGGTGGCCGGCATCGGCTGCCGGCGCGCTACCTCGTTCCAACTGCTGATCGATCTGCTTACCCGCCAGTTGCAGAAATACCAGTTCGATCCGCTGGCGCTCAAGGCGATCGGCAGTGTCGAGATCAAACACGACGAGCCGGCGCTGCAGCACCTGTCGGCCTGCTGCCGCGTGCCATTTAACCTGTTTACGGTCAGCGAGTTGCAAGCGCACGAGCACCGTTTCCCTGTTTCGGACTTTGTCCGCCAGACCCTGGGCGTCGGCTCGGTGTCGCAACCGGTCGCCTGGCTGATGAGCGACGGTCACCTGGTCGGTGAACCGCTGCGCCAGCAGGGCGTGACCATTACCTTAGGAGTAACCCGCTGATGTTGTATGTGATTGGTATTGGTCCGGGCAGTCAGGCCACCATGACCGGAGAGGCGCTGGAGGCGCTGCAGGATGCCGAGGTGATTGTCGGCTACAAGACCTACACCCACCTGGTCAAAGGGCTGACCGGCGACAAGGAGGTGATCAAGACCGGCATGTGCAAGGAGATCGAGCGCTGCCAGACCGCCCTCGAGCTGGCAATGAGCGGTCGCAAGGTGGCGCTGATCAGCAGCGGCGATGCCGGGATTTACGGCATGGCCGGGCTGATCCTTGAGCTGGTCACCAAGCAGCAGCTGGATGTCGAAGTGCGGCTGATCCCGGGGATGACCGCCAGTATCGCCGCTGCCGCGCTGCTTGGCGCACCGCTGATGCACGACTTCTGCCATATCAGCCTGAGTGATCTGCTGACGCCGTGGCCGGTGATCGAAAAGCGCATCATCGCCGCTGCGCAGGCCGATTTTGTCATCTGCTTCTACAACCCGCGCAGCCATGGCCGTGCCGAGCATCTGGCGCGCGCCTTCGAGCTGATGGCGCCGTACAAGGCGGCGACCACCCCAGTCGGGGTGGTGAAATCCGCTGGCCGCAAAAAGCAGGAGAAATGGCTGACCACGCTCGGCGAGATGGATTTCGAGCCGGTGGATATGACCAGTCTGGTGATTGTCGGCAACCAGGCCACCTATGTGGCGGACGGACTGATGATCACCCCGCGCGGGTACGAAGTATGAGTCAGGGTGGCATCCACGTCTTCGGCGGCACCAGCGAGGCGCGGCAACTGTGCAGCCTGCTCGAGGCGCACGGCTTATCGTACAGCCTGTCGGTGGCGACCGATACCGGCAAGGAGGTCGCCGGCGCGTTACTGGGCGATATCCATGTCGGCCGGCTGGATGCTGCACAGATGACAGCATGGCTGCAAGCGCGGCAGGTCCGCCGGGTGATCGATGCGGCCCATCCGTACGCCGCCCGGCTGCGCAGCCATATCCGCACCGCCTGTCGCACGCTACAGATCGGGCTGCTGCGTTATGAGCGGCCGAGCGAGCTGGATGCGCTGCACGATCCCTTGCTGATCAAGGTGGCGGATACCGCCGCGGCTTGCCGCGCAGCCCGGACGTTGGGCACCCGTGTGCTGCTGACCACCGGCAGCAAGGATTTGGCGCACTATCGCGCGTCCCTGCCGGACAAGACGCTGATCGCCCGCGTGCTGCCCACCGCCGACGTCTTGCGCGAGTGCGAGGCGCTCGGCTTTGGTGTCGACACCCTGATCGCCATGAAAGGGCCGTTCGATGCCGCGCTTAATGCGGCGATCTATCGCCAGTGCGCCGCCGATGTGGTGATCACCAAGGAGTCCGGTGCCGCCGGCGGCTATCAGGAGAAGATCCGACCGGCGTTGGCGCTTGGCTTGCCGTGCATTGTGATCCGTCGCCCGCTACCGGCGGCGGACGAGGCGTATGGCGAGGTGATCGCCAGTGCCGAGGAATTCAAGGCCTGCTTGCAGGCATGGGAGGAACTGTGATGAAAAAAGCCCTGTTGGTGATCAGCTTCGGCACCAGTTATGCCGAGACTTGTCGCAAAAATATCGACGCCTGCGAGCAGCAGCTGGCGGCCGCTTTTCCGGACCGCGACCTCTACCGCGCCTTCACCTCGGAGATGATTATCCGCAAGCTGGCGCGTCGCGACGGCCTGCAGATTGATAACCCGCAACTGGCGCTGCAACGGCTGGCCGAGGCCGGTTATCAGGATGTGCTGGTGCAGTCGCTGCACATCATCAACGGTGACGAATACGAGAAGGTGGTCACCCAGGTCGAGCTGTTCCGCCCGCGCTTTCTGCAGTTGCAGCTAGGGTTGCCGCTGCTCAGTAGCCATGAGGATTTTGAACAGCTGATTGACGCCCTGCTGAGCCAGATGCCGGCGCTGGCCCCCAACGAGCGGGTGGTGTTTATGGGCCACGGCGCTACCCACCATGCGTTTGCCGCCTATGCCTGTCTCGACCATATGCTGATGACCCGGCACATTCCGGCGATGGTCGGCGCGGTGGAGAGCTACCCCGAGCTGAATACCGTGATTGCCCGGCTCAAGCGTGAGGGCATTCGCCATGTCCACCTGATGCCGCTGATGCTGGTCGCTGGCGACCATGCGATCAATGACATGGCCTCCGACGAGCCGGATTCATGGAAAACCTGTCTGCAGCAGGAGGGCATAACTGTCGACTGCTGGCTACAGGGGCTGGGGGAGAACCCGCAAGTGCAACAGATGTTTGTCGACCACCTGACGGTGGTGCTGACGCAAAACGAGGAGGCGGCATGACACAGTCTACCAACCGGCAAGGCAAACTTTACGCCATGGGCACCGGCCCGGGCAGTAGCGATCTGATCACGGTGCGTGCCGCCCGTCTGCTTGGCCAGCTCGACATCCTCTATGCACCGGCCGGCCGGCGCGGGGGCGATAGTCTGGCGCTCTCCATCGTGCGCGAGTATCTGGGGCCGCAGGTCGAGGTGCGCGAGCGCCACTTTCCGATGAGCACCCATGCCGACGAGAAAGAGAGCCTGTGGGATCAGGTGGCCGAGGAGATCCGCACCGAGGTCGAGGCGGGCCATCAGGTCGGCTTTATCACCCTCGGCGATGCCATGCTGTTCAGCACCTGGGTGTTCCTGCTCGCCCGTCTGCAGGGGCGGATTCCGCTCGAGGTGATCCCGGGGGTGACCTCGTTCGCCTGCATCGCCGCACGCGCCGTGTTCCCGCTGGCGATGGAGCAGCAGACCATGGCGGTGGTCTCCTGTACCGCGCCGGAGGAGGAGGTGTCCCGCGCCCTGGCCCAGCACGACTGCGTGGTGCTGATGAAGGTCTATGGCCGCTTCCCGCTAGTGCGTGCGCTGCTCGCCCGCCATGGCCTGCTCGGCAATGCGCTGCTGATGGCCGAAGCCTCGCTGCCCTCCGAGCAGTGTTTCCGCGAGCTGGCCAGCCTGCGCAGCGACGTCGAGCTGCCCTATTTCTCCACTATTCTGGTCAACAAGCAGTGGTCGAGTACCCTGCTCGAGGAGGTGGCATGAACATTCCTCGATCGGTGGCGCGCGCCAGCGCCATCTTGCCGCTGGCTGCCGGGTTGCTCTGTGTGCCGGTGCCGGCCATGTCGATGCATATCATGGAGGGCTTTTTGCCGCCGTTCTGGGCGTTGGGCTGGTGGGTGGTGTTTATTCCGTTCCTGGTGCTTGGCGTGCAGCGGCTAGGGCAGATCGTGCGCGATGACAGTAATCAGAAGGTGCTGCTGGCGCTGTGCGGCGCCTTTATCTTCGTGCTCTCCGCCCTGAAGATGCCCTCGGTCACGGGCAGCTGCTCGCACCCGACCGGCGTCGGGCTGGCGGTGATCCTGTTCGGCTTTCGCATTGTCTCGGTGCTCGGCGGTATCGCCTTGCTGTTCCAGGCACTGTTGCTGGCGCATGGCGGGCTGACCACGCTCGGCGCCAACGGCATGTCGATGGCGGTGATCGGCCCGATGCTCGGCTATTTGGTCTGGGTGGCGTTGCGCCATGCCAGGGTGCGTACCGATGTCGCGGTGTTTATCTGCGCCTTTGTCGCCGATCTGTCGACCTATGCGGTGACCTCGGTGCAACTTGGGTTGGCTTTTCCTGATCCGCAGGCCGGGGTCATCGGCGCGGCGCTCAAGTTTATGGGCATCTTCTGCTTTACCCAGATCCCGATTGCCATCGCCGAAGGGCTGTTGACGGTGCTGATTTACGACCAGCTGGTCAAACGCCAGCTGCTGACCAGTCCGGGCTTGCAGGCCCATGCCGGAGAAACGCGATGAAAAAGCCCCTGATCCTGTCAGTGCTGGTGGTGGCATTGTGCCTGCTGCCGTTTTTTATCCCGCACGGTGGCGAGTACAGCGGGTCGGATGATCAAGCTGAAAATGCGATCCAGCAGCTGGCCCCGCACTATCAGCCGTGGGCCAAGCCGTTGTTTGAACCGGCGAGCAGCGAGATCGAGAGTTTGCTGTTCACCCTGCAGGGCTGTATTGGCACGGCCATCATCTTCTATATCCTCGGCTATTACCGTGGCAAGCGCAGCGGCACCCGGTCGCCAGACCGCGCGGCAAGCAAGCGGGCCGGTGATCAGGCTGAGCAGGCTGACCATGCTCATCATTGATAAGCTGGCCTACCAGAGCCGGTGGCGGCATACCGACCCGCGCGGCAAGCTGGTGCTGTATGGCGCGCTGCTCGGGCTGGCCCTGG
>JAYROM010000045.1:0-4875 GCA_041911695.1 Aeromonadaceae bacterium
AAGAAACAGTCTAAATAGGCTGATTCAAGGCATTTACGGGAGAAAAAACGGCTCAAACAGGAAAAAATGAAATGACTGAGTCAGCCGAGAAGAATTTCCCCGCTTATTCGCACCTTCCCTAAACCTGTCACTATGACTAAAACATGATCTCGATCGGGTCTGCATGAATTAAGGCTCATTTGTTACCCAAGGAACCCCGTCTCTCTGGCCGAGGAAGGAGCGTAGGGCTGGGGGGCGAGGCATGGATGCCGAGCCAGTTATCGCCGTGCAGGGAGCACGTCGATAACGACCCGGAACCCGGAGCGGATGACGAGGGGACCCGCAGGGCCAGAGAGTCGGGGAATGCTCGGGATTGTTAAGGGGGGAGCCAGCCCCCCTTAACCCGCCCCCGCCCAGCAAGCGACCGAAAAGGCTCGGTGCTTGGCAAGGGCGGAACGGACAAAGCAAAACCAACAAAGCAGAACACAGAGAAAAAAAGCGGACTCTCGTCCGCTTTTCATCACCTCGCCATCACCGATTCCCTCGGCATTAACCGCCCGGTCAGCCGTAGCTGCTCCGGTGCCGGCAGTGGCAGCCCTTCGAGCTGGCTGACCACCAGACGGACCGCTTCTTGCGCCATCTGTTCGGCTGGGTATTCGATGCAGGTCAGCGGCGGGTTGAGGTGGGCGGCCATCGGCGTGCCCTCCAGGCTGATCAGCGAGATATCGTGCGGCACCTGCAGGTTGAACTCACGCAGCAGGCGCATCGCCTCGGCGGCTTGGCCGTCGTGCTGCACTACCAGCGCGGTGAACGGCAGGTAGCGGTTGAGCAGGCCGAGCAGGGCTTGCGGATTATTGCCGTACTCCAGCACCAGCTGGCGGTTATAGGGCAGTGACTGGTGCTGCAGCGCCAGCTGGTAGCCCTGCAGCATCTGTTGGCCGACCGGGGAGAGCAGCTGTTCGGTGAGCAGCACAATCTGGCGATGGCCCTTACCGAGCAGGAAGCGGCAGGCGCTCTCGCTGGCAAAGGCAAAGTCATAGCCGAGATTGATCTGGTCGCTGTCGGTCAGGCCGTCGATCTGCAGCAGACAGCCGTCGCTGTGCAGCGGATGGCCGGTGGCAATCGCCAGCACCGCATCGCAGCGCCCGCCAAGCAGTTCATCCACCGCATTCTGCTGTTGTTCGCCGCTGTCGGCAAAGCGCACCAGCAGATGGCGACCGGCCTGCGCCAGCTCGCGTTCGAGCAGCGGCAGCAGGGTGGCGATACGCCCGGTATCGCGGGCGGAGAGGATCACGCCGATGCAGTCGGTGGCCTGGGTGGCCAGCGAGCGCGCCATGGCGTTCGGCCGGTAGTTGAGTTGGTCGACGGCTTGCAATACGGCCAGCCGGCTCTCTTCGCGCACGCCACGGGTACCGCTCAATACGCGGGAGACGGTGGCTTTGGACACATTGGCCAGTCGCGAGACATCAGTAATGGTGGCCATGGCAATCACTCCGGAAACCGGTTTACATATTGGTGTAAGCATACCATATCCCGCGACGAAGTGACGCCGGCAAAGGGGCACTGGTGCACGTTTTTCAATGCTGGCGCAGATGAGGGGTTGATAGCGGAGAGGATCAGAACAGTAAGTTGATGAAAAACAGCGGGTTGAAATGACAATGCGTGGTGAAGGGCAGGGGACAAAAAGGGGGTGGCTGGCACCACCCCAAACATTCAGCGGCTTCGACAGGTAGACGCTGGCTCCTAGAAGAAGTACTTGAAACGGACACGGCCACCATAACGGTTGAGATCGGAGCCGTCGTTGGTATCCGGTTTCAGCTGTGACCAGTAGGCCCCCAAATAGATATCAAAGTTCTTGATATCGAGCACCCCCGGGATCTTCCACGAGGTGTACGTGGTATGCACCTTGTAGTTGCCGCTGTAGGCACTGCTGGCGGAGGAGTCGATATCGTTGGTGGCATAGATATAGCCGAGGCCGAGGTTCTGCCACACCAGGTTGGCACCGGCGGTGGTGTCGGTTTCGGCCACTGCCTGCATACGCGCCAGGTTGACGTTGATGGTCAGGTCATCCTGATGCCAGCTGGTCGAGGCGCCGTAGCCGTTGCGACGGGAGATGCTCTTGCCGTTGGCCACCAGGGCATCATTCACCAGGTTGGTCTCGCCACCGACGGCAAACTTGAACTGCTGGCCCTGCCAGGCGATCACCGGACGGGCGATCAGCGAGTCCTTGTCCTTGGTGACGGCATAGCCGTGGTACTCGTTGTCGGAGAACAGGTTGCTGCGGTCGCCGATCAGGGTAGAGAGCTCCATATACCAGTT
This sequence comes from Aeromonadaceae bacterium, assembly GCA_041911695.1. Taxonomy (GTDB): domain Bacteria; phylum Pseudomonadota; class Gammaproteobacteria; order Enterobacterales; family Aeromonadaceae; genus Pseudaeromonas. The sequence continues at coordinate 2,299 of JAYROM010000045.1, forward strand.
GCCCTGCTGGGTGTTCATCAGCACCTGGCCACCCTTGCCGGCACGGCCGCGCCCTTCCTTGACCATGTAGATATAGCCGCGGCCATCCTGGTACAGGTCGTTGGCACTGTCACCGGAGTGTTCGACAAACACATCCTGGCCGAGCGGGAACATATCATAGGCCTCGAAGCGGCCGACCTTCATCCCCCAGCTGTTGCGACGGCCGAAACCCAGCCAGGCGTCATCGGCACTGGCGCCGGCATTGACCGACACGGTGGGCTGCAGCGCGACCTGGGCATAGGCGCCGGACGGCAGCTCTTTGAGGGCGCCGACGTTGAGCAGGACGCGGCCATCCATATCCCAGCGGTCTTTCTGGCGGCTGTCGGCCAGCAGGGTGCCGGGGTTGGTGTTGGCGGCGTTGAGGTTGAGCTCAACGTCACCGCCCAGGCTCAGGGTGCCGAAGTCGGTATTACTTTGTACTACCGCATGGGCCGAGGAGGCGACCAGCAGGGCGAGCAGCGAGGGTAACAGCGTTGCGTGTTTACAGTTCATGTGATGTTCCTTTATGTGTTTGATTTTTAGTTACATTTATTGTTTTTACACATCCGTCAGTGACGGATTTCTTGCGCAGTCATCCGCCACACGCTCGTGGGAGCGTATGCGATGGACTGTTAGCCGGCGCGTGAGGGTGACGCGCTTAGGCAGAGTCGGGTATTCGCTCCGGCAACCAGGCGGCGCCGCGCACCCCGCTGCTGTCGCCATAACGGGCGGGCAGGAAGCGGGTCAGACAGCCGTCGGTAAACAGATAGGGTTGAACGGCCAGCGGCAGGTCGCTATACAGCCGCTGCAGGTTGGACAGCCCGCCGCCCAACACGATGACGTCGGGATCGAGCAGGTTGATGACGCTGGCCAGACTACGGCCGAGGGCGTCGATAAAGTGCGCATAGTGGGCGCGTGCCAGATGATCGCCGGCCTCGGCGGCGGCCAGGATCTCCGGCGTCGAGGCGCCGCCGCCATGGCGGGCCCGATAGCGTTGCGCCACGCCGGTGCCGGAAACAAAGCGCTCGATACAGTTGTCGCGCCCGCAGTAGCAGGGCTGGCTGGCACCATCGCGCAGCGGGTCATAACCGGGCAGCGGGTTATGGCCCCACTCGCCGGTGATGGCATTCGGGCCACTCAGCAGGCGGTTGTGCACCACCAGACCACCGCCACAACCGGTGCCGAGGATGACGCCGAACACCACCGCAGCGCCGGCGCCCGCCCCGTCACGGGCTTCGGACAGGGTAAAACAGTCGGCATCATTGGCCAGCCAGACCGGTTGGCCGAGCGCTTGTTGCAGGTCGGCACGCAATGGACGACCGTTGAGGAACAGACAGTTGGCGTTCTTGATGCAGCCATTGTCGCGGCGCTCGGCCCCGGGCAGACCCATCCCCAGGTTGACCGGCTGGCCGGCAAGGTCACTAAACCCTTGCACAAACCCGCGCACGCCGTCGATGAAGGCCGCGTAGTCCTGCGGGGTTGGCAGGCGTCGCCGCGCGATCTCCTGACCCTGCGGGTCGAGCAATAGCCCTTCCATCTTGGTGCCACCAATGTCCAGTCCCAGTCGCCACATGTGCGTGTTCTCCCTGTAGGCCTACCGTCAGGCGGCCTGACGGCGGTAGAGCTCAATCAGTTCGCAGACCAACTCCTTGGCCAGCATCGAGGTCATCAGGTGGTCCTGGGCGTGGACCAGCACCAGACTGACCGGGATCTGGCCGGTGCCTTGATCCGCCTCAATCAGTCTAGTTTGTACCGCATGGGCGGCATTGGCCGACTCGGTGGCCTGGCGCAGCAGGTCGTCGGCTTCGGCAAACTGCCCCTGCTTGGCGCAGCGCAGTGCCTCGTAACACAGGCTGCGTGACTGGCCGGCATTGATGATGATGCCCATGACGGTTTCTTCGAGATCAAACATGTTCTACTTCCTTTAACTGATGCTGCCGCCATCGCGTGATGGCGGGTCGGTTTGCCGGCGGCCGGTTCAGAAGCCGCCGTGGCGCGACACCGCGGCGAACCACTCGCCGCTCTTCTTGATCCGGCGCTGACCGGTGGCCAGATCCAGCTGGATAAAGCCGTAACGGTTCTTGTAGGCGTTGCTCCACGACCAGTTGTCGATGAAGGTCCACAGGTGATAACCGAGACACTGACACCCCTCATCGAGCGCCTTGTGCAGCCAGATCAGGTGGTTGCGCACAAACTCGATACGGTAGTCATCGCTAATCTGGCCGTCGGCGCCGAGGAAGCGCTCCTCGCCCTCCACCCCCATGCCGTTTTCCGAGATATAGCAAGGGATGTTGCCGTAGTGGTCGCGCAGGTTGGTCAGGATGTCGTAGATCCCCTGCTCGTAAATTTCCCAGCCGCGATACGGGTTCATCTTGCGCCCCGGCATCTCGTAGCTGTCGAAGAACCACTCCGGCATGAACGGGCTGGCCGGGTTGACGGCGTTCTGCCGGGCCTTGACGCGGCGCGGCTGGTAGTAGTTGACGCCGAGCAGGTCGACGCGGCCGGCGGCGAGCAGTTCGGCATCGCCGGCCTCGATGTGCGGCAACTGGTCATATTCAC
>JAYROM010000046.1:0-8314 GCA_041911695.1 Aeromonadaceae bacterium
CAGCAGGGCCAGCGCCTTGCGTCGCGGGCTGCCGCCAACCGCCGGGGTCGGGTGCAGGGCGGCGAGCAGATCGGCATCACTGACCCCGGCTTTCAGGCCGGCATCAATGTCGCGGCGCAGATGCTGCAGCCGGCGCAGACGCAGGATACGCGGCGGTGACAGGAGGGCGGTCTCGGCCAGCCCTTCGAGCCGTTGCAGGATGTCGGCATGCACCAGCCGGTTTTCCAGCCGGTTCTTGTTGTCGGCCAGCAGTTGTGCGGCCAGCTGTTCGTCGGCGGCATCGTCGCCGGTGCGCAGTATGGTGCCGGCCAGCGCCTCGCTGTTCAGGGTCTGTCCGGCACGGCGATACAGCCGCTCCGGCGAGCAGGCGACCAGGCAGTGGCCGGGCGTGAACTCGAAGGCAAAGTGGAAGCAGTTGCGCGACACCGGTTGCAGCGCGGCCAGCAAATCCCACGGGCTGGGCGGGGTGGCGGTGTGCAGGCAGCTTTCGCGCGCCAGCACGATCTTGGGCTGTACCGCCAGATGGGCCGGATCGGTAAACCGGGTAACCAGTGCCTGCCAGTCCGCTTGATGGGGAATATCCTGCCGGCTGGCATGTAACGGCTGCAGTGCCTGCAGCGGTTGCTCGGTCTGCACCTGCTGCAGGGCCGCGCGGGCGGCGGCGATTTCGGCGCGCCGACCGGCCGGGTCTTCCGGCAGCCACAGGTTCACCACCAGCTCGACCAGATGGTCCTGACGAATGAGCTCGATGCGCGGCAGGATAAACCGGCAGCGGCCGAACGGACGCCAGTGGTCGGCGCCGGTGCCCGGATAGTGCAGGTCAAAGGCCAGCCCGCCGTAATAACGCGGCCAGCTACCTGCCGCCGGACGGGGTTGTCCGCCGAGCGAGGCCAGCCCTGCCATTGAGTCCAGCTCGCGCAGGCAGCCTAAGGTGGCGAATTCGCGGTCGCGTTCGCGGGCATGCCAGTACAGGCGCGGCCATTGGGTCTGGCCCTTGAGCCAACCCAGGAAAGAGGTGCTGTCGGCCGCTTCGCGCAAACGCAGGAAGCCCGAGGGGGTGTTCGGCGACAAGGCGTCGAGTCGTTCTAACAGTCGTGTTTTGGCCAGCATGGGGATGCAAGAGGAGTTGGGGGCCGCGCGCGGCCGGACTGCAAACAGAGCCAGCTTCCGGTATAGTACCGCTCCAGTAACGAAGCCCGCGGATCTGGCCGGATTCGGCCCAGTATAGGTTGACGTGGGCAGAGGGTAAACCCATTCCAAGAGATGCCGCATGCCATGACTTCTTCGACCTTTTCCTCCTGGCTGTTGGCCGCCCGCCTGCGGACGCTACCGCTGGCCTGCTCGTCGGTGCTGCTCGGCAGTGGCCTGGCTGCCCATCAGGGCAGTTTCCGCTTGGGCGTGTTCGCGCTGTGCCTGCTGACCGCGATTCTGCTGCAAGTCCTCTCCAACTTCGCCAATGACTATGGCGATGCGGTCTCCGGCGCCGATAACGCCGGTCGCGTCGGGCCGACCCGTGCCGTGGTCTCCGGCCTGATCAGTCGTCAGCAGATGCGTGCCGGCATGCTCGGCGCCGGGCTGGCGGCGGTGGCCAGTGGTCTCGGCCTGCTGTGGCTCTCCTTTGCTGATAACTGGCATGCCATGCTGGTGTTTATTCTGTTTGGTGCGCTGGCGCTGGTCGCTGCGGTGACCTATACCGTCGGTCGCCGACCGTATGGCTATGTCGGCCTCGGCGATCTGTCGGTGTTTCTGTTCTTCGGCCTGCTCGGCGTGATGGGCACCCACTATCTGTTCTCCCACCAGTTGCAGGCCAGCCTGCTGCTGCCGGCGGCCAGTTGCGGTCTGCTGGCCACTGCGGTGCTCAATATCAACAACCTGCGCGACCGGCTGACCGATGCCGCGGCCGGCAAGCAGACGCTGGCCGTGCGGCTTGGTGCGCGTTGGGGACGACGTTACCACTGGCTGCTGGTCGGTGGCGCCGGTCTGCTGCTGGTGCTGTTCCTGCTCGGTCGCGACGATGGCCTGTGGCCCTGGCTGTTTGTCCCTGGCTATCTGCCGTTGCTGCAGGCGGCCTACGTGGTGCAACGCAGTGAAGACCCGCAGGTGCTCAATGGCCAGCTCAAGCGCACCGCGCTCGGCTCGCTGGTGTGCAACCTGCTGCTGGCACTGGGATTTGTCCTTGCCTGAGTCGACGCCCGCGCGCCGGGCGACCCTGCGGGTGGCGACTTTCAACCTGGCCGCCTCCTATCCGACCCCTGTCGGCTTACCCCAGGCACTGGCCGCGCCGTCGGCCGCCTTACAGCGCGCGGTGGCGATCCTGCAGCAGGTGCGTCCGGATGTGGTGCTGCTCAATGAGTTTGACCACGATGGGGTGGATGCCAGTGCGCTCACCGCCTTTCAGGGCATGCTCTCCACCCCCGCATCCGCCGGGCAATTACCGCTCGACTACCCGTACCACATGCTGGTGCCGTCCAATACCGGGCGGTTGTCGCCGGTCGATCTGGATGGTGATGGGGTCTGCCGCCTGCCGGGCGATGGGCTGGGGTTCGGCAGTTTCCCCGGCCAATACGCCATGGTGGTGCTGTCACGCTATCCGTTGCTGACGGCGCAGCAGCGGAGCTTTCGCCGCTTGCGCTGGGCACGGATGCCGGGGGCGCTGTTACCGCACGATCCGGTCAGTGGTGCGCCGTTTTACTCGTCGGCGGCCCTCGACGTGCTGCCGCTCTCCTCGAAAAACCATCTTGATCTGCCGGTGCAAGTACCGACCTCGCGCGGCCCGTTGACGTTACACCTGCTGTGCTCGCACCCTACGCCGCCGGTGTTTGATGGGCCGGAGCGGCGCAACCGCTGCCGCAACCACGACGAGATCCGGTTGTGGACCGACTATCTGGAGCAGGCCGGCTGGCTGGTGGATGACGCCGGCCAGACCGGTGGGCTGGCGGCGGACGCGCGCTTCGTGCTGCTCGGTGATCTGAATGCCGACGCCGATGCCGGTGATGGCGACCGGCGGGCGATCCGCCATCTGTTACAGCATCCGCGGGTGCATGCCGGGGTGGCGCGCGGTGCGCAACGTCCGCGCTCTCGCGGTGCACTGGTGGCCTGCCGCCATCCGCGCGCCACGCATCTGCGCGGCTTGCGCCTTGACTATGTGTTGCCGGATGCCGGTTGGCGGGTGGTTAACAGCGGGGTGTTCTGGCCGGCCGCCGGTGAGCCGGGGCGGGCGTGGATTGCCGATGCGCGCGGGCGCGAGCGGGCGGACTGGTGTTCCGACCACCGGCTGGTGTGGGTGGACTTGCTACTTTAAGCGCGCCGGACGAAAAAAAGGCGGGTCCACCGACCCGCCTGTTCACGCACCTCAGTTCGAGGTAAAGGTTGTTTCAAACGAGGACTCGGTGACACCGGTCGGCAGCGCCAGCGCGCCGGAGGTGGTGTCGCTGACCACGATCTTGTTGCTCACCGTGAAGGTCACCGGCGTGGTCGACGAGACGTCGGACGACGGGCTGACATACGCCTTGTAGGTACCGGCATCGATGATCCACTGGTTGTTGGCTTCATCGAAGCTGGCCAGCCACTTGGCCGGGATGGTGAAGGTCAGGCTTTCCGAAGACCCGGCATCCAGCTTGGCGGTCTTGGCGAACGCCTTCAGCTCGATGGCCGGCTTGGCCACGGTACCGGTCGGGGCGGCGATGTAGACCTGGGCTGCTTCCTTACCCGCCACACTACCCGTGTTGCTGATGGTCGCGGTCAGGGTCACGACACCCGAGGCGCCCTTGCTGTCCAGCGTGTTGCTGGCCACTTTGGCGTCCTTGTATTCGAACGTGGTGTAGGACAGGCCGTAACCAAACGGATAGGAGACCGACTTGTTGAAGGTGTCATAGTAGCGATAGCCGACGTAGATGCCTTCGTTGTAGTAGTTGGTATCCACGGTGCCGTCGCTGTCAGTGTCGACGCCAGCGAAGCTGGTCGCGGACGGCACATCGGTATAGCTGGCCGGGAAGGTCTGGGCCAGCTTGCCACTCGGGTTGGCAACGCCGGACAGCAGATCGGCAATCGCGTCACCGGCTTCCTGGCCCGGCATATAGGCCAGCAGGATGCCGTCAACCTTGTCCTTCCAGGCGGTGTCGATAACACCGGCGACGTTCAGCACCACCACCACCTTCTTGCCCTGGGCGTGGAACGCGGTGGCAACGTTGGTGATCAGGTTGGTTTCGGTATCGGTCAGCTGGTAGTCACCGGCGGTGTTGGTACGGTCAGCACCCTCCCCGGAGTTACGCCCCAGGCTGATCACCGCGATGTCGTCATTGGCGGCATAGGTGGCGATATCACTGGCGCTGATATCCGCTTCGGCACAGGTGATGATGGTGGAGACGCCGAAACTGTCGGTGGTCGACTTCTTGTTGGCGGCATAGAAGTCGGTGTAATAGGTCTTCAGCGTCGAGTCCAGGGTGAACTGGTTGGCCAGACCGTCAGCAATCGAGGTCACATAGGCCGAGTGCACGTCACCGCTACCAGTACCGCCCTTCAGCGTATTGATCTGGGCGATCCCAAACGAGGCAATCTTCTTGCTGGTAGCGATCGGCAGCGTGCTGTCGTCGTTCTTCAGCAGTACCATCCCTTCTTCCGCCGCGCGCTTGGCGATCAGCGCATGGGCATTCAGATCCGGATTATTGCCGCCGCCCACCCCTTGGTTGGTGGTGGTTTTCAACATCTGGGTCAGGATGTGGGTGGCGTCGGTGTTGATCACATCATCGGTGATATCGCCGTTGGTATAGGCGGTCTTCACCCGAGTCAGGTAGTCGGTGTAGTTGCCACCATTGGCGAAGTTAACGCCACCTGGCTGGATCAGGTCGTTACCGGCCTTCAACTGGGCGACCGGATCATCCCCGGCGAACCAGTCGCTCATGACCAGTCCTTGGTAGCCCCACTCGTCACGCAGTACCTTGGTCACCAGGTCGGAGCGCTGGCTGGTGTAGGTACCGTTGACCTTGTTGTAGGAGGTCATCAGCGCCCATGGCTGGGCGGTCTCGACCGCATACTGGAAGCCGCGCAGATAGATTTCACGCAGTGCACGCGGCGAGATGATGTTGTTCACATTCATGCGGTTGGTTTCGGAGTTGTTGGCCGCAAAATGCTTGATGGTGGTGGAGACCCCTTCCGACTGGGTACCACTGGTCACGGCCCCCGCCATTGCCCCGGCGACCAACGGGTCTTCCGAGTAGTATTCAAAGTTACGGCCGTTCAGCGGGTTACGCTGGATGTTCATGCCCGGCGCCAGCCAGAAGTCGACACCGTACTCCTTGGCTTCGTTACCGGCAGCGGCACCGACTTCCTTGGCCAGATCGACGTTCCAGGTCGAGGCCAGCACGGTACCGACCGGGAACCCGGTGGCATAGAAGGTACCCGATTCGCCACTACGGGTCGGGCTGATACGGATCCCGGCCGGGCCGTCGGCCAGCACGGCGGCGGAGACATCCACCCCTTCGGTGCTGTTGCTGACACCGCTGATATAGCCGGCTGCGCCGTCCACAGCGCCCTTCAGGTTGCTGACTGCGGCGGTGTTGATGGTAAAGGTGGACATGTCATAGCCTGGGCCAATCAACATGTTCATTTTTTCGTCGGCGCTCATCTTGGCGATGATCGCTTCGGCCTTGGCCTTGTAGTAGGCGTTGTCTTTGGTGACGGTTTTGTTCGAGTCGCTGTTGCAGCCAACCATGCCTAAACCGAACAACACCAGGGTCACAGCAGTCGCTACACCGGTCAATTTGACCTTATGATTATACATTGTCATTTTCCATTCCTTTTCGCAGGCTGAATAGTCCACTTCCGTTCTGTCAAAACGTGAAATCAGGAAGGAAAAGGTGAGCAGGAATAACCACTACCACACTCCGTCCGCACCCTCTGCACCCAGATTTCATTAATTAGCGTAATGTTTTGTGTGCGGGGGTGTTTGACGTGCGGGAGCAACTTTTTTGCATTTGGGGGGAGGTGTTGAAAGTGCTTAAATCCTCACAGCGTTACAGTTTGTTGCATTGGTTATTGATGTCTATCTGTGAGCGCGATCTATTTGTTAACAGTATTGACCTGATATATACAAGGTCGCGTAGTGGCCTGGCATTTCTCGCTAAATAGTTAATAAATAATATAAAGATTCTCTCGAGTCCATCACTGTCACCAGCAACGCCATGAATAATCGTTAAAACGTGATGGACCCAAATATATAGCCTCGTTTGAGGCAAATTTTTAATAAAAGAAGAAAAATGGGTGCAAGCCGGTGCCGGTGTGATAGCGCACGGGACGGCGACGTGACAGACGGCGGGAACCGGACTCACGGCACAGCAGGGGGGGATATGGGCCAGAGTGTGTCAAATGTGGTGGCACGGTCCATCTTGGGCTTTTTGCAAACACAAGGGGTCGCCATTCAACCATTGATGGCGCAGTGTGGCATCAGCCGGTATGAATTGGACAAGATTGATGGTCGTCTGTCGGCGATCCAGCATTTTCGCTTTATTCACGCCTGCGCAATATATCAGACCCAGTGGATGAGTTCAGTGTTGGAATCCCATATTGCACACGGCCTGACAACGCTCAATTATGCTGCGTTTCCCGAGTTGATGGGGGCCTGTCTCAATCAGCCGGATGGCGAGGCGTTATTGCAGACTTATCAACAGTATCGAACAGTCATTGGTAACTGCGATCAGTTTTTGATAACCAAAAATGATACCCATACAAGAATTGAGTATATTCATGACGGTCCACGCGAGAATAATTTCTCGGCGGTCGGTAATTTCATGTTGTTATTCGATGTATTAAAGCAATCCGTGCCCGATCTCCGTGCCCAGCTTTGGCTGGAGTCCGCGCGCGATGCGCGTGATTCACGAATTGAGGCCTTCTTCCAGCAGTCCTGCACCTTCGGCGAGACCCGCAATATTCTGGAGCTGGAAAACCGCCAGTTGCAGCAACCGGCCGCCTGTTTCAATCAGCCGCTGTACCAGGGGCAGATGGCGGCCCTGCAGCAGCGCTGTGTGCAGATTGGTCAGCCATTGTCGTTTTCCGCGCTGGTCAGTGAGTTGATTGAACAGAGCATTGGCCAACAGCCGCTCGATGGTGAACGACATATCCTGCCGCAGGTGTGTGCCAGTCTGGGGATGAGTCGCTGGACGCTCAATGAACGCCTGCGTCCGGCGAGTACCACCTTCACGGAGTTGTTGAAAAACGTGCGTATCCGTCTGGCCTGTCAGTGGCTGGTGGAGAGTGACAAGAGCATCCAGCAGATCAGCGATCTGATCTGCTTCTCATCACAAGCCGTATTTTCGCGCTTTTTTAGCGCCCACCTCGGCATGAGCCCGCTCGGCTACCGCCAGCGTTATGGGCGGCGGGCATGGTGTTGACGCACAAGCGATAGCGCGACACAGCAAGGTGATTCGACCGGCGGGGAACCTGATGCCTGGTGCGATTCAGCGAGCGAAAGAGGGGGCTCGGTGTGGTTAACTGAGCAACATAAGGCCTTGAGTCGGCCATCTTGGCAGGCGAGCCAGCATCAGCCATAGTGAGCAGGCATCTTCTTGCCTCACAAGGACGTCGCTAATGCGTGCATGGATCGTTTCGTTGTTGTCCCTGTCGGTTGGTTGCACCACGTTGCCCGAGCAGGTCAAACCGGTCGACCATTTCGAGTTGTCTCGCTATCTCGGTACCTGGTATGAGATAGCACGGCTCGACCACCGCTTTGAACGCGGCCTGACGCGGGTACAGGCGCAGTATGCGCTGAATGCCGATGGCAGTGTGCAGGTGATCAATCGTGGTTATGATCCGGTTCGTCAGCGCTGGCAGCAGGCCACCGGGGTAGCCAAGTTCATGGGATCCTCTGATACCGGTCTGCTCAAAGTCTCTTTCTTCCGCCCGTTCTATGGCACCTATGCGGTGTTTGCCCTCGACCATGAACAGTATCAATACGCCGTGATTTCCGGGCCGAGCCATGACTATTTATGGATCCTGGCGCGCACGCCTACCCTGACTGACCCCCTTAAGCAACAATTGGTCGAGAAGGCACAGGCCGCTGGCTTTGATACCAAGCAGCTGATTTTCGTGGCGCAGGAGTGAGCGGCGTCCGCACGCTAGAAAACCGGAAGTCGGAACGATGCGGACCAGCCCTTTTTCACCGTCACCAATACGGGCATGCTAGCCACAGTGGTTACCGGCCGGGGCCGGTGTAAGAGGAGAGCCCATGACCCGTCATTTGAACAAGGACACCATCGTCTGCATGTCCCTGGCCGCCCGGCCGAGCAATTTCGGGACCCGTTTTCACAACTACCTGTATGAC
>JAYROM010000047.1:0-24006 GCA_041911695.1 Aeromonadaceae bacterium
CGTCTGTCATGCTTTTCTGCGATCTGATAAACCTGTTTCATCTGTTGTGCCAAGTTAGCAGGTAAATCAACTTTAATTCGATAACGCTTCCGATCGTAAAACGAGATCATCTCAATTAATGCCTGATCGGGAACCGGCAATCCATCTGTGGGTAGGCCTCCGCCACCAGCCCAATAATAGTTTTTCTCGATAATATCTTTGCTTAATGCTGCACCATAAATCCCTCTCCCTCTGTCGGCATAAAAAAGACGGCCATGACGGAAGAACTCCGCCTTGCTTGACCAAATATCATCAATATTACTGCCTACCCCATAGCGCCAAGAGACCGATGGCGATGATGATTGCAGTGGCGATGCGTTGGCTAATAGTAAAAAACAGGTACCAATTAGAACCAGGAGTAACTTGATCATGCTTTATTGTTTCCTATCCGTTCACGTTGCTCTTTGCTGACGCCTTGTTGATGTCTGCTGGTATTTGCGGAGTTGGCGATGCCCTGATGATTGGCACTATGATGCAGATAGTGACGACGCAATAGCTTATAAATATCTTGGCATAAAGTATTGGCCAAACTTTTGACTTCACCTTGTGTGGAAGCTTCTTGAGACCAAAGCTGATCAATTTTATCTAAATTAACGATGCACTGTTTTTCAGCAAGAAGTGTTAATGTTAATGAGGGATCGTCATTGTCCCATTTTTTTAACGGCACCCCGGCCGCGCGGCCGGCTTCGACCATCATATGCAACGGAATTCGTGAGTATTCACCTTCCACCACCCGCCGCATCCATACCTCAACATAGACCCCCTTCTTGGGCCAAAAATCGTCTTTCCCTTTATAGCGACGGAAGGAGTAGGGGATCAGGCTGATAGCCCCGAGCGCAGGGATAGCACCACGCGATAGCCAAGGGGTGATGTGATCAACCCAACCCATGGCCCGTTTCTCTTCGGCATAAGCCTGCGCCTGGCGGTAAGCACGGCTTGCGCTATCCGGGGTCGAGAGGTCCTCCTCGCTCATAAAACGTTCTAACTCGATGCACTCCGTTAAAACCGGATCGCTATTCGGGTTTTGCAAATTCCAGCGACTATAGTAGCCACCGCCAATATCGGAGTGCGCGCCAGGCAGCGCCAGTTCGGTAAAATGGGGTGGGATATGATTGCCTTCGGCATCACTGGTGATACGGGAAAGCGGGAAATACTTGCGTACCTCATCCTGAGCGGTCAGATGCACCACCCGCTCGACACTGTCGGCCTGTAGCTGGATGTTGACCCGGGAGTTGAGCGAGGATTTCACCGTATCGAACAAGCCCACAAAAGCGATGCGTACATCGTCCCGGCTGGCCCAGTCAAACCCGGCTTTCAGACGGACTGCAGATGTCTTAGCGAAGGCCTGAACAAGAGGGTGATCGCTCCTCTGGTCGATCATATTGACAAAATGGCGGGCCGCTGCCGCGCCGCGGCTAAAGCCAAAGATATCAAAGACAATACGGTGAATAGGTTCTAACGTAGGTAAGACATTTTTTAGATCTTTATCGATAGCTTGAATGATGATCTCCCTGCAAGCTAGAGTCACCTTGCCGATTATCGAGGTATCTTCCCCGCCAAAATCCAGGTCCAGTCCCTGAGTAAGGCTATCGTCCGTGCGGTATTCACGTCCGTTTTTTCCGTTAAGCGGATCCCGAGTGCCTATGCCGCTGATGTAGGCAACAGCACTAAGGTTTGTTTCTCCCTTAAGGTATAAGGTGCTGAGCTTGCCGATATTGGTCACATCGTTGGCGGTGCTGCCGGTAACCGGCAGTTTTCCCATCTGGCAGCCCCGCAATTCTGCTGCGCGCTGTGCCGGGTCATCACAGGTTTGAGCCAGCCACTGTTCTACCTTGTTGAGTCCATTCATGGCATTTTGCGTATTGTTCCCTGTGCCATCAAAGAACACCCCGATACGCAACACCTTGCGCTGATAGCCTTTTACCTCAATCACGTAGGCGTGGTTGGTGATAAAGCGTGGCTGATCCGCCATGCCGGCTTGATGCGTCTCTGGTAAGAGAGACATTGGTGGCGTCAGACAGAGATCACCCGTTGTGACCTTGATGTGTTCACGTTTGACATGCTGATGGCCCAAGTCCCTGCTGGTATAAGCTGGAATCTGGCTTGGTGTTGTCGCTAGGCGAGCCTCGCGGGATTGGGCAACCTTGAGCCAGGACTGTGTTTCGAATTGTATTGCGACCGGCCCCATGGCCAACCCCTGTACTAGGGTCGGGCCGTCGGCCAGGATCACCTGCGCGGTATGGCCGGTGTCATCGGTCAGGGTTGCTATCTGCCCTGAGAATGAGCGGTTATGTTCATCCCGTACATCAATCTCAATCCAGCACTCATATCGCTCGCAGGGAATGCAATAAGGGTCAGCCACCACAGGATTCTCCTATTAATGCGTGATTTTTGTCTAACCAGTTAGCTACTTGTGCCAGCTCCTTAGCGGTGAGATGCAAGGGTGTGCGGATGGCATCCAGAGCTATGGCTGCTTGTTGTGCTAAGGCTCCTGCGACCACGCCATCGCGTACTGTCCCATCGAGTCCCTCCTGATTGACCTGGCGCAAGATGAGCGGAATCGCCCTTTCAGGGTTAGCATGGCGCGCCATGATGGCAGGCAGGATTTGCCAGAGACGGCGACGCAAGATATAGGCATGACGACTTTCATCATAAAGATCCGTCAGATGGTGAGGGTAAATACGCAACCAGGGGGCTTGGCGGGGGGTAAAAGTCTTATTCGGTGAGCGAATCCAGGTGGCGCCATCAGCCCAGAGACTCGCACACGGCCCCAGCATATCGTCGATCTCTGATTGGCGCATGCTGCCCAGTATTTTGGGGAATACCCTGTGATCGGCAAAACGTAGCCACATCACTTCGCCTTCGTAGGCCACTTCAATCAGGCTTTGCCAGTGGGCCCGCACGCTCTCCATGGGGGCATCGCTGACGACATAGCAGCCACTTGATGGTGAATGAGCCTCAATAAATGCTCGTGATGGGAAGGGCAACAACCAAGGGCCGTGCTGTGCCTGATTGGCAAACGCGGTACCGGCAAACAGCGGGAATGCCTCTGCGCCACCTGTTGCATAGAATCGCTCGACAACAGAAGGCGACAATGCGGCATCAACGATGAGATACAACCGGCCTGGTGCGTGTTGTCGCCATTCAGAGATGTTCATCATTGATGATCGTCCTTTGCGACAGGGCATGCCTTCACCAACGGTGATCCTAACGCCATACTCTTCTGGATAGACGGTGCGGTTAAGGTGATTGGCGGTGGGGTCACGACAGCCACCCCGTCCGGTAAGTCAGGCATTTTCCCTGCCGAGCCCGAACCGCTCCCCGGACTCCCGCCCGAATTCATTTTGATCATCGGACCGACCAGGGTGACGCCGCCTGGGTCGAGTTTGATAAAACTGCCTCCGGCTTTAATGGTCAGTTCGGCGCCGGCCTCGATGACCACCTTCTGGCCGGCTTTAAGATGAATTTCCTGCCCGGCTTCTATCTGCAGCGCCTGGCCAAGCTGTTGATGTAGCGTGGCATCGACGGTCAGCGAATAATCCTGCCGGATATGCTCGCGTTTCTCGCCCTCGACCGTGAGATGGTCACTGGCCTGGATCTGCGTGATCCGCTGGTTGTCCACGGTACGGTGTTCATCATGGCCGATATGCCAACGGGCATCGTGGCGGATATGCACCTTGAGGTCTCGCTGGCCATGCACAAAGATCTCCTCTTGGCCGGCCTGATCCTCAAAGCGCAGTTCGTTAAATCCTTCGCCCTGATGGGTCTCGCTGCGCAGCACGGTGCGCGTCTTGTGGGCCGGCAGGGCATAGGGTGGCCGGTTGGTGGCGTGATAGGTGCGCCCAGTGACAATCGGTTGATCCGGGTCGCCCTCAAGGAAGCTGACGATCACTTCGTGGCCGATGCGCGGGATAGCCATCATGCCGTACTGGCCGCCTGCCCAGCCCTGGCTGACCCGCACCCAACACGAGCTCTGATCGCTGCTGGCACCGTAACGATCCCACGGGAACTGCAGTTTTACCCGCCCATGTTCATCGCAGTAGATCTCCTCACCGGCCGGGCCGACCACGGTGGCAATCTGCGGGCCATCCACCATCGGCTGGCGTGGCATCAGGCTGCGCCAGGTCTGTTGCGCCGGGATAACCGAGAACTGGTTGTCATAGACAGTTGCGCCACCGCAGCCCTCTTCCTCCAGTGCTTGCGGTTGCTGGCCATGGTGGGTGATACCAATTACCTGCCAGCCGCTATTGAGCGCGGAATTTGGATGCTCGCTAAGGGTGAAGGTTTGCCCCGGCATCAGTGCCGGGACATTGGAGCGGCCATGACCAGTCTGTGCATCGGCACGCAGCGCTTCCAGCCGGTAGCCGGCAAAGGCGCTGCCTGAAGCATCCTGTTTGTAGCGGCCGGGAAAATCATAATGTTGATACTGCCCCTGATGATCGCACTGGCGGGCGTGTTGTTGATGGACGAGCGCATAGGCTGGTGTCTTGAAGCTGTAGTCCTTAAGTTCAACCTCGCTGCTGCGCACCGCTTCGCCATAGTGGAAGCTACGCACGAAAGCGCCATCTCGCAGGCTGCGCTGGGCTAGATTGAAAAACAGGGCCGGTCCTCTCTCCAGTGCCACCGCATCATCGGCAAACACCAGCTGTGGCGGACTGGCCGCACTCTGCTGCGCAAACAGGTGAAAGAAAAACAGCCCCTCTTCGGCAGCCAGGCGCTGAATAAACTCGAGATCGCTCTCGCGGTACTGCACACAGTATTCGCGTGCGGGATGGCTATTTCTCAACGAGAAGGCGTAATGGGTGAGACCGGCCTCCTGCAGCAGGATGCTGATAATCTCTTGCGGAGTTTGTGTCTGGAAAATACGGGCATTGCGGCGCAGAGATAGTCGCCATAGAGCCGGCCGGACTTCGGCTAGGTAACGGGTACGGCGAAAGCCGCTGTCGCCCTGCGAAAACTGGCTGATGATACCGCTGATCCGTCGTTGTAACTGGCCATCGCACCAGATGTATAGGGTGCACGGCTGATCTAGGATGGCTGCGAAGTCGAGATCTGGCTGCTGGCTGGCCAGGGCCAGTTGCAGGCAGAACGGTTCATTCAGGGTTTCATGGTGGGTGAAGCTCGCTACCGCAAAGGTGGCATCGGGTAGATTGCCAACCTGGACGGTAAACTGCAGACCGGTCTGATGTGCCATGGAGGACTCCCGTGAATGACGCCGGGCGGTAATGCACAGCGGAGTCAGCCCATCGCACAATCCATGCCAAAAAATAAATCACTTTAAAAACATATTGTTACGTTATGTGACAGGGCGACAGCGCGCAGTGCTGCGCCAGTGCTGGCGCATGATGCGCAAAGTGACTGGCAAATCTTGCGCAAGCAGCATGATTCACTGTTCTGTGTGCCAATCATGGCGTGAATCAGTAAGTTTATTGACCCATGTCGGTTAGATAGCTTTAAGCCGCTACAGTGGTTAACGAGCGTTGGGAAAAAGGACTATTCGGGAGATTGATATTGTGGGGCAACAACGTTGGCGGGGAAAACGGGCGGTCAAGTGACCGCCCGTTCAATCCGTAGACGCGACCGGCCGGGATTAGTGGCCAGGACGCGGAGTATCCAGCGGTTCGGCAATTAACTGCATGCCGTCGACGCCGGTGATGCGTACCGCGGTGCCGGCGGGGAGGCCGGCTGGGCAGCGCACGGTCCACATGGTATCGCCGAGACGGACCTTGCTTTGCCCCCCCAGCTCGGCTTCGGCCAGTACACTCTGCTGGCCGATATAGTGTTGCAGACGGTGATGCAGACCGGTGGCGACATCGGGTTGGTGCGCACGACGGCGCAGGTGCCACCACCAGCCGGCGCTAAACAGCACAGCCAGCAGGGCGAACCCCAGCCATTGGCTGCTCCAGTCGAGTGGAAGCAACGCGCTAAGGGCGGCGATGCATAACCCAGCCAGACCGAGCCACAGCAGATAACCGGCGGCGCCGAGCAACTCGAGGATCAGCAACAGGGCGCCGAGGATCAGCCAGTGCATGGCGCCCATCTGCATCAGCAGGGTCATGCCTGCGGCTCCTGCCAGCCAGAGCGCGCCGGGGCGGTCGTGGT
The DNA here is from genome assembly GCA_041911695.1 of Aeromonadaceae bacterium. Taxonomy (GTDB): domain Bacteria; phylum Pseudomonadota; class Gammaproteobacteria; order Enterobacterales; family Aeromonadaceae; genus Pseudaeromonas. Next base: position 6,142 of record JAYROM010000047.1, read on the forward strand.
CGAGGCTGCTGGTTTGTCTTGGCGGAACAGTTCGCTGATGCCACCGATGGCGCCAATCAGCGAGCCGGCTTCCAGCGGCATCATTACCAGCTTGGTGTTCGGGCTGTCGCCAATCTTGCTCAGCGCTTCGGTGTACTTCTGCGCCACGAAGTAGTTGATCGCCTGGCTGTTACCGTTCGAGATCGCCTGCGACACCATCTCGGTGGCGCGTGCTTCGGCTTCGGCCTGGCGTTCGCGTGCCTCCGAGGCGAGGAACGCCGCCTGACGTTCGCCTTCGGCGCGCAGGATCTGCGACTGCTTCTCGCCTTCTGCCTTGAGAATCCGCGACTGGCGAACCCCTTCGGCCTCGAGAATTTCGGCGCGCTTCTGGCGCTCGGCCTTCATCTGCGCATTCATTGATTCAATCAGATCAACCGGCGGCTTAACGTCGCGGATCTCGATACGGGTCACCTTGACCCCCCACGGGCTGGTGGCGGCATCGACGGTATGCAGCAGGCGCTCGTTGATGGTATCGCGCTGCGACAGCATCTGGTCGAGCTCCATGGCACCGAGCACGGTACGGATATTGGTCATGGTCAGGTTGCGAATCGCCGACATCAGGTCGCTGACCTCATAGGCGGCGCGATGCGCTTCAATCACCTGCACGAAGCTGACGGCATCGATGGTGACGTTGGCATTGTCACGGCTGATCACCTCCTGCGGTGGGATGTCGAGTACCTGCTCCATCATATTGATTCGTCGGCCGATGCGATCGGCAAACGGGATTATCAGGTTAAAACCCGGGTGCAGGGTGCCGTTGTAGCGGCCGAAGCGCTCCACCGTCCAATTAAACCCTTGCGGCACAATCTGGATCGCGGCGCGGATAAAGATGATGGCAGCCACCACCACTATGATGATTCCGATCAGTGTACTGTCCGGTAACATGTGTGCTCCTTGATGTTTTTATGCTGGCACCGGGATACCAGTGCCAATGGGAAACCAGGCTTCATGGTAGCGATTTTATGCGCATAATGGACAACCGATTGTGCGGGGTAACGCACAGATATGGGCTTGGGCTCGCTGTGCCACAATCCGACAATGCTAATAACCAATAAGAATAAAAAGTGATTTTTTATTATTTTATTGGTTATTTGCGCCCCCTTATAGTCAATCCACTTCACTAGGAGTTCTGCCATGGATTATCTGCCGCTGTTTGCCAATGTCACCGGACGTGCCGTCTTGCTGGTCGGGGGCGGTGACGTGGCCCTGCGCAAGGCGCGTCTGTTGCGTGACGCCGGGGCGCGGCTGACCGTGGTGTCGCCGGATTTGCATGCCGATTTACAGGCGCTACAGGCTGAGGCACCGGACAGTGTGTTGTGGATTGCTGACCGTTTTGCACCGCAACATCTGGTTGGGCAACGCTTGGTGATCGCGGCCACTGATGATCATGCCGTCAATGCGGCAGTCGCCGAAGCGGCGGATGCCGCTGGGCTGTGGGTCAATGTGGTCGATGATCCGGCCCATTCGACCTTTATTTTCCCGTCGATCATCGACCGCTCGCCACTGGTGGTGGCGGTGTCGAGTGGCGGGGCGGCGCCGGTGCTGGCGCGTCTGCTGCGCGAGCGATTGGAATCCTTGTTACCGACCTATCTGGGGACGCTGGCCCGTCTGTCGGGCGAATGGCGTGGCAAGGTGCGTCAGGCGCTGGATTCACTGACCGCCCGTCGTCGTTTCTGGGAGCGCGCCTTTGCCTCACCGCAACTGGCAGCACACCTGCAAAGCGAGAATGAGCCGGCGGCGCGTGCCTGGCTGGATGAGGCGCTGACCGCCGAAGGCGATGCGCGCGGCGAGCTGGTGCTGGTAGGCGCTGGGCCGGGCGATGCAGGGTTGCTTACCCTGAAAGCTCTGCAGCAGATCCAGCAAGCCGATGTGGTGCTCTATGATCAATTGGTGTCGCCGGAGGTGATGAATCTGGTGCGCCGTGATGCCGAACGCATCAGTGTCGGCAAACAGGCGGGGGCACACAGTGTGCCGCAAGATCAAATCAATGCCCTGCTGCTCGAGCATGCGCTGGCCGGTAAGCGGGTGGTGCGCCTCAAGGGCGGCGATCCGTGTATGTTTGGTCGTGGCGCAGAAGAGCTGGAGGCGGCCAAGGCGGCAGGCATTCCGTTCTCGGTAGTGCCGGGGATTACCGCTGCCGCCGGCGCCACGGCCTATGCCGGCATTCCGCTGACCTACCGTCATGCGGCGCAGAGTGCGGTGTTTATTACCGGTCACTGCAAGAAGGATGGCCAGGAGGCGGATTGGCCGGCACTGGCTTCCAGCAATCAGACGCTGGTGATTTATATGGGTTTGATTGCCTCGCCAGTGATTCAGGCACGTCTGCTGGCGCATGGCCGTACGCCGGAGACGCCGATTGCGGTCATTGAGCGTGGCACGACAGCACAACAAAAAGTATGGCGCGGCACCTTGCAGCAGTTGGCCGAATTGGCTGCACAGGCTGCCAGTCCGTCGCTGATTGTAGTAGGCGAAGTGGCCGCGCTGGCCGACGAGCTGGCGTGGTTTGGTGGCCAGGTGGCTACCGGTTCGGAACATTTGGTGTCGCTGGCCTGAGGGCGGGTGACACGGAGATCGTGCGGAGGAGTCGCAGGAATGACACAGATACTGGATCAGGCAAGACTGACCCATCTTAAGCAGCTGGAAGCCGAAAGCATTCACATCATTCGTGAAGTGGCCGCCGAGTTCCGTAACCCGGTGATGATGTACTCCATCGGCAAGGATTCGTCGGTGATGTTGCATCTGGCACGTAAGGCCTTCTATCCCGGCCGCCTGCCGTTCCCGTTGCTGCATGTAGACACCAACTGGAAGTTCCGCGAGATGATCGCCTTCCGTGACTACACCGCCGAGAAGTACGGCATGGATCTGATTGTGCACAAAAACCCGGATGGGTTGGCGATGGACATCAATCCGTTTGTGCACGGTAGTGCCAAGCACACTGACATCATGAAGACCGAAGGGCTCAAGCAGGCGCTGAACAAGTACGGCTTCGATGCCGCCTTCGGGGGCGCCCGCCGCGACGAAGAGAAGTCGCGCGCCAAGGAGCGTGTCTACTCCTTCCGCGACAAGAACCACGCTTGGGATCCGAAAAACCAGCGTCCGGAGTTGTGGCGTCTGTATAACGGCCAGGTCAACAAGGGCGAGAGCATCCGCGTGTTCCCGCTCTCCAACTGGACCGAGCTGGATATCTGGCAGTACATCTACCTGGAAAACATCGAGATCGTGCCGCTCTATTTCGCCCAGCCGCGTCCGGTGGTCGAGCGTGACGGCGTCACCATCATGGTCGACGACGAGCGCATGCCGCTGGCGGAAGGCGAGACCCCGCGCATGGAGTGGGTGCGTTTTCGTACCCTGGGCTGCTATCCGCTGACCGGGGCCATCGAGTCCCATGCGCAGACCCTGCCGGAGATCATCGAGGAGATGCTGGTTTCGACCAGCTCCGAGCGCCAGGGCCGCGTGATCGACAATGACGCCGCCGGCTCCATGGAGCTGAAGAAGCGCCAGGGCTATTTCTGACGGATTGCAGGAGAAAAGGAAGATGAACAACGTCATTGCCGATGCCATCAAACAGAGCGGCAGCATTGAAGAGTACCTGCAGGAACAGCAGAACAAGAGCTTGTTGCGCTTTCTGACCTGCGGCAGCGTGGACGACGGCAAGAGCACCCTGATTGGTCGCCTGCTGCACGATTCCCGTCAGGTGTATGAAGATCAGTTGAAGACCCTGCATGCCGACAGCCAGAAGGTCGGTACCCGTGGCGAGAAGCTCGACTTCGCGCTGCTGGTGGATGGCCTGCAGGCCGAGCGCGAGCAGGGCATCACCATCGATGTCGCCTACCGTTATTTCTCGACCTCGAAGCGCAAGTTTATTATTGCCGACACTCCGGGCCATGAGCAGTACACCCGTAACATGGCTACCGGTGCGTCGACCTGTGATCTGGCCATCATCCTGATCGATGCACGCAAGGGGGTACTGGAGCAGACTCGTCGCCACAGCTTTATCGCCAGCCTGCTGGGCATTCGTCAGTTCATCGTCGCCATCAACAAGATGGATTTGGTGAACTTTGACGAGGCCACTTTCCGCCGCATCGAGGCCGATTATCTGGCGTTTGCCGCTCGTCTGCCGGCCACCGATATCAAGGTGGTGCCGTTGTCGGCGGTGGATGGCGACAACCTGGTGACCTTAAGCGAGCGCTCGCCGTGGTATCAGGGCGAGCCACTGCTCAGCCTACTGGAAAACGCCGAGGTCGGCGGCCATCAGGATGATCTGCCGGCGCGTCTGCCAGTGCAGCTGGTCAGCCGTCCGGATCTGAACTTCCGCGGCTATATGGGCACCTTGGCTGCCGGCACCCTGCGACCGGGCGATACCCTGCGCGTGCTGCCGTCCGGCCGCGAGAGCGTGGTCGAGCGCATTGTCACCTTTGACGGCGACTTGCCGGCTGCCCGTGCCGGTCAGGCGATCACCGTTACACTGCGTGACGAGATCGACATTAGCCGTGGCGATCTGCTGGTGGCACCGCAGGCGCCGACCAAAGTCGGCAAGCGCCTACTGGCCCATCTGGTGTGGATGACCGATGCGCCGCTGCAGACTGACCGTCTGTATGACATCAAGCTGGCAACCCGCAAGACTCAGGGGCAGTTCGAGGCGATCCGTCACCGGATTGATGTGAATACCCTGGCGCAGCAGCCGGCGAGCAGCCTGCAGCTTAACGAGATCGGTCTGGTCGAGCTGGCACTGACCACCGCTACCGGCGTCGATCCCTACACCGAGGTGCGTGATACCGGCAGCTTTATCGTCATTGACCGGCTGACCAATGTCACCATCGGTGCTGGCATGGTGGTCGAGGTGCTGGATGACGAGCAGAAGGCGGGCGATCACCCGTTCAGCGCGTTCGAGCTGGAGTTCAATGCCCTGGTGCGCAAGCACTTCCCGCACTGGCAGGCACTGGATATCAGCAAGCTGTAATCGAAGGATAGGAGGGGCGCTGCGGCGCCCAAACTGTTGATCAGAGGATGGTGCCCGGTGATCGCATGGCTTGCCTATGGGGAGCCCCTCGGCAGGCATCACCGGATGCAACTGGAAGGATCATTATGAGCAAGGTCACCACGGAAAATATCGTCTGGCATCAGCATCAGGTGGATCGCGCCGCGCGCGCGCAGCTGAACGGTCACCCCTCGGTGCTGCTGTGGTTTACCGGGCTGTCTGGCTCTGGCAAGTCGACGCTGGCCGGCGCGCTGGAAAGTGAACTGTATCGCCGGGGCCTGCGTACCTATCTGCTGGATGGCGATAACGTGCGTCACGGCCTGTGTTCCGATCTCGGCTTTACATCGCAGGATCGCCAGGAGAATTTGCGCCGGGTGGGCGAGGTCGCGCGTCTGATGGTGGATGCCGGACTGATTGTACTGGCGGCTTTTGTCTCGCCGTATCAGGCCGAACGTGATGCGATCCGTGCGCGATTTGCCGAGGGCGAGTTTATCGAGGTGTTTGTCGATACCCCACTGGCTGCCTGCGAGGCGCGTGACCCGAAGGGGTTGTACAAGAAGGCACGTGCCGGCGAGATCCGCCACTTTACCGGTATTGATGATCCCTATGAGGCGCCTGCCGCCGCCGAGATTCATCTGGTCAACGACGGTATCGCCATTGAGGTCGCCGTGGCTCGCTTGCTCGACGCCCTGCGGCAGCGCGGTGTGTTGGTGTAATCGATTGCAATTTGTGTGGGAATTGTGAGCGCCTCCCTATTTTGCGCTGGAGTGCTGCGACAACGTTGTGATAATGTTAATGCGATGTTGTTGACGAGGGAGGTGCCCTGTCGTGAAACGCACCCGACCCAACCCGCGTGTCTGGTTTTTGCTGCTGGTCTATCTGCTGATGCTGGTGGTATTGGGACATTACGTCTTCTGAGATAAAAATGGCGCCAACCGGCGCCATTTTTGATCCTGCCATGGTCAGCTAAGGTCAATTCGCTCGACTCAGTTGCGAGCGAATCAAGCCCATCACCTGGCTGATGTCAGCCTGACTCAGCGCCCCTTCCTTGACGAACAGGACCTTACCCGCTTTATCCAGCAGGATGATGGCGGAACTTTCGCTGGCCAGATCCCATTGCTGACGGACTCGACCGTTGCTGTCGAGCACAAAAGAGGACCACGGGAATTCGCGCTTGCTGTCCTCGGTCTTGCTGACCACAAATGGGCCGGTGCCGAACAGTGCATCATCCAGATTGATAATCGTGGTGGTCTGGTAGCGGTCATGCGGCAGCTTGGCGGCTTTGATCGCTTCAATCAACGGCGCATTGAGTTCCTTAGCCTTGCTACGGCCGGCGATGTGCTGGATCAGGCGAACTTTGTCCATGAGCTGGCTGCTGTGCCAAGCCTGATAGCCAAGTTTGTCGCCTTGCAGGGTCAGTTCCCCACGCGCACCGACTGAGACGGTCGGCAGCGGTTGGCCTTCGTGTAGCGCCAGCGCAGAGGCGATGCCCGGCAATAAAAACAGCAACCACAGGAAACAGGATCGCATGCAATATTCTCCCTATACTTGTTATGTTGTACATGGAGTGACGAACGGGTTCCGCTCGTACCCCAACAGGATGGGCGTTGAACAAATGGAGAGGGATTATGGCATTGGTCTGGGTATATGGCACCTTGCGTCGCGGGGAAGATAACCATCATCTGCTACGTGATTGTGCTTTTCTTGGCCAGTGGTGGAGTCCGCCACGGTTTTATCTGATCGACCTCGGTCGTTATCCCGGCATTATCAGCGGTCAGCAGTCGGTACTCGGTGAGCTGTATGTGGCCGATGAGGCGACAATGAGCGAGTTGGATGTGCTTGAAGAGGTACCGCAAGCGTACACCCGCGAAACCCTGCTCACGCCATGGGGCGAGGCCTATTACTACCACTATCGTATGTCGTGCAGTGGGCTGGCCGCGATCCCCTCCGGCGATTGGCGCTGTCGTTACGTCTGCTAACCGGTTGGTCGTGCGGCTTTACTGATCAGGGCACTATCGCGTTGCCCTGATCACAACGTAACCGTACGGTACCATCCAGCGCCGTGGTCAGTACCTGGGTGCTTAATCCCTCCTGCTTGGCCTCGTCGCACAACTGCTGACGACTGGCCGCATCCTGCACGAACTTATCCGCATATTCGATATTCAGCACCGCCTTGCCGGCGCGTACAAACGGCTGTAGCAGGTCGCACTCCTGAAAGGCGTGACACTGTTCGTTAATCGCCAGATCAAAGCTGCTCACCAAGGTGCTCGCCTGGTTCAAGTTATTCTTCAGGGCGATGGCCAGCCCACGCGCATGGGCTTCGCGGGCCAAGAAGCGGTTGAAGTCCAGCTGGTCGGCGGCGGTCAGCGTGAAGCCGCTGTTTTGCAGATAACCGTCGACATTGTCCGGGTCGACCCCGTCACAGCCACGCGCCTGGGCGCGATCCAACCTACGGCGCATCAGGTCACGCACCGCACTGGCGCGAATATCCAGCCAATATTCATTCGGCCAGCCGTCCACCGCCGCGCCGCGAACGCTCTCCGGCACCGTGCCGGCATCGGCACGCCAGGTCTCCAGTGTCCCGGCGGAGAAATAGCACAGCAGGCGGGCGCCGCGGGTATGGATGGCGCGAATAGTGCTATCGGGCGTATCGAACAGGTCCAGCTCGTAGAGGGCTACGCCAGTGGTGAGTTGCGCCGTCCCCTGCAGTTGCAATTGCCAGCGCACCGTAGCCGGCGGCACATAATGGTCGGGGGTTGATGGGTTGCTTGGATCATCCGGCGAGGGGTTATCACCGACATGGATGCTGACCCGACAGGCGGTGAGTAGCAGTGCGGCGAGGAGAACAAACAGCGGGCGGATCGGGAACAGGGACATGGGAGCCTCCTTTACACTTGCTTACATTGTGCAGGAAGGGGGCGGTGGATGCCAGCCGGAGGCCGGAAAGCACAACGCCACGCACAGGGCGTGGCGTTGTCAGCTTGACGAGAACCGGTAACGATTACTTGGTTTCGTTGTAGCGGGCGACCGAGGCTTCGATTTCGGCGATGGCTTCAGCCTTATCGCCCCAGCCTTCTACCTTGACCCACTTGCCGGCTTCCAGCTCCTTGTAGCGCTCGAAGAAGTGCTTGATCTGGCCCTTCAGCAGCGGAGACAGGTCGTTCACATCCTGAATGTGTTCGTATTCCTTGGTCAGCTTGGAGTGTGGCACAGCAACCAGCTTGGCATCCTGACCGGATTCATCGGTCATCTTCAGCACGCCAACCGGACGGCAGCGGATCACGGCACCCGGTACCAGCGGGTACGGGGTTGGTACCAGCACGTCCACCGGATCCCCATCCAGCGACAGGGTGTGGTTGATGTAGCCGTAGTTGCACGGGTAGAACATCGGGGTAGCCATGAAACGGTCAACGAAGACGGCGCCGGAAGCCTTGTCGACTTCGTACTTGATCGGATCGGCGTTCTGCGGGATTTCGATGATGACGTAGATATCTTCCGGCATTTCTTTGCCGGCGGGAACCAGGTTCAGGCTCATGGCAGGTCCTTATGACACAGTATTGATAACAAGTGAGGCCCGTATTATAGCCCCCCGTAATGAAATGGCTACCATGCGCGTGTATGCCGGATGAAGACAGTGTGGCCATCGCCCCTGCCCAAAGTAACGGACGGTTGCTAGAATGCCGGTTTAGCGTAGGGCACCGCGGGTGCCTGCAGGATTCAGGCTTCGAGGATAAAGCGATGCATATTCATATTCTGGGGATTTGCGGCACCTTCATGGGAGGGATTGCAGTACTGGCCCGTCAACTTGGTCATCAGGTGACAGGGTCGGATGCCAATGTCTATCCGCCAATGAGCACCCAGCTGGAGGCGCAGGGGATTGCGCTGATCGAGGGCTATGACCCGTCACAGCTCGATCCGGCGCCGGATCTGGTGATCATCGGTAACGCCATGCGTCGCGGTAACCCCTGTGTCGAATCTGTGCTGGATCGCAACCTGCCTTACACCTCGGGCCCGGAATGGTTGCGCGATCATGTGCTGCAGTCGCGTTGGGTGCTGGCGGTGGCCGGCACCCACGGCAAGACCAGCACCGCCAGCATGTTGGCCTGGATCCTGGAGCATGCCGGCTTGAACCCGGGCTTCCTGATTGGCGGCGTGCCGGGCAATTTCGATTTCTCCGCCCGTCTCGGCGAGGCGCCGTTCTTCGTCATCGAAGCCGACGAGTACGATTGCGCCTTCTTCGACAAGCGCTCCAAGTTTGTTCACTACCGCCCGCGTACCCTGATCATGAACAATCTGGAGTATGACCACGCGGACATCTTCCCGGATCTGGCCTCAATCCAGCGCCAGTTCCACCATCTGGTGCGGACTGTGCCATCGACCGGGCGCTTGCTGGTGCCGGCTGCCGATGCCGCACTGGATGAAGTACTGAAGATGGGGTTATGGAGCGAAGTGGAGCGTGTCGACGGTGACGGTGCCTGCTGGCAGGCGCGCCTGCTCAGTCACGACGGCAGCCATCTGGCGATAGTGCTCAATGGCGAGACCGTGGGCGAGCTGGAATGGGAAGGCATCGGCCAGCACAACGTGCATAACGTGCTGATGGCGCTGGCTGCGGCACGACATGCTGGCGTCACGCCGGTACAGGCGATCGCCGCGATGCGTGAATTCCGCATGCCCAAACGCCGGATGGAGTTGCGCGGTGAAGTGGGGGGGGTGCGGGTGTATGACGATTTTGCGCACCATCCGACCGCAATTGCCACCACGCTGGGCGGGCTGCGAGCCCGTGTCGGGCAGGCGCGTATTCTGGCGGTGCTTGAACCGCGCTCCAACACCATGCGTCTCGGCGTACATCAAAAGGAGCTGGCGGCTTGTCTGGCCAAGGCTGATCTGGCGTTTATGTTCGCGCCGTCCGACCTGACCTGGGATATCCACGGTGTCGCGCTCAAGGCACCGGTACCGACCAAGGTGTTCCACGATATGGACGAGTTGCTGCATGCGGTGCTGCAACAGGTGCATCGGGGCGATCAGATCCTGGTGATGAGTAATGGCGGCTTCGGTGGCATTCATCAACGCCTGCTGGATGCCCTGCAGCAGCGCGTGCAGGTCAACGGTATATGAGCCGCGCTATCACGCTGGCCCTGACTGGGGCCTCCGGGGCGCAATATGGGGTGCGTCTGCTCGAAGCCCTGCTGGCGGCTGGTTGCCAGGTCTACCTGCTGCGCTCGGCGGCCGCCCAGGTCGTGTTGCGTACTGAATTGAATGAGATCTGGCCCGAGGCGGATGCAGAGTGCGCGGCCTTTTTGCAGGCCCGTTATGGCGTGACGGCGCAACAACTGCGGGTCAGCGGGGGGCATGACTGGTTCTCGCCGGTGGCTTCGGGGTCAGCTGCGCCCAAGCAGATGGTGGTTGCGCCTTGCTCAATGGGCACCTTAAGTGCGATTGCCCATGGGGCGTCGGATAACTTGATTGAGCGGGCGGCCGATGTGGTGATCAAGGAGCGTGGACAGCTGATCCTGATGCCGCGTGAGACGCCCTATTCGACGATCCATCTGGAGAATATGCTGGCGTTGAGCCGTTTGGGGGTGACCATCATGCCGGCATCTCCCGGGTTCTATCATCAACCGGTGTCGGTGGCAGAGCTGGTGGATTTTATGGTCGCGCGGGTGATGGATCATTTGGGGGTGCCCCAGCAACTGGCTGCGCGCTGGGGCATCGACTAAACACCGTCGTGTGGACGGCAGTGTGGCTTATTGCAAGCCGAGGGCGAGGCGGCTGGCCTGGCGCATAAAGGCCTTGACCTCGTCACGGGGTGGTTGGGGTTCACGGAAGATCATCTGGCAGGCTGGATAATGCAGGCTGTTCAACATCGTCAGCAGTGCCGTTTCCGTCATGGCCGGGCGAAATTCCCCGCTCTCCAGTCCGCGCTGCAGAACCTGACGCAGGCGAGCCTGCTGACGTTCTGCAAAGCGGATGTAGCGCGGCCACAGCTCTTCACGGATTGAGGCCGCCCATTCCAGTGCTATCAGGCAGTAATCACTGTGCTCGTAAGCGGCATCGACATAACCGTCGATGTACTGACGGAGTGCGTCGCGGGGCGACAGTTCACCGGTATAGGCTTGATGGGCCAGCTGATCCAGGAAGTGTTCGACCTCATCCAGCACGCGCTCAATCAGATCTTCACGCGTACGAAAGTAGTTGAACACGGTGGCAACCGAGACGTTAGCGCGTTCGGCGATGTCGGCGTGACCGGCACGTCCGAGGCCGCGCTGGGCAAAAACGGCGATGGCATGATCCATCAACTGGCGATTGCGCACGTCCGGACTGAGCCGGGTGCGGCGACGTGGTTCGGCAGGTTGCATAGCTACAGATACTCTTGATAGTCATTATTTTTCGTCAGCCACGGATACATCGAGGTATCCGCAGGTTTTATCCCTGGAGTCCAGCGCGCCAATCCTGGCGAAAAGTGCTAAACTCCGCGGCCATCTTAACAAGATTTTTTGCGGTTTTCCGAAGTAAAAAGCATCAGGAGCAACGCCATGAAGCACAGGGTCGATGTCATGATCTCCGAACAGGAGGTTCAGGCACGTATTGCAGAATTGGGTCAGCAAATCAGCGCCCGCTACCGTGACAGCCAGGAGTTGGTACTGATCGGTCTGCTGCGCGGTTCTTGCGTCTTTCTTGCCGACTTGTGCCGGCATATCGATGTACCGGTGGAGCTGGATTTTATGACCGCCTCCAGTTACGGCAACAGCATGAACAGCTCGCGGGAAGTGCGCATCCTCAAGGATCTGGATGACGAGATTAAGGGCAAGGATGTGCTGATTGTCGAAGACATCATCGATACCGGCCACACCCTGAGCAAGGTGCGGGAAATTCTGCGTCTGCGTGAGCCGAAGTCGCTGGCGATCTGTACCCTGCTCGACAAGCCGTCACGGCGTGAGGTGGATGTGCCGGTCGAGTGGGTTGGCTTTGCCATTCCGGACGAGTTTGTGGTTGGCTGTGGCATCGACTATGCCCAGAAGTATCGCAACCTGCGTTTTATCGCCAAGGTTGTGCCACTGGAGTAATCGCGTCATGGGCAGGGTTGGCCTGCCGTCGAGGAGAGGTAGATGCAGGCATTGTCCCTGCGTGCACTGACCAAGACCTACAAGAGTGGGGTTGAGGCACTGCGCGGAATCGATCTGGATGTGGAGGAGGGCGACTTTTTTGCCCTGCTCGGTCCGAATGGTGCCGGTAAGTCGACGACCATCGGCATTATCAGTTCACTGGTGAACAAGAGCAGCGGCCAAGTGCAGATCTTCGGTCACGATATCGATCGTGAACTGGAGGTGGCCAAGTCACAACTGGGGCTGGTGCCGCAGGAGTTCAACTTCAGCCAGTTTGAGAAGGTGATGCAGATTGTGGTCAACCAGGCCGGCATGTACGGTGTGCCGCGCAAGCTGGCCTACGAGCGGGCAGAGGAGTATCTGACCAAGCTGGATTTGTGGGAGAAACGCGACCACCAGGCCCGCGCCCTCTCCGGCGGCATGAAACGCCGGTTGATGATCGCCCGTGCGCTGATGCATCGCCCGCGTTTGTTAATTCTCGATGAGCCGACAGCGGGGGTGGATATCGAAATCCGCCGTTCGATGTGGCACTTCCTGCAGGAGCTCAACCAGCAAGGGGTGACCATCATCCTGACTACCCACTATCTGGAAGAGGCCGAGATGCTGTGCCGTAATATCGGCATCATTGATCGTGGCCGCATCATCGAGAACACCTCGATGCGCCAGTTGCTCGGCAAGCTGCACGTCGAGACCTTCGTGCTGGATCTGGCGGCGCCGATTTCGGGGCTGGTGTTGCCCGGTTTCCGCTGGCAACAGGTTAACGAGTCCGGCATCGAGGTCGAGATCGAGAAGCGGACCGGGCTCAATCCGCTGTTTGCCGCCTTGTCGGCACAGCAGGTCCAGGTGGTCAGCATGCGTAACAAGGCGAACCGGTTGGAAGAGCTGTTTGTTCGCTTGGTCGAGGAGGGGCGTCAATGAATCCTGCCGTCTACTGGATTGCGTTCAAGAGTATCCTGATCAAGGAGATCTCGCGGTTTACCCGCATCTGGGTGCAGACCCTGGTGCCACCGGCCATTACCATGAGCCTGTACTTTGTCATCTTCGGCAACCTGATTGGTAGCCGGATTGGCCAGATGCACGGCTTCAGCTATATGGCGTTTATCGTGCCAGGCCTGATCATGATGTCGGTGATCACCAACTCCTATGCCAATGTCGCCTCGTCGTTCTACAGCGCCAAGTTCCAGCGCAATATCGAAGAGATGCTGGTGGCGCCGGTGCCTAACTATGTGGTGATCCTGGGGTTTGTCGCCGGTGGTGTAGCGCGTGGACTGTGCGTCGGCGCGATTGTTACTGCGGTGTCGCTGTTTTTCGTCCCGTTGCAGGTACATGATCCGTTGATGGTCGGCGTGACGGTACTGTTGACCGCTATTCTGTTCTCGCTAGGCGGGCTGATTAACGCCGTGTTTGCGCGCAGCTTTGATGACATCAGTATCATTCCGACCTTTGTCCTCACGCCGCTGACCTATCTGGGCGGGGTGTTCTACTCTATCCAGTTGCTGCCGCCATTTTGGCAAGGCGTCTCGTTTGCTAACCCGATCCTGTATATGGTCAACGCCTTCCGCTATGGCTTTCTCGGGGTCAGCGATGTGCCGTTGTGGCATGCGTTTGTGGTGATTGGGCTGACGATCGTCCTGCTTTATGCGCTGGCTTGGTATCTGGTCACCCGCGGGATAGGTTTGCGCCACTAGGCCAACCGGCGGGATCCTGATGATAAACGGGCGCTACGGCGCCCGTTTTGTTGCGGCTATTTGGCGCGGGATGATAGATAGAAAAAAGCCCTGCATCGGCAGGGCTATGGCGAACAACATCGTACAGAACACGAACGCAAAATAACCATACGCCGCAGAACGCATGGTGCGTCACAGGGAAAAAGTGACACCCATAGCATCGCAAGAAGCCGAAGACGAATAAAGCGATCAAGTAGGCATAATGCATTGCTAAATTCGGGATAATGGTTGTGAATGCGCTTTCAAGCACATAAAAAGCCCCAGTCGTCGGGCCAAAAAGGTTATCTGGCGCACACTATGACCGAATTGACGTACAGCATCGCCTGCTGATGTCTGGTGTTTCGTTTGAGTCGATAGGCAGTAAAGTGCAAGCAGGTATTATCTTCCGCCCGATAATTGTGATAAATATCGCTGTCAAAGATAATGTATGGCGTGTTTCGGGATAACAGGAGCATTCATGGACCGACTCTTAGCAATGGAGGTCTTCTGCCGGGTGGTAGAGCACGGCAGTTTTGTGCGTGCTGCGGAGAAGATGGGGTTGTCGACCACGGCCGTGTCCCGCCATGTATCGGATCTGGAGCATCATCTGAATACCCGGTTACTGCAGCGTACGACACGTACCCTGCACCTGACGGAAGGCGGTGGCCGCTACTATGAGCGCTGCCAACAGATCTTGGGTGATCTGCAGGATGCTGAAATGGAGCTGGATCAGGACAGTTTGCAGCCGAGCGGGGTCTTGCGCATTAGCGTTTCCATTCCGTTTGGTTCGCGTCATTTTGCGCCGTTGATTCCGCTGTTCTGCGAGCGCTTTCCGCAAGTCAGTGTCGAAGTGGTGGCCACGGATCGTAAACTGGATCTGGTGGAAGACGGCATTGATCTGGCACTGCGTATTAGCCGTGAGCTGGATGGCTCTCTGGTGGCGCGTCGATTGGCGGATATCCATACCATGATTTGTGCGGCCCCCTCCTATCTGGAACGGGCCGGTACCCCGCAGACGCCGGGCGATCTCGCCAATCATACTTGTCTGGTTTACACCGCGATTCAGGATGCCAGCGATTGGCAGTTTAGTTGTCCGGACGGCAACTTGAGCCAGGTGCGGGTGCACAGCGCGTTCCAGGCCGACAACGGTGATTTTTTGCTGGCCGCCGCCGAACAGGGGATGGGGATTACCCGTCAGCCAAGTTTTATGTGTGGTGAGGCGATTGCCGCTGGCCGTCTGGTGCCGCTGCTGACCGACTACCATATGCCGTCCTTGACCCTGTATGCGGTCTATCCGAGCCGGCGTTTTCTGTCAGCCAAGGTGCGTAGCATGGTTGAGTTTCTGCAAGCCACTTGGGGCGGTGGTGCGGTTCCGCCATGGGATGCCTGGCGTCAACAGGGGCGTTAACTCGATAGCGCCGGTGATGCCAAGTGTTGCAAGCCAGCGGGCCAGTGGCCAGATAACAAAAAAGCCCCGACAGGGGCTTTTTTGCGTCTCAGCCGATTCGAATCAATGTTCGAACATGGCAGAGATGGACTCTTCATTGCTGATGCGGCGGATGGCTTCAGCCAGCATCGGTGCCAGGGTCAGGGTCTTGACCTTGCCGATGGCCTTCATCTCGTCGGACAGCGGGATGGAGTCGGTGACAATCACTTCGTCGATCACGGATTCGGCGATGTTCTTGGCAGCCAGGCCAGAGAAAATTGGGTGGGTCGCGTAAGCAAATACGCGCTTGGCACCACGTTCCTTCAGCGCTTCAGCCGCCTTGCACAGGGTGCCGCCGGTATCGATCATGTCGTCAACGATGATGCAGTCGCGGTTGGCAACGTCACCGATCAGGTGCATGACCTGGGAGACGTTGGCGCGCGGACGGCGCTTGTCGATGATGGCGATATCGGTATCGTCCAGCAGCTTGGCAATCGCGCGAGCGCGGACTACGCCACCGATATCCGGAGAGACCACAACCGGATCTTCCAGGGTCTTGGCCAGCATGTCTTCGAGCAGCACCGGGCTACCAAACACGTTGTCTACCGGCACATCGAAGAAGCCCTGGATCTGTTCAGCATGCAGGTCGACGGTCAGTACGCGGTCAACCCCGACGCTGGACAGGAAGTCTGCCACCACCTTGGCCGTGATCGGCACACGGGCAGAACGTACACGGCGGTCCTGACGGGCATAGCCGAAGTACGGGATCACCGCGGTGATACGGCCCGCCG
Organism: Aeromonadaceae bacterium; assembly: GCA_041911695.1. Lineage (GTDB taxonomy): Bacteria > Pseudomonadota > Gammaproteobacteria > Enterobacterales > Aeromonadaceae > Pseudaeromonas. The sequence goes on from JAYROM010000047.1 coordinate 22,185, forward strand.
ATGCACGACGCAGCGCGTCAACCATGACAATCAGTTCCATCAGGTTGTCGTTGGTCGGTGCGCAGGTGGACTGGATAATGAAGACATCCCCCCCACGAACGTTCTCGTTGATCTGTACGCTGATTTCACCATCGCTGAAACGGCCGACAGCAGCGCTGCCCAGTTTAGTGAAAAGACGGTCAGCGATCTTCTGGGCCAGTTCCGGTATGGCGTTACCGGTAAACAGCTTCATATCAGGCACGGTATTAACCTCTAGGTTGCGTCCTGTGGGTGGCGGAAGTTTGTGCGAGGCGGCACCTTAGGCAGGTGCCTGTTTTCCTTCACAAACCTGTTGCAATGCTGTGTGCAGGGGTGATAGGTTTACGCTTCTGGCAACAAATCCCTGCAGCCATTCGGGCATCGTCGCCAAGACTGCCCGGGCCGAACGTTCATCCTCAAACTCCGCGAAGAGACAGGCGCCGGTTCCCGTCATTCTTGACGGCGCGTATTCTAGCAACCAGCTAAATGCCTTGGCAACCTCGGGGTGGTCGTTTTTGACCAATCGCTCGCAATCGTTTTTCCATGATCCAGCTCTCAATTCTGCCCACGACTGTTTTGGCGTCGAACGGGGCAGGTCGGGATGGCTGAAAATCGCTGCAGTTGAGACATGCACCGGCGGGCGGACGACCAGATACCAGCGTTCGGGTAATTCGACCGGTTGCAGCATCTCGCCGACCCCTTCGGCGAACGCACTGCGTCCACGTACAAACACCGGCACATCGGCACCTAATTGACGTCCTAACGTTGCCAGCGTCTCTTCGGACAGCTGTAACTGCCATAACTGGTTCAATGCGACCAACGCGGTGGCGGCATCCGATGAGCCGCCACCCAGCCCCCCCCCCATCGGCAGGCGCTTGATCAGGTGGATCTGCGCTCCGCGAGAGCAGCCGGTATGGGCCTGCAGTAATCGCGCTGCCCGGTAGATCAGGTTGTTCTCAACCGGGATGTCGTCGATAACCGGGGTCAGTGTGATCACGCCGTCCTCGGTCGGGGTAATCTGCAACTCATCGCCAAAGTCGAGCAGTGCAAACAAGGTCTGCAGATCATGATAGCCGTCGGCACGCCGTCCGGTGATATGTAAAAACAGATTCAGCTTTGCCGGGGCGGGCCAGCAGGTCATGGTGGTGGCGTGAGGGGTGGTGGTCATTGGTCAATCTGCCATTCGTTGATTGCCAGCTTGATGCGGGTTTGCGGCCCTTGCAACTCGATGGCCGTTGGCAATAGCCACAGACGGGTGCGGGCATAGTCCTGATAGGTCAGTGCCCAGTTATCCTGCTTCAGACGGTTGACGCGCCCGTCACCACCCAGTTCAAAACTGGCCTTGCCCGGCAGACCTTTAATCCAGGTCGGCAGATCGCGCATCGGGATTGGCCAGCCAGTCAGTTGGTAGACCAGGGCTTCACTGTCCTGACTCTGGTAATGGCGGCCATCTCGATCCACCACCTCGACACGGCCATTCAGTTGATGCACCTCGAGCAGGGTCCCACCGAGTACATTGGTCAGTACCAGATCATAGTCATCACCGCGTTGCTGCCAGTTAAGACGTGCCGAGCCCTTTTCCTTGGCAGTGAGGATGGCCAACTTGCCGCGCAGTTGCCAGTGGGTCAGTTTTTCCAACGATTCACGCTGGCCGCGCCAGACGGCATCGTTATAGCGGTTTTCGGCGGTTTGCTGGCTACAACCGGCCAGCAAGGCAAACAGGCACCATAACGGGAGATGTAACCATCTCATCACGGCGCGTAGTTTTACGGAGAATCGTTCTACGGACAGTGTGTTCACGGGC
>JAYROM010000048.1:0-2025 GCA_041911695.1 Aeromonadaceae bacterium
GCCGGCAACCATGTGGTCAGCGCCGGGCAGCGCGGCACCACCGAGCTTACCCTGCGCACGCTGGAGGAGAAGAGCGGCTTTTTCCGCTGTCATCGCCAGTACCTGCTCAATCCGGCATGCATCCGCGAGATCCTGCTGCTTGATGGTGGCCTCGCCGAGGTGGTCACCCGCAGCGGCCAGCATGTGCCGGTCAGCCGGCGCTATCTGAAACCGCTCAAGGAGCAGCTGGCGATTCCGTAGGACATGCCCCCATATCCTTGGGCTGCAGAGGGATATCTGTCGGCACGGCAAGGTTCTATACTGGAGTCAACCCTGGTTGATTGCGGATCTCATGCCGCAGTTGCCGTAACCGGAGAGTCTTGTCAATGCGATGGCCTGTCTTGCGGTCCGCCTGGATACTGGGAATGCTGTGCTGGATGTCTATATCCGTGGCGCAACCCGATATCACGACCGAGTCTGCAATGTTTGAGCGTTCGAGCGCCGAGCCAGAGGTAGTCTGTTCGGATATCGCCCCCTATGTGTTTATCGAACACGGCCAATATCACGGTTATGCCTACGAGATCGGTCAGGAAGTGATGCGTCGCCTTGGCTACCGCGGCGCTATCCACGTTCAGCCGCTGGCGCGTGCCATCCGCACCGTACAGACTGGCCATCAGGTGATAGCGCTATGGGTAGGACGTATTCCCGAGCGGGAGCGCACGCTGCGCTGGATCTACCCGGTGGTGCTCGACGATTTCAGTCTCTACACCCTGGCTGGCAAACCGGCAGCTCTGACCCTGGAGCAGGCCAAGGCGATCGGGGTGCTCGGTGCCAATATCGGCGCAGCCAACGCGATTGCCGCCAAACGTAAGGGGCTGGTGCGGATGGAGATGATCTCGTCGGATGATGCCAACGGCCGTAAGTTGCTGGCTGGCCATATTCAGGGCTGGATCGCCGCGCACACGGCGGTGAACTTCTTTCTCGGGCGGCACGGTATGCCGGAGTCGGCGTTAGTCAAAGGCGTCAAGCTGATCGACTACCAGGCCTGGGTAGCCGCCTCGCCAGATCTGGCGCCCGCAGTATTCACCCAATGGCATGCTGCCCTGCAGGCGATGGCGGACGATGGCACCTTGCAGAGGCTGGCCGACAAATATCGGGTACGGCGTTAATGGCTAGACCACGACCGTGTCACTGACATGGCTAACCACACTCACTGCGTCATAACAGGCGTGGGGGGCGCCGTGCAGCGCGGCCCAGTATTTGTCGCCATATGACCAGTGCCACCACTCGAACGGATAGTTGACAAAGCCCTGCGCCTGCAAGGCCGCGAACAGATAGTGGCGGTGTCGTGTGGCGGAGGGGGAGAGATCGGTGGCAAACGACAGGCAACGTCCTGCGGAGTGGTACTCGTCCTCATCATAACCACAGCCCAGATCCAGCTCGTTGCCCGCCAGATCGCACAGGGTGACATCGAATGCGCCACCGGTCGGGTGACCCGCCACATGGGGTGGAGCAATAAAGCGTGAGGTCTGCGCATCCAGCGCTGCGTCGGTCAACGTCGGCTCGGCATCGGCCAGCCGTTGCTTGCGGCGCTGATAGATAAAGGCCTGAAATGGCGCCGGGCGCCAGGTCTCTTTGATCAGCAAACCAATGCCTGCGGGCAGGGCCTCCGCGGCAGCCTGTAATCGGGCAATCACCCCCTCACGCAGCACAAACTGGTGTGCATAGCCGAGGTTTTGCTGGTTGGCGGCTGAGTCATCCAGGAACAGGCGACCCGCCGCACGCAGTGGCAGCATGGGCTCTTGGTTATCGACGGTCGGGGTGGCGGCAATACGCGGGTCTGATAGGGCAACGAGGTTCATTACAACACTTGTGGGTCTGGGGGATACAGGGCGTTAGTCTACGCCGATAGTGCGGGATCGTCAGCGCACGGTACGGTGATGTTGCGGTTTTTTGCATGGCCACCGCCGCTCGCGATGGGGCTTAGGTGGGGCGTTGTTGCTCAAATCAGGGAACTATCCCGCAGTTTGGTGATCTGATCTCTTA
>JAYROM010000049.1:0-19553 GCA_041911695.1 Aeromonadaceae bacterium
ATCTCTTTTCTGGTCTGACGGCGCTTACTGCTGAATTCACTGTCGGCGAAGGTGAGCTGATGACTCATGATGAACCCTGTTTCATGGCTCCAGATGACGAACATGATCTCATATCAGGGACTTGTTCGCACCTTCCCTAGCCAGACACGTTATCCAAGGGAGAATATCCATGCGTCGCATTCTGGTGATTTCCGGCCATCCGGACCTGCAACAATCCTGGACCAACCGTTTGATCCTCGACACCCTCGAGCAGGAAGTCAGCGATCTGGTGGTTCACCGTCTGGATCAGCGCTACCCCGACTATCAGATTGATGTCGCGCGCGAACAACAGGCGCTGTTGGAGGCCGACATCGTGGTGCTGCAGTTTCCGTTCTACTGGTATTCGGTACCCGCACTGCTCAAACGCTGGCTGGATCAGGTATTCACCTTCAACTTTGCCTATGGCCCGGAAGGCGACAAACTCAAGGGCAAGCAGTACCTGTTATCGCTGACCATCGGCGGCCCGCAGGAGGCCTATCAACCGCTCGGTTATAACCACTTCACCATCGAGCAACTGTTGCGGCCGCTGCAGCAGACCGCCTATCTGGCCGGGATGACCTTCCAACCACCGTTGATCAGCCATCGAATGGTCTATATCCCCGGCGTCTACAACACCCAGGAAGAGGTTGAAGCCCGCGCCCGTGAGCATGCCGACCGGCTGATGGCCAACCTGGCAGCCTTGCGTGCCCAGGCATAACGACGATAGATAAAAAGACGGGTGACGCACCAGGTCGTCACCCGAGGAGCCCTCGTCGATATCCTGTCGGCGGACAGGGCGACGTGATAGGGGCAAGGGAACCGCGGCCGGAGGGAGAGCCCGGTCGCGGCAGGACAGCAAAACGGCCGGGTCAGCCCGGCCGACTCATTACTTCTTCTTGCTCAGGTCGACCAGCGGCTGCTCGACCTGCTTGACCGGATCCTGGCCCTGGATGGTTGCCACCTTGGCCAATGCGCCATCGGTATCCGCCTTGCTATGCAGCAGGGTATAGGTCAGATCGAAACGCTTGGTCTCGCCCGGCTGGATCTTCGGTACTAGACCCAGTGCGCGCTGGTACTTGCGGTTGTAGGCGTAGCTGGTGCCCGGCTCGATACCGGTGACATAGCCCTGCTTCAGGGTGTCAGTGTTCTTCCAGATGGTCAGCACCGGCAGCTGCTGCACGTTGTAACCGACCGCCACGCCCTTATCGCCGGCCTTGTTATGCAGCACCGCCAGCGAGTTGCCGGCCGCATCGGCCTTCGGCACCAGGTTGAACACCATCTCGTCGAAGCCCTTGGTCGGCTTCATATAGGTTTGCCAATCTTTCAGCCCCCCCTTGGCGTAGTCGTTGAACGGCGAGATCTCCTTGGCCGCCGCCGTGATCACCGCCCCCTCTTCCAGGATCGGGGTACCGAAATTGCTGTGGTAGATGATCTGGTATTCGTGCTCGTAGTCGGCCAGGTTGGTCAGCTCGTCATGCACGTCGAAGTGGTTCTCGCCCGGAACGACAGTAATACCGGTCCAGGTGACCAGTTCAGTCTTCTTGAAGGTGCGCTCATCCACTTCGCCACGAATATGGATGGCATACGGCGCCTTCTCGTCGATGGTCACCTTGACCACCGATGCCGGGGTGTTCTGGGCGCGGCCGTGCAGGCTGAGCAGGGTGCCGTCATCATCCACGCCCGGATGACCGGTCCACTCGTAACCACAGCGCACCATCATTTCGTTGAAACCGTCCAGCCAACCCAACCCATTCATGCGTTCCAGGTTGATAAAGGCCGGGTTGACGATCTCCTTGACCGGGGAGTCCCAGCCCAGACGCAGATCGCCACTCTTCACCTGGTAGATACCCATGCCGCGCGTCGGCACCAGGGTCATCTGCATCACACCGTTATTGATCAACAGGACATCCACGCCCTCCTGCTTGCCGCCATGCAGGCGCTTTTTCTCGATGCTGAACTTGGCCTTGCTCTTGATGCCCAGCGACTGGCTGCTGACCTTCCAGTTGCCCACATCTACACCGGCCTTGGCATCGATCAGGGTGAACTCGGCAGCATGGGCCGACACAGCCCCCAGGGCGAACAGAACGGCAGCGGATAACGTCTTGATCATGGTGTGATTCCTTATCGTGTGCTCTTGATGTATGTGAGACTGAATCGTTTCATTGAGAAAGTTGAATCGATTCAGCGATAAGAAAAATAGAAAAACCGAATAATCACGACAAGGTGTTCAACTTTGCTGTGTGAGTCAGCAGGCACAAAAACCGTGCAGGACCCGGCTGAAATTTGTGCTGGATCGCGCGCTGCGCACTGCAGTTGGGCGCCAGGTTCAGGGATGTACGCCGCCCAGGTGATGGTCATGGGGGGCGCTTGCTGAGCCGATCAGGTCCCCGGGCTGATCCAGTTGATGCAAGATACCGCACTCGCGGGTGGTCAACGCGGTCTGGCACTGCGCCCGCAACGCGATGAGCTGGGCTTCCAGCGCTTGCAGTTCAGCCATCCGCGCCTGCACATGGTGCAGATGGGCATCAATCAGCGCATTGATGCTGGCGCAACTGGCCTCCGGCTGCTGGCGGGCATCGAGCAGGGCGCGGATCTCGTCATGGGTCATGTCCAGCGAACGACAGCGGCGGATAAAAATCAGCCGTTCGAGGTGTGCCTGGCTATAACGGCGGTAGTTGTTGCTCTGCTGACGTAATGCGGGCGGGAGCAGCCCTTCGCGTTCGTAATAGCGTACGGTTTCCACCGGACAGGCGGCCAGTTTGGCCAATTCTCCAATTTTCATCGCGCCCCTCTCTTGACCCTGTAGTGACTTCAGGGTGTGCAATCAGTGATAACAGATCTCATCACGGAGTGCCACCATGCGCCGTCAGCCTGACACCCCCGCCGCCCGTCCGGCGATTAAAGCCATTCGTCCTCGCCAGCCCGACCAGCCATTGGCTCGCAAAGCCGGGGCGATCAGCGCCGACACCAAGGCGGCCCCAACGTCGGCGGCCGGCTGTGCTGGCGACTGCTGTACGCACGCCGCACCAGCTCTCGGCACCCTGGCGGCAAGCCAGCTTGTCGCCGGGGGCCTGCAGACCGCGATCCGCATCATGCAGATGGACTGTCCAGTCGAGGAGACGCTGATCCGCAAGAAGCTGGGCAATATGCCGACGGTCAAGCAGCTGGAGTTTAACCTGATGCAGCGCGTGCTCACCGTGGTGCATGAACCCGCTGCGCTGGAGAGCATCTTGCAGGCAATCCGCAGCCTTGGCTTCGTGCCGGAGGTGGCCTCAGCCGATCAGCCGCCACCTCCGCTGCCGGCCCCAACAACCGCCTGGTGGCCGATGGCCCTTGGCGGCGGACTCGCCCTGGCCTCCGAGCTGACGCACTGGTTTGCCCTGCCGGCCATCTGGCCGGCCTTGCTCGCGCTGCTGGCGATTGCCAGCTGTGGCCTCACCACCTATCGCAAGGGCTGGATCGCGCTGCGCCACGCGAACCTGAATATCAATGCGTTGATGAGCATTGCGGTGACCGGTGCGTTGCTGATTGGCCAGTGGCCGGAGGCAGCGATGGTGATGGTGCTGTTCAGCCTGGCCGAACTGATCGAGGCCAAGTCGCTGGATCGTGCCCGCAACGCCATCAGTGGTCTGCTGGCCCTGATGCCGGAGACGGTCAATCTGGTGCAGGCCGACGACCGCCTCCTCGTCCGCGATGCCCGTGAGGTCTTGCTCGACAGCGTGGTCCGCGTACGCCCCGGCGAGCGCATCGGGCTGGACGGTATTATCGTGCGCGGTCGCTCGAGCCTGAATCAGGCGGCGATGACCGGCGAGAGCCTGCCGGTGGAGAAAGGCGAAGGCGATACGGTGTTTGCCGGCACCATCAACGAATCCGGCACCCTGGACTATCGCGTCACCGCAGCCGCCAACGACACCACACTGGCGCGCATCATCCACGCGGTGGAGGCCGCACAGGGGGCCAAGGCGCCCACCCAGCGTTTTGTTGACCGCTTTGCCCGCTACTACACCCCGGTGGTCTTTGGTATCGCCCTGTTGGTTGCCCTGCTGCCGCCGTTACTGCTCGGCGCGGCCTGGCTGGACTGGATCTACAAGGGGCTGGTGCTGCTGGTCATCGCCTGCCCGTGCGCACTGGTGATCTCCACCCCGGTCACCATCGTCAGCGGGCTGGCCGCTGCCGCCCGGCAAGGCATCCTGATCAAGGGCGGCGTCTATCTGGAGCAGGGTCGGTTATTGCGCTGGCTGGCACTGGATAAGACCGGCACCCTGACCCACGGCCAACCACAACAGACCGACCGCGTGGCCCTGCCCACGAGCAACCACGCTGGCGATAACAGCAGCGATAACAACTGGTATCGCCTGGCAGCCAGCCTGGCCAGCCAGTCCGATCATCCGGTGTCGCGCGCGATTGTCGCAGCAGCACAGCGGGAGGGGATCAGCAGCCGACCGGTAGCTGAATTCACCGCTTTGCCCGGTCGTGGCGTGCAGGGGGTGATTGACGGCCAATCCTATGCCCTCGGCAACCACCGGTTAGTGCATGAACGCGGCCTGTGTTCGACCGCGCTTGAGGCGCAACTCACCGCCCTGGAGCTGCAAGGTAAAAGCGTGGTACTGCTGATCGATGACCAGCGGGTCTATGGCTTGCTGGCGGTGGCGGACACGGTCAAAGCCAGCAGTCGCACCGCGATCGACGCCCTGCACAAGCTGGGCATCAAAACCCTGATGCTGAGTGGCGATAATCCGCATACCGTCGCCACTATCGCCGCCCAAATCGGCATCGACGAGGCGCGAGGCGACCAGTTACCAGATGATAAGCTGCAGGCCATCGCGGCGTTATCGGTCAGCGGTCCGGTCGGCATGGTCGGCGACGGCATCAATGACTCGCCAGCGCTGGCACGCGCCGACATCGGCTTTGCCATGGGGGCGATGGGCACCGATACCGCCATCGAGACCGCAGATGTGGCGCTGATGGATGATGATCTGCGCAAGATCCCGACGTTTATCCGCCTGTCGCAGGCCACCCATCGCATCCTGGTGCAGAACATCGTGCTGGCGCTCGGCATCAAGGCCCTGTTCCTCGCCCTGACACTGGTCGGCTGGGGCACACTATGGATGGCGGTGTTTGCCGATGTCGGCACCAGCTTGCTGGTGGTGGGTAATGGCCTGCGCCTGTTGCGTCAGCGCACGCCATAAACCATAAACCGTCAGCCGTGAGCGTGAACAACAGCCCGTAGCTGGGCGCCCGCACACAGACAGCAGACCGACTACGCAGGCATCATGCGTCGGCCTATTCCCGAGAGACAACAGGAGCCCAACAGATGACATCCTCGCGCAGCGAATGGCAAAAAATGCTGGCCGGTGAGCCCTATGACGCCAGTGATGCCGTGTTAGTTGCCGCCCGCCAGCGGGCGCGGCAGTTGTGCCGGCAACTCAATCAGGGCGAGGGAGACACCGATGCCGTGTTGCATCAACTGCTCGGTCAGCGCGGTCAGCACTGTCATATCAATCCGCCCTTTTTCTGCGATTACGGCCAGCACATCCGGGTCGGAGAAAACTTCTACGCCAACGTCAACTGCACCATGCTCGATGTCTGCGAGGTGGTGATCGGTGATGACGTCCTGCTCGGCCCCAATGTACAGATCTATACCGCGGCTCACCCGATCGCGGTCGCCCCGCGGATGGCGGGGATCGAGTTTGGCGCGCCGATCACTATCGGCCACCGGGTCTGGATTGGCGGCGGCAGCATCCTCTGTCCTGGCATCACCATCGGCGACAACAGCGTGATCGGTGCCGGCAGTGTGGTTACCCGCGACATCCCGGCCGGGGTGATCGCGGTCGGTCATCCGTGCCGGGTCTTGCGCGCCATGACCACAGAAGAGCTGGCAGGCGTAGCCATGACCGCGACAACGGATCCGCTCGATAACGCATGACGCTAACGCGCTGGTAAACCGCTATATTTTGCTTGGCAGTCCCCGGCTTTGTCCGCAGACTGCTGTGGACTGACATCACGGAGTGATTATGAACAAGACCATCGGATTTATCGGCGCCGGCAACATGGCCCAGGCCATCATCACCGGTATCGTCAACAGTGCCCTGGTCAGCCCGGACAAGGTGCTGGCCTATGATGTGCTGGCGGACAAGACTGCCGAACTGCACGACAGCCTCGGCATCACCGCCTGTGCCAGCACCGTGGAAGTGGCCGCCCACAGCGACATCCTGTTCCTGGCGGTCAAACCCTACCTGGTCGCCCAGGTGTTACAGGAGATGGCCGGTCGCCTGCGTCCGGAGACCGTGGTGGTCTCCATCGCGGCGGGCGTGACCCTGGCCAAGCTGGCCGAAGCCAGCAGCAAGGCAGTCAAGCTGGTACGCGCCATGCCGAACACCCCGGCATTGGTCAATGCCGGCATGAGCTCGCTGACCCCGAACAAACTGGTCACTGCTGAAGAGATGGCCGATATCGAGGCGATCTTCGCCAGCTTCGGCCGTGCCGAAGTGGTGCCAGAATCGCTGATCCACGCGGTCACCGGGGTGAGTGGTTCGGCCCCGGCCTATGTGTTCATGTTTATTGAGGCGATGGCCGATGCCGCTGTACTCGGCGGTATGCCCCGAGCCCAAGCCTACCAGTTTGCCGCGCAGACGGTCGCCGGTGCTGCCCGCATGGTACTGGAAACCGGCCAACACCCCGGCGCACTCAAAGACATGGTCTGCTCGCCAGGCGGCACCACCATCGAAGCGGTCAAGGTTCTCGAAGAGCGCGGTCTGCGTGCCGCCGTCATGGAAGCCATCGAGCGCTGCATGGACAAGTCGGAACGGATGAGCCGGCAATAACGCAACACCCTCACCCCCTGACGGGCCGCATTGCCGGCCCGTTTTCTTCGCCCCGCGCCGACGCTGCGGCTTACTTTAACTGTTCAATCTCGACCGCCGCGCGGTCGATCGCCGCCGCAATACGTGCCAAGGTCTCCGCCTCCGGTTCGCCCTCCGCAAAACGCAACTGCAACGCCATTTTCAAGTTCTGCATCGCACGATGGACTTGGGGGTTATGACGGGCAGAGGCGATCCGCGCAGCGGCAGACAAACGGGTCAGAATACGTTGTAACGCCGCCTGCTCACCCACCAGCGCAGCTTGGCCAGCCTCGGTCAACTGGAACTGGCGACGCCCGCCGTCATCGGCTGACGCCTGCAGCAAGCCACTCTCTTCAAGCAGGGTCAAAGTCGGGTAGATCACGCCCGGGCTCGGGCTGTAATCACCACCAGCCAGGGTCTCGATCGCCTTGATCAGCTCGTAGCCGTGTTGGGGTCCTTGTTGCAGCAGATGCAGCAGGATCAGACGCATATCGCCATGGCCGAACAGCCGACCACGCCCCCCGCGTCCGCCGCCTGCCCCGCCATGCAGTGGCCAGTCATGCTCGCCCTTTGCCCGCTGCGGATGATGTCCCCGGTGCGGGGAATGATGATGTTTAAACATAAGGCACTTCCTTGGTTATGCGTGATCGCCATGACCGCCGCGGCAGTCATGTTGGATACTTCACCAATAAGATATATCTTAGAAAAATCCAGATCAAGATATATCTTAATAGTATCTTGTTAGCTGAAATACGAACGCAACAGACAAAAACGGCGCCCTAGGGCGCCGATTGGACAACAGGAAACGCGGGCGGGTTACTTCAACCGCAGCACCGTGGCCGCGATACGCTCACCGTATTTAACGGCGGTATCCAGATCGCCCGGCAATACCTCATCCGGACTGCAGTCAGACGGCGACTGCATGTAGGCGCCGATCGAGGTGCCCAGATAGTTGATGTCATTACGCTGCGCGGCCTTGGTATTGGAAGGCAGGATACCCAGCCCGACCCACAGGCCGCCATGCTGCATGGCCAGGGTAAACAGGTAGTCCATGGTGGTCTGCTTGTCGCCGTTCATCGATGCCGAATTGGTGAAGCCGCCGAAGACCTTATCTTGCCACTTGCGGGTAAACCAGGCTTTGGACGAGGCATCGGCAAACTTCTTGAACTGCCAGCTAACCATGCCCATATAGGTCGGTGAACCGAAGACAATGGCATCTGCCGCATCCAGCAGCTCCCATGCCTGTTCACTGAGTTCACCATTGGCATCAATCTCAACCAGTGAACCACCGGCGCCGCGCGCCACCGCTTCCGCCTGCTTGCGGGTATGACCATAACCACTGAAATAGACCACTACGATACTCGACATAAGGCATTCCTCTTTCGGTTCGAAGTAAATGGCGCAACGCGCCTCTGTGTCACATCCCCCAAAGCATAGTCACCCTCTGTAAAAAAAATAAGTACGCACGCCAAGGTAAGTATCTGGTGTCAATTGGGCCGACAGATAGCCAAGGTTTAGCTGCTGACCAGCATGATGGGAAAGGTGCGATCCGCGCCCCTTATTCCCTGGAGGTCTGCCTGTGCAGCGCAATCCTATCTGCTGGTTTGGCCCGCTGGCCGGTCTATGCTTGTTGCTCCTCAGCGTGCAGCCAGCCACTGCGGCCCCCTGCCAGGTCAGTTACCGCATCCAGAATGCTTGGGACAGTGGTTTCGTCATCCAGATTGCGGTGCAAAACAACACGGATCGCCCGTTGGATGACTGGCATGTCAGCTGGCGGTTTCCGGATCGCGCCCAGGTCACCATCAGCAACAGCTGGAATGCGCACCTGGAGCCGGCAGGCAATCTGTTTACTGCCCAAGGGTTAAACTGGAATCAGACGCTGGCTCCCCATGGCCAAGTGAGCTTTGGCTTTCAGGCCGAACATGTGGGCGCTCCACCCGCCCTCCAGGCACTGCGGGTAACCGCCGCCGCTTGTCAGCCCCCGGCCCCCGTCTCACCGCATGAGTCCAGCGACGCCTCATCAACGGGCCCTGCCGACCTGCCGCTGCGCTTGTACCGTGACCCGGATGCCCAGGTCCACCACTGGTTGCACGAACATGGCGACGACCCTCGGGCCGACAGCATCCGTAATGCGTTGGCCAGCCAACCAGCCGGCAAATGGTTTGGCGATTGGAGCGGCGATATCCGCCCGGCCGTACAACACTATGTGGCCGGCGCGGTGCGCGACCAGTCATGGCCCATTCTGGTGGCCTATAACATTCCGGCCCGCGATTGTGACGGTCTCAGTGCCGGCGGAGAGGACTCGGCCAACGATTATCTGGCCTGGATCCGGCAGTTTGCCACCGGCATTGGTCATGCTCCGGCCCTGGTGGTGCTAGAGCCGGATGCCCTGGCCAAGCTGGATTGTCTGTCACCGGCCGATCAGGAGCGCCGCTACGCCCTGTTACGTGACAGTTTGGCAATCCTGCATGAGCAGGCCCCCGCCGCCCATGTTTATCTGGATGCCGGGCATCCCGGTTGGCACAGTGTGGCGGAGATGACCGAACGCCTGCTACAGGCCGGGATTGGTCAGGCCTGGGGCTTTGCTCTCAATGTCAGCCACTTCCAACGGACCGAGGATAATATCCACTATGGCCAGGCATTGGTTGAACGTCTGTTGCCGGTATTGGGCCAGCGCAAGCCGTTTATCGTCGATACCAGCCGCAATGGCGCCGGCGCCCTGGATGGGCAATGGTGTGATCCGTCCGGGGCACGGCTTGGCGAAATGAGTCAGGTGTTCCCGACCGGACACAGCCCAGAGATGCTGCTTTGGATCAAGCCACCCGGCGAGGCCGATGGGTGTGGCGGCCCGGTGGGACAATTTATCCCGGCGCTGGCCGCGCAGCTGATAGCGCATCACTGATCCGGACGCGACAGGGTGATCTCGCGCGCCAAGCGTCGATAATCGCCGGGAGGCAGGCTGTCAGCAAACAGCCAGAGCTTGCATGAAGGGCCTGGCTGTTGTGGGCGCAGTTGCAGGTGCAAGCAGCCAGGTAAAATCCGCGACCCGCCCCCCAAACGATACGCGCCCCCTGCAAAATGCAGGTCGCCGCTCGGCGCCAACACTATTTCGGATATGGGCCGACCAGCACGCCACAGCGCATAACCGACACTGAGTGTGCAGGCCACCAGCCACCCCGCCCCGATCACGCCATCAAGCGCACTGGCGCCCCAGCTGGCGATCAACGCATGCACCAACAGCAGCCAGCCTCGGCTGTACCAGGACGCGCGAGGGGTGAGTCGGTACGCGCAACGCCCGTTATCCGGGTTGTCGGGCCTGGTGTTCATCACGGATCAGGGTAATCAGCGCCGCCAACGCCGGCTCGACCGGAGATTCACCGCGCATCAGCCAACGGAATAATTGCAAATCGCTATGTTCCAGCAGATGGACAAAATCGGCCTGCACTGCATCCGATTGCGCCGGCAAACTCTGCTCCATAAACGGCAGCAGGATCACATCCAGCTCCAGCATGCCTCGACGGCACTGCCAACGCAGACGATCCCATTCCTGAGGTGTCATCACCACTCTCCTTCAATCAGGCGCTCCAGCGTAACAAGATGCGTGGCGTGCTGACAAACACCAAGCAGCTGATTACCATGAGCGACACCACATTCTGTCTTATTGAACAGAGAGAACCGCGCCATGTCCTATCCGCTTCCGCAACTGCCAGCCCAGCCCAGCCGTTTCCTGCTGCAGCAAGCTGGCCTGATCCGCCTGACCGGTGCCGATCGCACCACCTTCCTGCAAGGACAGCTCACCTGTGACCTGCGTCCGCTGCAACCGGGAGACCAGACGCTGGGGGCCCATTGCGATGCCAAAGGCAAGGTGTGGAACGCCTTTCGTCTGTTGGTACAGCCGGAACAGATCCTGCTGTTAAGTCGCAGCAGTGCATTGCCCGTCGCCTTGGCGACCCTGAAAAAATATGCGGTGTTCTCCAAGGTCGAGCTCAGCGACATCACGGCCGAGCTACCGGTGCAGGCGCTGGCCGGTGCCGGCACTGACCAGTGGCTGGCCGCACAGGGCATCACGGCGGCCACCCTGCTCGGTGAGGCTCAACTGTTACCGGTCGCCACAGATCGCTGGCTGTTAATCGGCGATTGGGCCGCCGTCGACACGCTGCCGATGGCCGACGAGGCCACTTGGTGGGGGCTGGAGATCCTGGCTGGCCACCCCGTGCTCGATGCCAGCGCCCAAGGCGAATACATCCCGCAGATGCTCAACCTGCAAGCGCTGGGCGGTATCAGCTTTAACAAAGGGTGCTATATCGGTCAGGAGACCGTCGCCCGCGCCCGCTATCGGGGCGCCAACCACCATGCACTGTTTGTGCTGCATGGCGGACTGACCGAGCCACTGCCAGCGGATCTGACGCTGGAGTGGCAATTAGAAAACGGCAACTGGAAGCGCGTCGGCCACGCCCTGGCCTGCTGGCAACAGGATGGTGGTCTGCTATTAAATGCCGTGCTGCCGGATGACCTGCCCGCAACGGCAGCCCTGCGCCTCAAGGCAGCGCCACAGGTCACCCTCCAGCTCCACCCGTTGCCCTACGCGCTGGATGTCTGAGAGCAACGTGGCCACATCTCCCCTGCGGCGATGCGACTCAAGCGCCGCTCGCCGTAGAGGGGGTTGGCGGCCCGGCATGCAATATCAATAGATCAGCGCAGCCCTGCTGTAATACTGGCAATGCATGTTGCTGCAACAGGTGGGCATGCAGGCTGTGATCCCCGAGCAGCAGCAGGTCACTGCCGACATGCTGCTGAGCCCGCAACAATTGCACGCCCGGCTCGCCGACCAGCACCTGCCAGCGTGGCACCGGCGCAGGCAGACGGGCCATCCAATCTGCCAATTGATGCTCGGCGCGGGCCACCGCCTCGCTCAGCCAGGGATCGGCCGCCCCCTCCAGCTCTATCGCCAACCGGGCCTGCGCCAGGGGCGACACGCAATGCAATACCTCAGGCACCGCATGCCACTGGTGAGCCACCTGCAGGGCGCGTTGCAGTAGGGCAAACCCCGCAACATCCAGGCTCACCGCCACCTGCATCCGAGGTGGCTGGCGCCAGGGATCATGTTGCGGATCGAGCACCAACACATCACACCCCGTCAACGGGAGTAACCGTCCCAACAAGGGCGGCAATCCCCCCATGCGGGGATGATGCCCCAACACCAGCACGTCGGCCTGCAACTCCTCCACAGCCAGACGCAACTGTTCCGCCACCTCACCGCTTTCCACACGCACTTCATGGACCGCGACCTGCACGGCACTGCATATCCCCTCAATCTGATCCAGCCAGTCGCGCTTGGCCGCCCACTCTGCCGCAGGCGTGAGCGGAGGCAGCACCGAGATCAGGGTTAGCGTGTGGGCGGAGGTATGCAATAACTGCTGCACCCTGGGTAACAGCAGGCCGGGATCATGTTGCGGATCCAGAGCGAGCAAGACATGACGGTAGGACATGGTTCACCTCTGCTTGCGCGGGGCGGTTGGAGAGGGCCGGTCGCCCGGCAGTCCGATCCGCGCACCGGTTTCACTGAGTAAAGTGTGTACGCAATTTAGCTTGCAGACCAGTCAATGTTGTCCATGCTTAATAAAACAAAAGGACCCGATTGGATGCCTCTTTTTTTCCTTCTTGTTATCACAGGGCTATTACTGGGCCTGGGGTGGAGTATGCCAACCCGGGCGGAACCACTGGTTGTCCAGTTGAAATGGCGGCACCAGTTCCAGTTCGCCGGCTACTACATGGCACAAGCCAAAGGCTACTATCGCGCCGCCGGGCTTGAGGTCGTGTTACGCGCCAACGGCGAAGGGGGGGTGATGCGCTCACCCGGCGATGACGTTGTCGCCGGGCGGGCCGCGTTCGGGGTGACCAATGCTGGTCTCATCAAACGCTTTGCCAACAATCAACCCGTGATCGCGCTGGCGGCAATTTTACAACATTCGGCCGTGTGCTGGCTGACGCTGGACCGCCCGGATATTCGCAGTTTCGGTGATCTGGCGGGTAAACGGCTGCGGCTGTTGGGCCCTGGGTCGGAAGAGAGTCTCTCTTTACTGGCCCCCTTTGATGGTGAGCATATCCCTCGCTCACGACTGACCCTGATCCCCGCTGACATGGGCATCCAGGATCTGATCGATGGCAAGGTGGATGCCATTGATGCCTACACCACCAACGAACCATTCCTGTTGGCGCAGCGCGGCATTCCCTATCAGCTGTTCATGCCACGCAGTTACGGCATTGATTTTTATGGCGATGTCCTGTTTACCTCGCGCGAGATGGTCGACAACCATCCCGAACAGGTCCAGGCGTTTCTGCAAGCCAGCCTGCGCGGCTGGCGCTACGCGCTCGATCATGTGGATGAAACCATTGCCGTGATCCAGCAGCACTACCGTCCGGACCTGAGTCGCGAACATCTGCGCTTTGAAGCCGATACGATGCGCGACTTGATGCAGCCCGATCTGATCGCCATCGGCCATATGAACCCTGCGCGCTGGTACCGGATTACTGAACTGTTAATGGGTGAACAGGCCGCCAGCCAGCTGGATCTGGAGGGTTTTCTGTACCGCGACCAGACCGCCAACCGGCGGATCCACCACTTCGTGCAATATCTGGTATTCAGCTTGCTGCTTTGTGGCGGACTGGCGCTGCTTTCGCTCTGGTATTTCCGGCTCAACCGTCGGCTGGCCGTCGAGGTAGATGCCCGCCGCCAGGCTGAATCTCGGCTGCGCGCCCTAAGTGAAACCGATGCCCTGACCGGGCTCTATAATCGCCGCTTCCTGTTCCAGCAACTGTTGTCCGTCTGGCCGGACGGCGGGGCTCCGCCACCAGCCCTGACTGCACTGATGCTGGATATCGACCACTTCAAACGGATCAACGACACCTATGGTCACCCGAATGGCGATATCGTCTTGCAGTGCCTGGCCGAGCGGCTGCGCACCGGACTACGCCCCGATGACACCCTGGCCCGCGTGGGCGGTGAGGAGTTTGTGCTATTGCTGCCGGGCTGTGACCTCGCCACCGCATACCGCCGCGCCGAGCAGTTGCGCCAGCGAATTGCCGGCCAGCCGTTCACCATGCCCGGCCATCGTCCGCTACGCCTGACTGTCAGTATCGGCGTCGCCGCCGCAGGCCCCGCCACCGCCGGTGCCGGCCGGCTGCTCGACGAGGCGGACCAGGCGCTCTATCAGGCCAAGACGCTGGGGCGAAATCGCGTCGAGTGTTATGGTAGCCAGCCTCACCCCGTATAGGAATGGCACATGTATCGGCGGCATCTGGCAGCATTGGGATGGATGGGGCTTCTCTTGGACAGCCTGCTCTACAGCAGCGGGCTGGCGGCCAGCCCACGGTTTGCGGTCTGTCTGCTCCGGGTCGAGGATCGGGTATTGTTGGTGCAGGATCGCCTGTCGATGCGTTATGGGCTACCCGGCGGCTATGTCGATCACGGCGAGACCGCCGCCCAGGCAGCGCTGCGCGAACTGCAGGAAGAGACCGGTCTGCCCGGCGAAATCACCGCCGATCTGGGACCACTGGGTGAAGGCCATGCCTTTGCCTGCCGCAGTCTCACCCCGCTGTCTTGGGTCGCGACGAGCGGCGATATCAACCTGTTGTCAGCCCCGGATCGCGGACGTGAAATCCTCCGCGGCCGGCTGGCAACCCAGCAGATGTTGCAAACCTTGCCACCGCGTTTCAGTGCCGAAACCGCCTGGCTGCAACAATGGACACACATCGCCGCCAGCCCGGCACAGCGTGTGACCGACTTCACCAGCGAGGCCTCGGCACTACATCGGGCCGAGTTGCCGTGGTTGCAGCGCTGGCAAGCGGCGGGGCGACACCTTGCGCCCCTGTGGGCACTGACCAACCTGTTAGGTAGCCTCCCCCTGCTGATGCTGCTCTGGCTCTGGCGACCGGCGCACTGGTCAGCAGTGGACAGCCGCGCCCTGCTGCATCTCACCGCCTTTGGCCTACTGGTGAGCGAAGGATTGAAATACCTATTGTCCTGGCCACGGCCATTCCAGATCGATCCAGCCCTCGCTTGGCACACCGCGGCCAGCTATGGCCTGCCCAGTACCCATACCCTGCTGGCGACCCTGATCTGGGGCAGTGTATTGACCCTGACCGGCCGGCGCGGCGCGCGCTGGCTGGGCGCGACACTATGCATCGCGCTGTTGGTGGGCATGGCACGCACCGTCTACGGTGTGCATTTCTTCTCTGATGTCTTGCTGGGAGCCTTGTTGGGGTTGACCGGCGCGGGGGGCATGTCCCAACCCAGCTGGCGCGGTTGGCTGGCCAAGCGAGGGATACCGCGCGCAGTCATGATCCTGGCGGGCATGGCCGCCTGGCTTACCGAGTCACAGGATTTGGCCTACCTGACGGCCGCGTTAGCGGGATTGCTGTGCGGGGCAAGGCTGCCCCACTTTCGGCACCCCGTGGCTGGCCCTGGCTGGCAACGGCTCGGCTATAGCCTGCTACTCAGTGCACTGGCTGGGATCTGGTGGTATGGCGATCAGGTGGGGTGGCCGGGCTCGGTGACCCAGCTGCTGGGACAAGGCTTGTTATGGGCGCTGGCAGCGGGCCTGCTCGGCCATCACCGCCACCGCCCACTGTCGCGCACGCCCGCGCAGGGATCTTATGAGGGGAAACCCACCCAATAGATAAATGAAAGCGACGTGGTGATAGCACCAGCGTCGCTTGCGCAGGCGGGCATCCAGCGCCCTTGACCTTGTCTTGGCAACGATCTCAGCACAAATCAGCAGCACAGGGCCCGCCTACGCGAGGGCGACGAACCGATATCACAGAATTACTGCGCCGTCCCTGCTGCGGCCGATGCTGCCTGCTGCACGCTGGCATTGACCGCGGAGGTCGCTGTCGAAGTGGCCGCGGACGTCGCCTGCTGCACACTGGTGTTCACCGCCGAGGTGGCCGCCGCCGTCGCCTGCTGGGTCAGCGCTTGCGCTGGCGTCTGAATCAGCCCCTGCATGGCGGTCGGCCAGGTTGGCACAGCCCCACTGGTCGCTGCCGCCGCACTGGTTGCCGCGCCGCTGGCACCGAGCGCCTCGCTAAATACCTGCTGCGGCTGTCCCTGTTGCTGCAACAGCACCGCCATCTGGTTGGTCTGCGCATTCCAGACAAACCCCGCCTTATCCGCCAATGGCTTGGTCAGGGCATTATTCGACAACACATAGAACATTGGCCCCTCTTGCTGCACCTCATCGGCGGTCTTCAACAGGCTGACCGCTGTGCCGTAGTGATCACCAAGCAGCGGCTGCAGACGATCCTTGATCAGCGGTTGTTCAAACAGGTTCACTTCGTTCGGATCGAGACCGACCATCGGTTTAATCAATGCCCACAGCAATTTGCTTTGTGCATCCGCCACGAACGGCGCCACCAGCGGAGCCATGCAGCCACTCAGGGTGACGGCCACCAGCGCCGCCCCCAGCCATCGCATCATTTTCATTCTCATGTCCTTGTCATGCCAGGTCACACCCGGTCAATCGCGACGGCGGGTGCGGCGTCATCATACCTTGTTGCGCCCGCCCTGCCAGACCTGCGGGCCAGATAAAGCGCAGAAAAAAGGGAGGCTTGCGCCTCCCTTGATCGGTGTATCGGTCGCCTTACAGCGCCTTGAGGATGCTCTCCACCGTGCCCTTGGCATCGCCAAAGCACATGTAAGAGTTTTCCTTGAAGAACAGCGGGTTCTGTACCCCGGCATAGCCGGTGTTCATCGAACGCTTGAACACCACCACGTTCTGCGCCTTCCATACTTCCAGCACCGGCATCCCGGCAATCGGGCTGCCCGGATCTTCCATCGCCGCCGGGTTAACGGTGTCGTTGGCGCCAATCACCAGCACGGTATCGGTCTCCGGGAAGTCCTCGTTGATTTCGTCCATCTCCAGCACGATATCGTACGGCACCTTGGCTTCAGCCAGCAGCACGTTCATGTGCCCTGGCAGACGACCGGCCACCGGATGGATACCGAAACGCACCTGGATGCCGCGCTCGCGCAGCTTCTGGGTGATTTCTGCCACCGGATATTGCGCCTGCGCCACCGCCATGCCGTAGCCCGGGGTGATGATCACCGACTGCGAGTTCTTCAGCAGGTCGGCCACATCTTCCGGCTTCATTTCGCGGTATTCGCCCATCTCTTCGCTGGACGAGGAGGACGAGGCGCCATCGGTACCAAAACCACCGGCAATCACCGACAGGAAGGAGCGGTTCATCGCCTTACACATGATGTAAGAGAGGATCGCCCCTGAGGAGCCAACCAGCGCACCGGTCACAATCAGCAGGTCGTTAGAGAGCATAAAGCCCGCCGCCGCCGCCGCCCAACCGGAGTAGGAGTTCAGCATCGACACCACCACCGGCATGTCCGCGCCACCGATGGAGGCCACCAGATGCCAGCCGAAGGCCAGTGCGATCAGCGTCATCAGCAGAATCGCCCAGGTCGAGCCACCGGCATTGATGAAGTGGATCAGCAGTGCGAAGGAGACCACCGCAGCCAGCAGGTTCAGCTTGTGCTTGTGCGGCAAGGAGAGCGGCTTGGTGCTGATCACGCCACGCAGTTTGCCGAACGCCACGATCGAGCCGGTGAAGGTCACCGCACCGATAAACACGCCGAGGAAAATTTCGGTCAGGTGGATGTTGAGCATGGCACCGGTCAGATGACCGGCAGCACCGGCTTGCTGACTGGCAATCTGGGCAATCGCCAGCTGGGCCGCCGCCATGATCTGTTCCGGCGAGCCGTGCAACGGCAGCACCAGTTGCTGTACGGCATCGGCCGGCAGCAGCTCGATAAAGCTGTTGAAGCCAACCAGCACCGCGGCCAGACCGACGAAGCTGTGCAGCACCGCCACCAGCTCCGGCATCTGGGTCATCTCGACCTTGAGTGCCAGGCGAGCGCCGACGGCACCGCCAATCACCATGGCCAGCAGTACAAACACCACGCCATGCACACTCGGGCTGGCAATGGTCGCCACCAGCGCGATGGCCATACCGACCATCCCGAACAGGTTACCCGACTTCGCCGATTCCTGACGCGACAGGCCGGCCAGACTGAGGATAAACAGCACGGCTGCGACAATATAGGCCGCCGTGACCAATCCTTGAGACATGTTGTTTCTCCCTTAATCCTTGCGGAACATCTTCAACATACGTTGGGTGACCGTGAAGCCGCCGACGATGTTGATGGTGGCAATCAGCACGGCGACAAACGCCAGCACCTTGACCAGCGGCGCATCCGAGCCGATTTGCAGCAGGGCACCGACCACGATGATGCCGGAAATCGCATTGGTCACCGACATCAGCGGCGTATGCAGCGAGTGGGTCACGTTCCACACCACGTAGTAACCAACCACGCAGGCCAGCACAAACACGGTGAAGTGCGCCAGGAACTCCGGCGGCGCCACATGGCCAACCAGACCGAACAGCACCAGACCGGCCGCACCCAGCACATACTTGAGCTTGGACGGCTGCTTCGGCGCGGTGTCCTGAGCCTTGACCGGTGCGGCTTCCTTCTTCGGTGCCGCAGAGACGCTGATCGCCGGCGGCGGGAAGGTCACTTCACCGTCACGCACCACCGTCATGTTACGCAGGATCACATCATCGAAATCCAGGTTGATGTTGCCGTCCTTCTCCTTGCTCAACAGCTTGGAGAGGTTGACCAGGTTGGTCGCATACAGCTGCGACGACTGGGTCGGCAGACGGCCCGGCAGGTCGGTATAACCAATGACCTTGACGCCGCTGTCAGTGACATGCAGCGTGCCCGGTACCGTGTATTCACAGTTACCACCGGCGGCAGAGGCCAGATCGACAATCACCGAGCCCGGCTTCATGCTGTCGACCATCTCTTTGGTGATGAGCTTGGGCGCCGGCTTGCCCGGGATCAACGCGGTGGTGATGATGATATCGACATCCTTGGCCTGGGCGGCGAACAGCGCCATCTCGGCCTTGATGAACTCGTCGGACATCACCTTGGCATAACCGTCGGAAGAGCCGCCCTCTTCATTGCTGAAATCCAGCTTGAGGAACTCGCCGCCCATCGACTCGATCTGTTCCGCCACTTCGAGGCGGGTATCGAAGGCACGCACGATGGCGCCCAGCGAGCGGGCGGCACCAATGGCGGCCAGACCGGCGACACCGGCGCCGATCACCAGCACCTTGGCCGGCGGAACCTTGCCTGCGGCGGTGATCTGACCGGTAAAGAAACGACCGAAGGCGTGCGCGGCTTCGACCACGGCACGATAACCACCGATGTTGGCCATCGAAGAGAGAGCATCCAGCGCCTGGGCGCGGGAAATACGTGGCACCATGTCCATCGCGAGGACGGTGACCTTACGCGCAGCCAAGGCCGCGACCAGGTCAGGGTTTTGCGCCGGCCACAGGAAGCTGACCAGGGTGGTCCCCGGTTGCAGCAGGGCCATTTCGGCCTCGGACGGGGCATTGATCTTGTAGATCAGCGGGGATTGCCACAGGGCAGCGGTGTCCACCACGGTGGCGCCAGCGGCGGAGAACGCCGCATCATCAAAGCTGGCCAGCGCCCCGGCACCGGCTTCAACCACAACGTCGAAGCCGAGCTTGCGCAGTTGCTCGACGGTAGACGGGGTGGCAGCCACCCGGGTCTCACCGGCGAGACTTTCTCTCGGTATTCCAATCTGCATGTCTATTCCCTGA
>JAYROM010000050.1:0-32998 GCA_041911695.1 Aeromonadaceae bacterium
TCACCTGCTTAACGGCTTCGAGTTTGAACTCGTCGGGGTAGCGTTTTGCACTCATTGAAACACCTCTCTTTGCGTTAGTTTATCTAACTGTGAGGTGTCTACAAAACCGGTGGCGATTCAGTCTGGGATATATTCGTGCCGGTCCGGGTACGGGTACTCAAACCCTTTGTCACCGTCACCCAACCGGTGACCCGAGACACAGTGCTCAGCGCGGATTTACTCAAAGTCGACTTCATGGATGACATCATGGTGCGCGGTGATAACTTTACCGACCCCGATGCGCTGGTCGGCAGTCGCACAAAACGTGACCTGCGGCCCGGCCAACCGGTGCGAAAAAACGAAATTTGTGTAGTATGCCGCAACGATACGGTACAAATTGAAGCGGGAACCTCGGTCTTGTCGATCAAAACAGCTGGCAAGGCGTTACAAGATGGCAGCTTCGGTGATCAGATCCGCGTCGAAAATCTGCGCTCCCATCGCCAGATCAGTGCGGTGGTGACTGCGGTTGGTATCGTTCATGTAGAAATGTGAAGTGCTGCGCTCTTTTTTCTAAAGTTCTGCCACCGATGGCCGATAGACTGTTCAGAAGCAACGCAAGCACAAAAAGGTAGCTCATCATGGCCATCAACAACGTCAACAACCTGGTGAACAATGCCTCCACTAAACTGGCAACCCCGACACAGGGTAATACCAGTGGAAGCAGTGCCACTGCCGCGGTCTCTTCTGAAGAAACCCTCAGCAAGGCAACGGTCCGCCAGGATGCCGTCGTGCTGACGGACCAAGCCCAATCGCTGAGTAAATTGCAGCAGAAGGTCAAGGATGCACCCGGTTTCAACCAGAGTAAGGTCGAATCGCTAAAGGCCGCCATCGAACGCGGTGAATATAAGGTCGACAGCGAACGACTGGCCAAGAAGATGGTCTCTCTGGAGTCGGAGCTGGGGCCACTTTATAAATGATGAGCCTTCCCGAGCTACTGCAGTCGCAAGACGTGCTTCTGGATAATTTACTGGCGCTGTTGCAACAGGAGAAAGAGCTGTTGCAGCAGCGTCAGGCGTTGGCACTCCCTGATCTGGCCAAAACCAAACAGCAACTGCTCGAACAGCTGCAATATCAGGATCACTGTATTGCTGAACACGCCGAGCGCGAACGGCTCACCACCGATCTGCAAGCGCCACGAGAAGCCTTGGTGCACAAGTTGCAGCAGTGCCACGAACGTAACGAAGTGAATGGCAAACTGATTGAAATGAGCTTGACCGCCAACCGCCGGTTAGCCACCGTTCTGACCCAAGTGCGTGACCGCAACAGCCTGACCTACGATCAACGCGGTACGCCACATGCGGCCGGTGGTCTGAATCTAAACATCAAAGCCTGACCCGACATTTGGGTTTTCACGTTAGCCCACGCCGGTAACGCGCTCCCTCACCCCGTGAACGCGAGTTCAGACCACGCCAGCCAAGCGGCAAGCCTTGCCGCTTGCCGCCTGCTGAGAGCATCGCGCGTCTAGAACGCACCTTGCAGCTTGTACAGGTCGTACAAGGTACGGGTATCCAACTCCAACTCGGTGGCATACATGTTATCCAGCGGATAACTACGCACCACACGTGCACCGCGCACAACGCCATCCACCGACGCCTGCATACTGTTGCTGGTTTGCACCGCATCACGCAAGGTGGTGCCTGCCTGCAGCGACTGGCCATAAACCTGTTCAGTCATCTCGCGATAGGCATCCAGTTTCGAGGCACGCAAGGCCTGCAGCACCTTTTCTGCCTTACTCGGGCCCGGTTGAACATCCACAATGGCATAGCCAATGGCACGCAATACCGGGAAGTGATCCGGCTTGGGCACATCATAACGGGTCACCGTGGTCGAGGATGAGCATCCGGCCAGTAACAACACCGCCAGCCATCCCGTCATCAGCTTGCGCAGATTGCGCATGGTCTCACCTCTTAATGCGTCAGATTGACCGAGTTGTTGTAGTCACCGTATTCGCCACGCACCAGCATGCCACGTGTAATGGTCACCGCACGGCCACTATCTAGGCTGCCGTTCAGCATACTGGCCGGGACAAAGCCCTGAGCCGTCGCCTCGACCATATGCGTTTTCAAGCTCACGATACGGGCATTGATAATGATCCCTTCGGCGTTGCGTGACAGCGTCCCCGTGAGCACCCGGGAGACCGGCACCCGCTTGGCCAACTCGGTCCAGTCACGGCTGAAGACAAAATCCCCCTCCGGCGTCACCTTGATGCTACCAGTCAGCTTATAGTCGAAGACAATCTCGCCGCGCCGATGCAACTCGTGAATAAAATCTTCCGCCATCTGCTGCCCAAGCCAGTTGGTCGACTCCAACGTGCCCAGATTCACAAACGATGTCACCGCAATGGCCGACAACGGACGGCCCCCCGCCAGCTTGGTCTGGAACAGACGATCCGCCATGTCCGACACCATCCGGTTCAATTCCATTCCGGCACTGCCTCCCGAGGGGGCGACTCGTGTTGATGGTGTCGGCGCACAACCGGCCAGACACAGCATCATACACAGCCCCAACACTGTCATTTTCATGGGTTACTCCAATCGGCTTTTTCCGGCGATACCCCATTATCGGCCAGACCATGCATTCCTTAAGCCCGAATTGCAGCCATCGAGCAGCGGCACACTATTTGCAGACTACCGATAAACTACCTGCAAGATAGATACCATGAAACGATTGCCGCTCCTGATGCTGTTGCTGCTGGCACTGCCGGCCCACGCCGAATGGTTTATCACCTGGGGACAAGCGCCGGTGATTGACGGTGAAACCGATGCTGCTCGGGAACAGGCCATCGAAGATGCCCTGCGCCAAGCCATGCTACAGGCCGGCGCCTCAGTATCCAGTATACAATCCCTGCACAACGGCAAGCTGGCCCATGATCGGTTTCAGATCCGCAGCAATAGCGAGATCCGTCAATACACCTTGCTGGAAGAGCGCCGGAACGCCGAGAAAATACAGGTGCGGGTGCGGGCTTATGTGGTCGCCGAACAGAGTCGCTGCAGTGGTGGCCTGTATGCCAAGAGCATCAGTCTGATCCGATTTCGAGTCACCAACCCAGACCAGGCCAGTTATGGCCAGTTGAGTGACCTGCATCGTGAATTAACGCGTCAACTGT
The DNA here is from genome assembly GCA_041911695.1 of Aeromonadaceae bacterium. Taxonomy (GTDB): domain Bacteria; phylum Pseudomonadota; class Gammaproteobacteria; order Enterobacterales; family Aeromonadaceae; genus Pseudaeromonas. The sequence goes on from JAYROM010000050.1 coordinate 3,146, forward strand.
TTAACCGCCTGGCTGGCCAACGTCAGAATTTTGTCACCCAAACCTGGCTGGATGCCAATCTGGGGCTGGATCCGTCGCGCCAATCACCAGGTGACAGCCGCGACAGTGGCCAGCTGCAAGCGCTGGCCAGCCAGACTGACAGTCAATATCTGGTGTTTGGCCAGATTGACGATCTCGCCGTCCGTGACGCACAGGGGAATGTCCTGACCGCCTGGTTACGTGATCCGATCCGTCAGTTTGGCCTGCGTATCTACCTGTTTGACGGTCTGACCGGCGAGTTAGTGGACCAGGGGCACTACCAAACCCAGGCGCCTTGGTCCTTTGCAGCTGATGCCTTGGTAGATGTGCATAGCCAGAGATTCTGGCAATCGGCCTGGGGTCAGGAGGTCAGCCGGCAACTGGATCGGGTGGCACTTGACCTGCAAGGCAAGCTGCAATGCAGCAAACCCACCGCACGCATCATCCGGGTTGAGGGCGATAAGTACCATATCAACTTGGGCAAGCGGTATGGCATCAAGGTAGGTGACCGTTTCTATATCGAGCAAAAAGCCAATTTCCAGGATGACAACGGCCGAGAGCGGATTGTGCGCCAACCAACGCTGCGCAGCATGGAGGTCAAGCAGGTATTCGAGGATAACGCCATCATGAGCCCGGGCGGTGGTTACGCACCCGCCAATATCCAGCGCGGAGATCTCGCGGTACTGGAGTAAATCCAGCCATCCGGCGAAGTTGGTATCAGGCGGCACTGGCAATGCCGGGATCGTCTGCTATAATTCGCCGGCCCTGACGGGCACTGTCCTCATAGTTCAACGGATAGAACAAGCCCCTCCTAAGGGCTAGATGCAGGTTCGATTCCTGCTGGGGACGCCATCCAACCTGTAACCCCACATCACACGCCCCACTCGCCGCAACCAAATTAATCATCTTATTGATAAATAAGTATTTAAGTTTTTTGAGTACGCGGCTTACCACGCCGATTTTTCGTCCAGCGACCGTCCTACAGGGGTACATTTCGGGGTACAACCACCCAGCCAGCCGGTGATATCCGTTCGTCGTTAAAAAAAAGCCCCGCCAGCAAGCTGGCAGGGCAACATCAGGTCAGTAGCAGTGTGCGTGTGCAGATCAGTTCTTGTCCACACCCACCAGATGGCCATCAGCACCGAAGGTGCAGGCGAAGGTGGTCACGTCACTGCCTTGCTGCGGGTACTGACCGAAAACGGTATACATATCGTGATCACGCTCAACCGGCATGGTCAGGATGTCCTGCGGACGCTGGCCAAACTTGCCGGCGGCAGCTCCCTTGCAGTAACGCCCCATATCATTCATCTGCACGCGTTCGCCACCCTGGGCGGCATCATCATTACGACGGCTATAGCGGTTAGCGGATTGATGACGGCTGTATGAGGCATTGTCGTCGCGGTCGTCGCCGCGATAACGGTCACTGTTATCATCACGACGTTGATAGCGATTCTCGTCATTGTTGCGACCGTCATGGCGGCACTCACGACGCGGCGCGTCATGGATCTCGTCAATCTTGTTATCGCGGAAGACCACCAGAACACAGTTGTCCTCGTTCTCGTTCCACCAGTACTGTGCATGGTCGGTACGCGAGTTGCCCACCTTTTCAAAACCGCGGCTGGACAGCTCCTGTTTGCCCCAGTGGGCATCCTGATAAAGCAGATCATTCAGGTCAGCCGCTGTGGCCGCCGTGGTCATACCGGCCAGCGCCAGCGCCAGAAAAGTAGTTCGGTTCATCTTTTATTCTCTCGGGATAAGTCACCAGCGACCACGAATCAAACAAAGGCAGTGGTCGAGGTAACGCAGGATACAGTGATGCGAGAAATAGTTGGCTGCCACAGGGTCACCGCTGACAGCCCGACACGACGGGATTAGCTGCAGTGACGATTGTTCACGCTGTGCATATCTTCGATGCTGCCGCGGACCGACTTCATCTGTACGCATTCGCCTGAAGAGCTGTTGTACCAGACGGTATAGGAGGAGTGGCTACCGTGGTCATTCTGCCAGCCATCGACCATATAGAAGCCGCGACGCTCCATCCGGTTGCTGGCATCCTGTTCGTTCATGCCATCCAGATTACTGTTGCGGTCAGCGTTGTCATCGTTGTGATCTTTGTGATGATGCTTGGCGTAATTGTGCGCCACCAGGCCGGCACCCACCACGGCTGCACCGGTCAGGAACGGATGGTCAGCCGCAGTTTGACAACCAGTCAGTACCAGTGCGCTACCCAGACCAACAACCACCAGCAACTTGCTTACATTGTGCTTAGCCATATCTTGACGACTCCTTGATGAATCACGATCCCGGAAACGCTCCGGTGTATGTCCAGCAGAGTAGCCAAACCAACCTCAACGCCTGTTCAACCGAATTTGCGCAACACCCGCCAAGCTATCGGGAACATAAACGCCATCAAAACAAGCCTGATAATCGGATCGCTGAGCGCCACACCGACCAAGTCTTCGCACGGATGGCGACAGAAAAAGGCCCGCATCACTGCGGGCCTTGACTGCGCGTTAGCGCATGGGAAAGGGATAAACGGTCGCTTAGGAGGATTTCGGCACTGAGGCAGCGGTGCTGCTGGCGGTGACCGGACGGCTGTTCGGCCAGACATTGATCACCGCCTTGACCAAGGTAGCCAGCGGGATGGCAAAGAACACCCCCCAGAAGCCCCACAAGCCACCGAAAATCAGCACCGCAATGATAATGGCGATCGGGTGCAGATTCATGGCTTCGGAAAACAGTAGCGGCACCAGCAAGTTAGCGTCCAGGGCCTGCACCACAAAATAGGCGAGCAGCAGCCAGGCGAAGTCCGGGGTCAGTCCCCACTGGAATAACGCGACCACCACCACAGGAACCGTGATCATGACCGCCCCTACGTACGGGATCAGGACCGATAATCCCACCCCGACCCCGAGCAGCAACGCATAGTTGATCCCCATCAGATAGAAGATGAAATAGTTGACCAGGCTGACCACCAGAATATGTACCAGCTTGCCGCGGATGTAATTGATGATCTGCTCGTTCATCTCCAGCCAGACCTGACGGGCCAATGCCCGGTTGGTCGGCAAGAAGCGGTGCAACACCGCCAGCATGCGCACCTTGTCCTTCAACATAAAGAACATCATTAACGGCACCAGAAACAGGTAGACCATCACCGAGACCAGGCTGATCAACGAACTGAACGAAGCAGAGACGATTAACTCACCCAATGAGAGCAGACGATTCTGCGCAGTATTGAGCAGGGTTTCGGCTAGGCTGACATCCATCAACTCCGGATAATGTTCAGGTAGCAACAGCAGGTTGGCCTTCAGCCGCGCCATCATCGCTGGCGCCTCGCGCGCTAGATTGATCCCCTGGCGAATGATACTGGGCAGCAGGCCAGTTAACAGCAGCAGCATCACCCCGACAAACAGCAACAAGGTCAGGGTACTGGCCACGGAGCGGCTTAACCCCATCCGCTCCAGACGTTGAACCGGCCACTCCAGCAGGTAGGCCAGCACCACCGCAACCAGAATGGGGCCGATCAAATCGCCAAAGAAATAGATAACCAGAAAACCACCGAGCAACATCATGAACAGGGTGACAGCATCCGGATCGGAGAACCGTCGCCGGTACCAACCGACAAACAGGTTAAACATGGGCCTTCCTGTGACTATAAAGGGGATGACAAAGGTATTTCGTCATTGCAGTTCATGGTTTCACACGAAAGGAGATGACGCAACACAGCCTCTAACGAGACCATTACCCAGTGTCCGCGCACACGACACCAGCGGCGATGCTTGTCGCCCTCTCAGGCGAGGGGTATGCTGCGGCGCATAACTGTGGAGAGTATGCCGTGACCCATCAGCGCTTTTCTCTCGTCGCCCTGTTTTGTGCGACCCTCTTTGCCTCCCCCGCCCTGCTTGCCATCAATGAAAGCCAGTTGCCCGACATCGGGACTGCTGGGGTTTCCGCCCTGACCATCGATCGTGAAATTGCCTATGGCGAGAGCTTTATGCGCTTTGCCCGTGCGCAACTGCCGATCATCGATGATCCGGTGCTGGACGAGTATCTGGATGATCTGGGTCAGCGGCTGGTCAGCCATGCCGAGAACGTTCGTTTTCCCTTTACCTTTTTTCTGATCCATGACGACACCATCAACGCGGCCGCATTTCTCGGTGGCAAGGTCAAGGTACATTCCGGCCTGTTTCTGAATGCCGAGAATGAAAACGAGCTGGCCGGTGTGCTGGCGCATGAAATCAGCCACATCACCCAACGCCATATTGCTCGATATATGGAGTCGCAAACCAAACAGACGCCAGTGGCCATTGCCGGCCTGGTGGGCTCGATAGCGTTGGCGATCATCAATCCGAGTGTCGGGGTGGCCGCGATGCAAACCATGCTCGGCATCAACGTCCAGACCGCCATCAGCTATACCCGTGACAACGAGTTTGAAGCTGACCGTATCGGCATGAAACTGCTCTACGAAGCCGGGTTTGACCCCATGGGCATGGTCACCTTCTTCCAGAAGCTGGCCGCGACATCGCGCTATGCCAGCAAACCGCCAGAAATGCTGCTCACCCACCCATTGCCAGAAACCCGCATCAGCGAGGCGCGCAACCGCGCCGCGAACTATCCCAAGGTGCGCAAGCATGATGATCTGAACTTCAGCTTTGCCAAGGCGCGCATTCAAGTGCGTTACAGCAACGAGACAGCGGATGGCATGCTGGGCTGGTTCGACAAAGAGTTGGTGCGCAATCCGCAACAGGCCGGTCTGCTCTATGGCAAGGCACTGGCGCTATTGGCACTGAAACGGCAAGCCGAGGCCGAGCCGATTATCCAGCAGTTGGCCAATCGCTATCCGGATAATCCGTTTATTCTGGATACCCAGACCGACATCGACATGGCCAATAATCAGGTACCGCGCGCCGTGCAACGGCTGGAGAGCTGGTTACAGCGCCAACCGGATAACGAGGTCGTGATCTTCAATCTGGTCAGTGCCCTGCAGCAGCAGAGCCAGTATGCGCGGGCGATCAAGATCCTGGATCTGTATGTCCGTAACCACCCTGACAATGTCCTGGGCTGGTCGACGCTGGCAGATCTCTATCGTCAAACCTCAGATCAAACCAATTTGCATATTGCCTGGGGCGAACATCAGGCCTTACTGGGTGATTATCCGCATGCCATTGATGAATTGACCCAGGCCCGCGCCACCACCCAAGACCGCCTGACCTTGGCCCGGCTGGATGCCCGACTGGTACAGTTTGAGGAAGCCAAGCGCCAGGACGAAAGCCTGCGCCAGTAACGGATATCGCCAGGGCGAATTCAACGCCCTGGTCGCGCACCTTGTTGACAGGAGAACCGATGAGCCTCTGTATCTATCACAACCCTCGCTGTTCCAAGAGCCGGGAAACCCTGGCCCTGCTGGAAGCCCGCCAGTTGCAACCAGAGGTCGTGACCTATTTAACCACGCCGCCAGATGTAGCGACCCTGCGAGAGCTGGTACAGATGTTGGGGTTGAACTCCATTCGCCAGCTGATGCGAACCAAAGAGGCGGTCTATCTGGAGCTAGGGTTGGGTGATGCGACCCTGGATGAAGAGGCCCTGCTGCAGGCAGTACATGAGCATCCGATCCTGCTTGAGCGCCCGATTGTCATCAAGGATGGCCAGGCGCGGATTGGCCGTCCGCCTGAGTTGGTATTGGAACTGCTCTGAGCCTTCACGCTGTATAGCAAAGGGCGACCTTGAGACGAGTGCCCGTCAGTTAGCGAAGGAGAGATAGCCTGTTGAGCCAACCGTTGGCGGCAGGGATGCCGCCATCGAGCCCCCATGGAGGGGTTGACGGCGGGTTGGCGAAAAAGGTTGTCTCTGCGGCGTGCTTAACTGACCAGCATTAGCGTGCTTGAGACGCCCTTTGTTATGGGATGAAATCCCAAACCTCGCCGTCCGGCCTACAACGCCAGGATCTCCTTGACGAACGGAATGGTCAGCTTGCGCTTGGCATCCAGTGACGCCATATCCAGATCATTCAAGGTCCCGAGCAGGGTACGCATATCGCGCGACAAGCGATTAAGCAAAAACCGACCGACATCCACCGGCAATTTGAAGCCACGCAGTTCAGCGCGCAGTTGTAAGGCACTCAGTTTGCCTTCGTCATCCAACTCATGTAGTTGATAAGAGAGGCCCCAGTCCAGCCGGGATGCCAAGTCTGGCAAGCAAAGCCCCATCTTGCGCGGAGCGGTCGCCGCCGTGACCACCAGCGAGCCCTGGTTATGCTCCTTCCAGCGGTTGAAGAAATCGAACAGCGACTCCTCCCATGCAGCATTACCGGCAATGGCATCCACATTGTCCAGACAGACCAACCGCAGCTGCTCCATCTCCTCCAGGACCTCGGGATGAAATGCAGTATGCTGATCCAGCGGAATATAAGCCGCAGCCTCGCCACAGGCATTCACCTCGGCGCAGGTAGCATGCAGTAGATGACTACGACCAGACCCTCGACTGCCCCAGACAAACAGCAAGGGGGCACCTTGACCGATGGCGGCATTCTTCAGATTGGTGATCAGTTGCGCATTGTCGCCAGGGTAAAAACTGGCAAAGGTCTCGTCATCCGGCAACTGCACGGCCAGCGATAACTGGGCTGGTGCCATAGAGACAGGGCTCCTTGTTCTTGTGTTTTGGCTTGTGTTCTACCAAGTTAAGTTCAGCCCGACAGGTGTAGGCAATCGGGCTGAACCATCTGCGATGCTGCTCAGGGTTGCGCATGCCATTGGCGGACAAACGGCGCGGCTGCGCTGCCGGTCAAATGCGCATCAGCCTGCAGGGCCGCCACCAGTTGGGCAGCATCCCCTTTCGCTTGCAGACGCACCACCGCCGTGTCGCCATCCAACGCCACAATGCTGACCGCCGCGACGCTCGGCCAGGATTGCAACAGCGTCTGTAGTGCCAACACATCCGCAAAACTGGCCAGCCCGGAGACCTGTACATCCAGCGAGCCATTATTCCAGCCTGGGGTCAACGCCGGGAGCGTGGACGCCGCGCCACTGGCTGACGACTGCGCCTGTGCCGGTGTCTCCTGCAAGGTTACCGGTTTGGAAAAACGGGTGGCCAGATAATCGGCGACATCCGCAAACATCTTGTTGGTGACATCATCCTGACTGCCCTTGGCGACCCCTTTGATCAGCGCGGCACCATTGGCCGAACCATCCAGCAGTTGCCACTGCAGTTGCCAAGCATCGCCATCATGGGTCATCTGACCCACCACCGGCCAGTAATCACCATAACGCTTGCCGGCCTCCATAATCGGACCCACCAGCCCCTGCTGCACAATATCCGGGGTCACATGCGCCAGGTCATCCAGGTCAACCAACGGGAAGGCCACCGGCAGCGCCCATTGGTTACCCGCCGCCATAAAGCGGCTTGGCCATTCAGTGGTGCTATCACCTGGAATCAAGCCAGTAGCTCGCTCATTATCCTGGATCCAGAAGATCAAGCCCGGGCGCGGCGACAGCCAAATCGGGGAACCTGCACGTGCCAGCAAGCCCCCCAACGCATTGGCATCCGCAACCATATTGCGCGTGCCTGGCTCCGGTTGCACATAGTCATCCGGCTTGGCCAGCGCCATTTTGACGAACGGAATCCCGGTATCCAGATGACCACCGGTGACACGCTGCAGTACCCGAGTCAACGCATCGGCAGGCGAACTGGCCTGTTCGACGCGCAGCGGATTCGGCGCAGTGGCGGCCTGCGCCCACCCCGTCGCCAATAAGGCCCACAGCATCACCATCACCTGGATCACGCTTCGTCTCATGCTTGCTCCTTGGAAAGATCGGTCAGGCTGCCTGCGCACATGACAGACAGCCGGTTTGTTGACGCCCCATTTTCTCACTGCGACAGTGGCGACCGTTCACCAGTCAGCCACCGCGTTGCACATACCGTTTATTTAGTACCGAAGATCTTGTCGCCCGCATCACCCAGGCCCGGCACGATATAGCCCTTGCTATTGAGTCTCTGGTCGATGGCGGCACAGTAGAGCTCAACATCATCATGCGCGGCCTGCAGGGCTTCAATCCCTTCCGGCGCCGCAACCAGTACAATGACTTTAATCGACTTGCAGCCTTTTTTCTTCAGCAAATCAATGGTCGCAATCATGGAGCCGCCAGTCGCCAGCATCGGGTCAACCACCAGCGCCAGACGCTCTTCGATGTTGCTGACGATCTTTTCAAAATAGGGCACCGGCTTGAGGGTTTCCTCATCGCGATAGATACCGACCACGCTGACGCGGGCACTCGGCATATGTTCGAGCACCCCATCCATCATGCCGAGACCGGCACGCAGAATCGGTACCACGGTGACCTTCTTACCCTTGATCTGATCCACGCTGACGGGGCCATTCCAGCCTTCGATGGTGACCTTTTCCGTTTCAAAATCTGCCGTCGCTTCATAAGTCAGCAGACTGCCAACTTCCTTGGCCAGCTCACGGAAGCGTTTGGTGCTGATGTCGGCTTCGCGCATCAGGCCCAGTTTGTGTTTCACCAGCGGGTGTTTGACCTCAACGATCTTCATTCTTTGTATCCTCGTCAGCATGCTAAACCGCAGAATTTTATCATTCCCGGCGCAGGCTGTAGAGCAGTTTAATCGTGAGGCAGACAAACGATTTCGTTTTGTGCTGACGAGGTTGATTGCTAGAATGTGCGCGTTTTTTCCACCCCAGATACGACAAGGATCTCCCGTGACGAACAAGACTCCACTGAGCTACAAGGATGCAGGCGTAGATATCGATGCAGGTAACGCCCTGGTTGAACGGATCAAGGGCGTCTCCCGCCGTACCCGTCGCCCGGAAGTGATCGGCGGCCTCGGTGGGTTCGGTGCACTGTGCCGTATTCCGGCCGGTTACCGCGAGCCGGTACTGGTTTCCGGTACTGACGGCGTTGGCACCAAGCTGCGTCTGGCCATCGACCTGAAGAAGCATGACTCTGTCGGTATCGACCTGGTGGCCATGTGCGCCAATGACCTGATCGTTCAAGGTGCCGAGCCGCTGTTCTTCCTCGACTACTATGCCACTGGCAAGCTGGACGTCGACACCGCCGCTGAAGTCGTCACCGGGATTGGTGCTGGCTGTGAACTGGCTGGTTGCTCGCTGATCGGTGGTGAAACCGCTGAAATGCCAGGCATGTACGAAGGCGAAGATTACGACATCGCCGGCTTCTGTGTCGGGGTTGTGGAAGCCTCTGAAATCATTGACGGCAGCAAGGTTCGTCCGGGGGATGCCCTGATTGCGCTGGCCTCCTCTGGCCCGCACTCCAATGGTTTCTCACTGGTGCGTAAAGTCCTGGAAGTCTCGGCAGCTGACCTGACCCAGCCAGTGGGTGACAAGTCGCTGGCCGAAGCCCTGATGGCGCCGACCCGCATCTACGTCAAGCCAGTGCTCAAGTTGATCAAGCAGTGCGAGATCCACGCCCTGTCCCACATCACCGGCGGCGGCTTTTGGGAAAACATCCCGCGTGTTCTGCCGGAACAGACCAAGGCCGTGATCGATGGCAGCAGCTGGCAGTGGCCGGCGGTGTTCTCCTGGCTGCAGGACAACGGCAACATCGATACCTACGAAATGTACCGTACCTTCAACTGTGGCGTCGGCATGATCATCGCTCTGCCGGCCGATCAGGTGGAGCAGGCGCTGGCCCTGCTCAATGCCGAAGGTGAGCAGGCTTGGCGTATCGGTGAGATCGCCAGCGCCGCCGACGGTGAAGAGCAGGTCGAGATCCGCTAATGCGGTTGGTCGTCCTGATCTCGGGGAACGGCAGTAATCTGCAGGCCATCATTGATGCCTGCCAGGCGGGCCGCATCCGCGGCACCCTGGTCGGGGTACTCAGTAACCGGGCGGATGCCTACGGCTTGCAACGCGCCGCCGATGCCGGGATTCCGGTGCAGGTGCTGGCGAATGCCAATTATGCCGACCGCGAGCAGTATGATGCGGCCCTGGCCGAGGCACTGGATCACTGGCAAGCCGATATCGTCATCCTGGCGGGCTTTATGCGTATCCTGACTGCGGGGCTGGTTGAGCGCTATGCTGGACGGATGCTCAACATCCATCCGGCGCTGCTGCCGCGCTACCCAGGGGTCAACACCCACCAGCGCGCGCTGGCGGCTGGCGATGATACCCATGGCACCAGCGTACACTTTGTCACCGCCGAACTCGATGGTGGCCCCGTGATCCTGCAGGCGCAGGTCCCTGTCTTCCCCGATGACGAGGTGGCAGACCTTTCAGCCCGCGTGCTGGAGCAGGAGCATCGCATCTATCCGCTGGTGATCAACTGGTTGTGCTGCGGTCGCCTCGCATTGCGTGACCACGCCGCATGGTTGGACGGGCAACGCCTGCCGGCTGCCGGTTATGCGAGTGACGATACCTGAGATATGACTCTTGCCGTCGATATAAAGCATCAGGGCGCCCATGTGGCGCCCTGCGTTTTACGGTGTCAGAACAAGTAACCCATCAGGCGGTCTGCCCCTGCAGCACCGGATCACCAAGACAGAACAGACAATATTCGCCGACGGCCATCTTGGTCCACTGCTCATTGCTGGTCAGTGGTTGGGTGGCCAGCAGCGTCACCACATCATCCGGTGAGGTGTGCTGTCGAAAGTCGATGGTCACATCCTCATCCAGCAACTGCGCCTCACCAAACGGCGCGCGTCGGGTCAGCCAGTGCAAATTGGTCGAACAATAGGCCATCAGATAGCGACCATCGGTAAGTAGCATATTGAACACGCCCATGCCGCGCAGGGTGTTGCACCACGCCGCCATCGTGGAAAATAACACGGCCTCGGTCGGCGGCGCGTCGAAGGTCGCGCTCATCTGTTGCAACAACCAGCAAAATGCCCGCTCACTATCGGTCTGCCCGACCGGCCAGAACTGGCCCACCGGTAACTGTTCATAACCGGTCAATTGACCATTGTGCGCAAACGTCCAGTTGCGCCCCCACAACTCACGGGTAAATGGATGGGTATTTTCCAGTGCCACCCCACCACGATTGGCCTGGCGGATATGGCCGACAATCGCACAACTCTTGATCGGGTACTCCTGCACCAGTTGCGCAATCCGTGACTGACAACTGGGGGCCGGATCCTTGAAAGTGCGACAGCCTTTGCCCTCGTAGAAGGTAATCCCCCACCCATCACGATGCGGGCCAGTACGCCCACCACGCTGCATCAGCCCGGTAAAGCTGAAACAGATATCAGTCGGCACATTGGCACTCAGTCCCAACAACTCGCACATGGACGTCTGCTCCTGCCTGATCGTTTAGCGTGCCATTTCCAGTTCTATCAACTGGATCAGCAGATGAATCACCTTGATGTGGACCTCCTGGATGCGATCGGCATAGCCGAAGTGTGGCACCCGGATCTCCACATCTGCCTGGCCAGCCATCTGGCCACCATCCTTGCCCGACAGCACGACACAACGCAGCCCTTTGGCCTTGGCGGCCGCCATCGCCTTGAGGATGTTGCGTGAATTGCCGCTGGTCGAGATGGCCAGCAACACGTCCCCCGGACGCCCGACAGCTTCGACATAACGCGAGAACACGGCATCAAAACCAAAATCATTGCTGACACAGGAGAGGTGACTCGGATCAGAGATCGCAATCCCGGCGTACCCCGGACGATCTTCACGGTAACGCCCAGTCAGTTCTTCAGCAAAGTGCATGGCATCGCAGTGCGATCCGCCATTGCCGCAGGACAAAATTTTCCCGTCATGACGCAAGGCTTCCGCCATCAGGACAGCGGCTTGCTGAATGGCTTGTAATTGGGTTTCATCCGACAGAAAGGCCTGCAACACTTGGGCCGCCACCTGCAATTCACTGCGAATCAAGCTCTGATACATGGGTTCTCCTAATGCGTCCTGGCCAACCTGCGCGGCCAGCAATGGCGATATTTTGGCACAGCCCGCAGGCTGAATCAGCTTTCATTCGACAATCATGACATGAACCTGCATTCGAGAACTGTTTTTATCTGATTCTTTGCATATGATTAAGGAGTTGAATTCCTCTCCCCTGTGCCGAGTGAGATGCCCATGGATGACGATATCCTGATCATTGATGATGAACGCGCTGTTGCCGACCATGTGAAGCAGGGTTGGAAAGTGCTGATCGTGGATGATGAGCCGGAAGTCCATCGCATCACCAAGATGACGCTGGCCCGATTTGAATTTGATGGTCGCCCGCTTGAATTCCTGCATGCCTTCACCGGCGAGGAGGCGGTCACCATCATGGCCCATGAGCCAGACATCGCCCTGATTCTGCTCGATGTGGTCATGGAGTCAGATAATGCCGGCTTGATGGTGGTACGCCGGGTTCGAGATGAGCTGAAAAACAACCAGGTCCGCATCGTGCTGCGCACCGGTCAGCCCGGTCAAGCACCGGAAGATCAGGTGGTCGATAGTTACGACATCAATGACTACAAGGACAAGACCGAACTGACCTCGCAAAAACTGCGCACCCTGATCCGTGCCAGCCTGCGATCTTTTCGCGATATCTGCACCCTGGAACAACACCGCCGCGGGCTGGAAAAAGTTATCTCGGCCTCACGCGGTATCTTTGAGAAGCAGGCCCTGCGTCAATTTGCCGAAGGCACCTTGACCCAGTTGACCGCCCTGCTGGCGCTGGAGGAGACCAATCTCTACAGCTTGCGCCAATCCGCATACGAAGTGCACCAGCAAGATCTGGAGTTGCTACTGCATAGCAATAGCCCTGGGCTCAATCAGGTGGATGATGGCCAGCCCAGCCCGGTACTGAGTGAGGCACTGCAGTCTCGTCATAACGTCTATCGCGATAATGAACTGGTGATCTACTGCCACAACGCCCGCCACAGCCTGGTATTCCATATCGAAGGCTCGCGGCCCTTGGCACAGATGGATATCTGGCTGCTTAACCTGTTTACCGAAAACATCATTATCGCGCTGGAAAATATCCGCCTGAACGAGTTACTGGCTGACAACCAGCGCGAGATTATCTATCGCATCGGCGAAATCGTGGAAACCCGCTCCCGTGAGTCCGGGTTGCACGTCAAACGTGTTGCGTTGTATTGCGAACTGTTGGCGCGTCTGCTCGGCATGTCGGAAGAAAAAACGGAACTGCTCAAGCGCGCCTCACCACTGCACGATATCGGCAAGATTGGTATTCCCGACGCCGTCCTGCACAAGCCGGGCAAGCTCGACGCGGCCGAATGGGAGATCATGAAAACCCACGCACGTATCGGCTATGACATGCTGCAGGGTTCAGATATCGAACTGTTCCAGGTCGCGTCCCAAATCGCGCTCAACCACCATGAGAAGTGGGATGGTAGTGGCTATCCAGCCGGTCTGACGGGTGAAGCCATCCCATTGGTCGGCCGCATCACCGCTCTGGTCGATGTGTTCGATGCGTTGGGATCAGATCGCTGCTATAAGCGCGCCTGGCCGCTGGAGCGGATCCTCGCCCTGATCCAGGAAGAGCGTGGCCGTCACTTTGATCCGTCACTGGTTGACCTGATGCTCGCCCATCTGGATGACTTCCTCGAGATCCGCGACACCTATCGCGACGAATACCGTGGTGAAGAGTAGTCAGTTGACCCTGCCTAGAACGAACAGGCCGGCATCATAGCCGGCCTGTTCGTTTCCTGAGAAGGTCGAGGTGATCAGGCATCGCGCCACAGACACTTACCCCCCCCCTTCTTGGCCACCAGATCCAGCCGCTTTTCGTGCGCCGCCAGCTCATCGTCACTGGCACGAATAATTTTCAACTGGCTGCTGCGTATCAAACTGCCGGCTTGCTGACCCGCCTCACTGCCGGAGGAAGACTCCGCCACCGCCAGCTCAAGACGGGTCTGCCCGCCGGTCATCAGCAGATAGACATCCGCCAGGATCTCGGCGTCCAATAACGCGCCGTGCAAGGTTCGATGGCTGTTATCGATGTCATAGCGACCACACAATGCATCCAGGCTATTACGCTTGCCCGGAAACATCTTGCGCGCCATCTGCAGGGTATCGGTCACCGTACAGATGGATTTGGTCCGTACCGGTGAGCCGAGCTTCTCGAACTCATAATCCATAAAGCCGACGTCGAACGGCGCATTATGGATCACCAACTCAGCCCCACGAATAAACTCGACAAACTCGTCCACCACTGCCGAGAACGGCGGTTTGTCGATCAAGAAGGCATCGGTAATCCCATGCACGCGGATGGCCTCTTCATCGACCGCCCGGTCCGGTTTCAAATAGACGTGATAATGGCGACCGGTCAACCGTCGGTTGATGACCTCCACCGCACCGATTTCAATGATGCGATGACCAAGATAGTGGGCACCACCATTCATATTCATACCGGTGGTTTCGGTATCCAGAACGACCTGGCGGATCGGGGCTGCAGTGGTCATTGGGTTCAGCACGCTTTTGTGTCAGACTTCGGGGCCCCATCCTAAGCGAAATGGCCCCTCATGTTAAAGCAGGTTTCTCTCTATACCGATGGCTCGTGTCTTGGCAACCCAGGCCCGGGCGGTTACGGTCTGGTGCTGGTCTATAAACAGCATCGCAAGACGCTGGCACAAGGCTATCGACTGACCACCAATAACCGGATGGAGCTGATGGCCGCTATCGCTGGACTCCGTTGTCTCGGTGAATCCTGCCAGGTCGATCTGACCACCGACAGTCAGTATGTCCGCCAGGGGATTACCCAGTGGATCCACAACTGGAAGAAGCGTAACTGGATGACCGCCAGCAAGGAGCCGGTCAAGAATGTTGACCTGTGGCAACAATTGGATACCGAGGTCCAACGTCATCAAGTGACCTGGCACTGGGTCAAGGGCCATGCCGGTCATCCTGAAAATGAGTGTTGTGATCAGCTAGCCCGCGAGGCGGCGACGCAGGGGCCGCATCTGGAAGACACGGGCTATCGCCCCTAAACCAACAATGGTTGGCGGCGGATAGTCAATAGCAGGCTAGCCGCCAACCCCCGCCATACCTGGCAGGATGACCGGTTTACGCACCCAGCGCTCGCGATGCTCCGGGGTCAGTGGAATCGTCCGCTTGCGGGCTGCCAGGACATAGACCGAGGCAAAATAACCAAAGTACTGACGACCGATGTTCTCCCGCCACCAGTGGATACGGCTATGGTTGGTAAAGCTGCTAAAGCCAAACTGCTCGCAATACATTAGCTCAAAGCCCAACAACTCTAGCCAATCTCGAATGCGCTCCGGCGCAAACAGTCGTGCGTGCCAAGGGTGACGCTGACGTAATCCGGGCAATAAGGCACCCAGTCCAAGCAGGCTGTGCGGATTAAAGCCGCTAATCAGCACCCAACCATCCGCCGTCAGCACCCGATCCACCTCTCGCAGCACCTGGTGTGGGTCTGCTGCATAATCCAGCGCATGCGCCAGTAAACAGGCATCGATTGCCCCATCACGGATGGGCAATTGTTCCAAATCGCCTAACAGCGCCAACTGCGCCCCGGCGGGCGCTAATGCACTCTGCTGGCGAATACTGGAACACTGACAGGAGAGCTCGCTGCTTAAAGCGCCGAGCTTGAGCAGGTGGTAGCCGAAAATCATCGGGCACCAGGCGTTCAACCGCTCCTGGACCTCCGCAGCCAGCCACTCACCCATCGGCAGTTCATGCCAATGTTGGGGGACACGTAGCGGACGACGAGTCAATGCCGGTTTCACACGCGCTCCTTCTCTCTATCCGACGCCGCCGGTGAGCCTGTATGACCAAGGCCCGTTCATCTTCACCGCATGCTTGAGACCGGGCGCTTGCACTCCAGCGATAGAGCCCGTATTTATAGCAGCACGCTGGCACAAGACGGAACCCGAGTATGCCCCAGATCATTACCCTTCCCGCCCGACAAGACAACTATATCTGGCTGATTCGCGAGGGCGATCAGGCGATCGTGGTCGACCCGGGCGATGCCGCGCCGGTAGAGGCACGGCTCGAGCAGCTTGGCTTGGCGCTGACCGGGATTCTCATCACCCACTTTCATGGCGATCATATTGAGGGGGTACCCGCCTTGTTGGCGCGCTGGCCACAAGCGCAATTATGTACCCCGGTTGGCTGGCCGGGTCCGGCAGCAGAGCACCACCGTCAACTGACTGACGGTGACAACCTCGATTTTCCGACACTCGGATTACAATTTACGGTCATGCATCTCCCTGGCCATACCGCAGAACATCTGGCCTTTGTGGGGCATGGTGCCCTGTTTTGTGGCGATACCCTGTTTGCAGGCGGCTGCGGCCGGGTATTCACAGGCCAACCCACACTGATGTGGCATTCATTGCAACGTCTGGCGGCGCTACCACCGGAGACACAGATCTATTGTGCCCACGAGTACACCCGCGCCAATCTCGAATTTTGTCTGCGGGTTGAGCCTGACAACCTGGACACGCGCCAGCGGTTACAACAGATCAGCAAGTTACGTCAGCAAGGCTTGCCCACTGTGCCTTCGCGGCTGGAAGAGGAGCTTGCGACCAACGTTTTTCTACGGACTCATGAGGTAGCGGTGCGCGCCTGGTGTGAGATACAGACCGCAACTTTGACAGAAAATGAGCAGCAGGTCTTTGCCATCCTGCGCGAAAAAAAGAATACTCTTTGACCATCCCGCTCAAGGAATGAGCACAAATCATGCATGGAAGCTGCATAAAGTTGATCTGATCAAAGATCGACCGTACCATCGGCCGCTGACCAACTGGATGATGACTGGATGAATATTAAGCGACATTGGGCTGTTCTAGCCGCCATGTTGCTCGCGGGTTGCCAAAGTCTTACCTCTCACGAGGTGGCAACCGACGATCAACCAACGATGCAAACGGCTCCGGCCTCGCGTGACAGCTTCCTGCTCGATCCTGATGAACAATCCGGGATGACGGTCTGGCAACGTGCCAGCCAGAGCATGTCCATGGACATTCCCAATCAGGCTGACGTTAATGCCTTTCGTGATTGGTACTTGCAGCATCCGCGCTACCTGAGCACGGTGACAGATCGCGCCTCCAGCTATCTGTTCCTGGTGATGGAAGAGCTGGACAAGCGCAAGATGCCGATGGAGTTGGCCCTGCTGCCGATCGTGGAAAGTGCCTACAATCCGCTGGCTCGCTCACCGAGCAATGCGGTCGGCCTGTGGCAGTTCACCCCCGGGACCGGCACCCGTTTCGGCCTCGACCGCAACAGCCTGTATGATGGTCGTCGTGACATCCACGCCTCAACGGTAGCGGCACTGACCTATCTGCAAAAATTGCATGATGACTTCGATGGTAACTGGCTGCATGCCATCGCCGCCTACAATGCCGGTGAAGGGCGCATCCAGCAGGCCGTCGACCAGAGTAAACGCCGTGGCCACGGTGGAGACTTCTGGACCTTGAACCTGCCGCGTCAAACCACCGAATATGTGCCACGTCTGCTGGCACTGGCCGACATCATCAAGCACGCCGATAAATATGGCATTGATCTGCCGACTCACCCCAATCACCAACATTGGGAAGTCATCGATGCCGGTGGTCCGGTTTCGTTCTCCGTGGTGGCCGATATGGCCGGGCTGTCAGTGGATGAAGTCCGTCGTATGAACCCGGGCTACACCCAGGACAGGACCCCCGCCAATGGGCCGTATCGCTTGCTGGTGCCGCATAAGGGCGCGCGCGAATTACAACTGGCGCTGGCGGAACTGCCTCGGGCGCGGCGTATCAAGGCTGGTGAAGCCGACTTCGTATTGCCGCAAGAGAGTGACCACAGCATGGTGGCCGAAGTGCGTAACACCAAGGGCACCAGCTCAGCCCGTCCGCGCTTTACCACCTACAAGGTACGTAAAGGTGACACCCTGTGGAGTATCAGCAAGGCGCACGGCATCGATGCCAAGCAACTGCTGAGCTGGAACAAGGGCGCCAAACATCTGCATCCAGGCCAGGAGATCAAACTGCAAACCACACAGACCGCCGCCAAGTCGCGTCCGTCCCGCAGTTATGAAGTCCGTAACGGCGACTCACTCTCGTCGATTGCCTCACGTTTCCAGGTCTCCATCAATGATCTGGTACGTTGGAACAGCTTGCGTGACCGCCATGCACTCAAACCGGGGCAATCCCTGGTGGTGACGCCAGGTCAGGATCTGTAATCCTGTCCCGCGCATCAGTGGCCACCCGATTATTGGGATGCGGCCAACACAAAAAAACCGGCGAACGCCGGTTTTTTTGTGTTCAGCCCTTGATGATATTCAACGATGGCTGATATTCGTGCTAGGGAGCTGGCGGGGCTTAAAGCGCGAGCGCCAACCCCGACCACAGTGTTAGTTATTCATTCACCGGCCAGACAAACGCCGCGGGCTCGCGCAGCAACTGCTGCAACGCTGCCTCATCAAACACCGGGATGCCCAAGTCTTGCGCCTTGGTCAACTTGGAGCCTGCCGCCTCACCAGCAAACACCGCCGTGGTTTTGGCCGAGACCGAACCCGCAAGTTTGGCGCCGAGCGCCTGCAACGCCTGCTTGGCCTCATCGCGCGACAAGGCACTGAGTGAACCGGTCAGCACCAGCGTCTTGCCTGCCAACGGCTGTGCATCCGCCTGTGGCGCCTGCATCACCGGCCAATGAATGCCTGCCCCCCCCTCTTCCACGGAGCGACACAGCGCACTGACCACCTCCGCATTGTGCGGTTGGCGGAAGAAGAACCAGATATGTTTGGCCACCACATCGCCGACATCCGGCACCGCCAACAAGGCCTCGACCTCAGCCGCCATAATGGCTTCCAGCGTCAGGAAATGCTTGGCCAGTGCCAGCGCGGTGGCCTCACCCACCTCACGAATGCCCAGTGCGAACAGGAAACGCGCCAGCGTGGTTTCCCGTGCAGCGGCAATGGCATCCACCAACTTCTCGGCAGAACGCTCGCCCATGCGCGGCAGGGTCGCCAGACGGGCGGCGTCAAGATGAAACAGATCAGCCGGCGTATGCACCAGCTGTTGATCGACCAGCAGATCAATCAAGCGTTCACCCAGCCCATCAATATTCATCGCCCGACGGGCAGCAAAGTGACATAACGCCTCCTTGCGCTGCGCCTCGCAGAACAGACCACCACTACAGCGTGAGACCGCCTCACCCGGCAAGCGTTCGATCGCCGACTGGCAGACCGGGCAAACCTCAGGGAAGACAATCGGCTTGGCTTGTGCCGGGTCACGACGCGCCTCGACGATACCAATGATCTGCGGGATGACGTCTCCGGCACGGCGGACAATCACGGTATCGCCCACCATGACCCCTAGACGCTCGATCTCATCAGCGTTGTGCAAGGTGGCATTGGAGACCGTCACCCCGCCGACATAAACCGGCTCAAGGCGCGCCACCGGGGTGATCGCGCCGGTACGGCCAACCTGAAACTCGACCTCACGCAACACCGTCAACTCTTCCTGTGCCGGAAACTTGTGGGCGGTGGCCCAGCGTGGCGCACGGGAGACAAAACCGAGTTCGGCCTGCAGGGGCAGGCTGTCGACCTTATAGACGATGCCATCAATGTCATAGGGCAGATCCGGCCGCAAGGCGAGGATCTCATCATGATAGGCTTGGCAACCCGCCATGCCGGTGGCCTGACGGACCAACGGGCTGACCTGGAAGCCCAGCGACTTCAACCACATCAATCGCGCATAGTGCGAGGGGGGCAACTCACCTGCCACCGCCAGCACACCAATACCATAGGCATAGAATGACAATGGACGCTGCGCGGCGATGCGTGGATCGAGTTGGCGCAGGCTACCGGCTGCCGCATTACGCGGGTTGGCAAATGGCTTGTCACCACGTGCACGCGCCTGCGCATTCCACGCCTCAAATCCTGCGCGTGGCATCACCACCTCGCCACGGACTTCCAACCGGGCCGGCAGATGCTCACCATGCAGATGCAAGGGCACAGAACGCAGAGTACGGATGTTATGGGTGATATCCTCACCGACGCTACCATCGCCACGTGTTGCGGCACGCACCAGATGGCCTTGCTCATAGAGAATACTGACCGCCAAGCCGTCAAGTTTCGGCTCACAGCAGAACAGCACCTCATCCTGCTGCTGCAAACGCTCCTGGATGCGGCGGCCAAAGGCGCTCAACTCATCGTTGTTGAAGACGTTGTCCAGCGACAGCATAGGGACTTCATGGGCGATCTCGGCGAAACTGCCAATCGGGGTCCCCCCTACGCGACGGGTCGGCGAATGGGCCAGCACCTGATCCGGGTGCTCGGCTTCCAGTTGCTGCAGTGCACGGAACAGACGGTCATATTCGACATCAGGCACCGTCGGTGCATCCAGGACATAGTATTCATGTTCATAACGGGTCAGCAGCGCGACCAGGGACAGCATTTGCTGGCGAATGGATTCCATGGTGTTCTCGATAAGCATGCAGCAGGTGATAAACGACAAAGTGCGGCATAAAGCCGCACTTTGCAGGTCAATGGCTCAGCCGTAACGGCCGGCAGCATGTCAGTGCATCACATGCTGCTGATCGTAGGCATGCACTTCATCAAAATAGGTGGCCAGGGTCAATTCACTCATTGGCTTGCGCTCGATATCCATCAACAGGGCATCGAGCTCCTCAACCAGCTTGCCCGCCGCCTGCAACATCAACTTCAAGTGCGCCTCGGCACGCCCCGGCGCGGGCAGTTGCATGAACAGGGAGATCCCCGGGGTATAGAAGTTGCTCATCCGTGCAGGGTCGAAAGTCCCCGGCTTGACCATATTGGCCACACTGAACAGCACCTCGCCACGGCCATCCACTTCCAGATGGCGATGGAAGATATCCATCTCACCGTAGACAAAGCCCAGCTTCTTCAGGCAATACAACAGATCCTGACCATCGATATGGTGCCCTTCACGCGCCATGATGTTCATCAGGTAGAAGTCCTGCCATACCTTCTCGACCGGTGCCGCAGTTGGCATCACCGGCGACGCATCAATGGCCGGCGTCTCGACATCCATCACTGGTTCGTCATCCAGCGCACTCATCTGCGGCATCTGCATATGCATAGCCGGCTCGACCTTGGCCGCAGCCCCCGACTTGGCGGCCTTCGCCGGCTTGGCGGGTTTGGCCACTTTCGGTTGAGCTGTTATCTGGGGTTCATGATCGGGCATCTCATCCCGGCGGGAGACGACACGAACCTTGCCAATACCATCCTCATCAAAACCATCCCCTGCCTGTGGGGCGGGTGTACCTCGCCGGGCGCCGGCGCCATTACTGACCCGTCCCAGCGGTTTTTCCTTAATCGGTAGGCGCTTGTTCTTGCGGTTGGTCCAAAGCCCGTGAATGACCAGTGCGGCAATTGCCAGTGCGCCAATGATGACCAAAACGATTCGCAAATCCTGCATTGCAGCTTCTCTTTGTTCTTTTCTAAACGGTAAGCAGCGGAGTCTGTCGACAAGGCCCCATCCTGGATTGACACCAATCCATGTCATCCGGCCTGCGTATCACGGCCGATTTCGTTCTGCGTCGAAAAGGGGCCCGATCGCAACGCGCCATGACTTTACCAAATCAGGAATGTATTTGTAATATCTGTAACACTATTGTGCAGCGCATTGCTACGCGCCGGATAACATTATGAATAATCAAAGCGCCATTCACTACCTGGCTCAAGGCTGGCAACTGGCATTTCGACCCGGTTTACGTCGGTTTGTGCTGATCCCGTTATTACTGAATCTGGTGCTGTTTGGCGCTGGTTTCTGGTTGCTGATCCGCCAGCTGGAACAACTCAGCCAACGCCTGCTGCAGTGGTTGCCCACCTGGATGGATTGGTTGAACTGGCTGCTGTGGCCGTTGGCGTTAGTGACCATCTTGTTGGTGTTCGGTTTTACCTTTGGCCTGGTTGCCAACTGGATTGCTGCACCGTTTAACGGGCTGTTAGCTGAACAGGTCGAGCGCCAACTGACCGGACAGGCGCCGCCAGACAGCTCGCTGTGGTCACTGATCAAGGATGTACCACGCATCCTGCGTCGTGAATGGCTAAAGACCAAGCTGCTGCTGCCCAAGTTGATCGGCTGTCTGTTGCTGTTTCTTATCCCGCTGGTCGGACAAACCGTCGCCCCGGTATTGTGGTTCCTGCTCGGCAGTTGGATGGCCGCCGTGCAGTATTGCGATTATCCCTTCGACAACCACAAGGTACCTTTCCAGCAGATGCTGCAGGCCCTGCGAGGGCGGCGATGGACCACGCTACTGTTTGGAGCCCTGATCATGCTGCTGACCAGTATCCCGGTGATCAATCTGCTGATCATGCCGGTCGCGGTGTGCGCCGCAACAGCCTATTGGGTAGACAACTTCCGCACACGCTAGACCATCCCTACCCCGCATCAAACACATCAGGCCGCTAATGCGGCCTGAATGGTTTAACGGATCCGGACACTAGCTGCGACCGGTTACCAGGTGCGATGCGGCCCGGTATCCATGTGGACGAAATTGGAGCGCGGGTAGTAACCGACCCCGCCGGCCCGCAGCGACACGGCCGCCTGGCGCAGTTGGGCAAGCGCCACCCCAGGGATATTGATATCCACGGCTTGGCCAGCCATATGCAGGCTCTTGCGCGCGACACCATGGCTGCGGTTACGCAGGCTGGCATTGGTTTGTGGTGAACGATAGCCACAGACCACCACTATCTCCTTTTGTACCCCCAGCTTGCGCTGCAACTCGAATAACTGGTCAAACAGACGATGATCGATCGGCATCTGTACATCGCCGGCGCGGTAGTCGCGGAACAACCAGTTGAACTCGTGTAACGAAGAGGAGAGATAGCTGCCATTTTCCCAGTAACAGGCCGACACCCGTTCACCGGTATTCGGATTGTAAAAACGCAACATACGTGCCGGTGCAGTCTGACTCGCTGCAGCTTTGCCGGCAAACAGACTCCCTGCCACCAGGCAAGCGCCCCCGAGCAACAAATTACGACGACTGATTTCAAGATCCAGCATACAACAACATCCCTCGTGACGACCGGGCGCAAGTGTGAAACATCACACCGTCCGCACGATAACGATCCAACCGTTGTGCCGTCAACCGGCACAGACAGGAAACGGGCCTCATTGGAGGCCCATTTCCCACACTTTACGTCACCTTACTGTTTTCCACCGGATCCGGATCCCGGCTGGATCACACTTTTTGATGGTGCAGCACCGAGGCCATGACCGGGTTGTTACCCTCATCCTTGCCCTGATCGAAACCGTAAATATCGTCGCGGAACTGAAGCTGACCAGAGGTATCCAGCCAGGTGCGCCAGTAGACGGTAAACACCGGTATCGGATCCTTGAGCTGTAACCACTTGGTGTTCTTGCTCTGAATCACCTTGGTCACCTGATCCGGCCCCCATGCCGACCCCTTCAACAGCAACTCCGCCAACTTGGGTGCCTGTTCAACCCGCACACAACCAGAGCTGATAGCGCGTTGCTCGGCATTAAACAACGCCGGATGCGCCGTCGAGTGCAGATAGATGGCATCATTGTTAGGCAGATAGAATTTGTACAGACCGAGTGCATTGTTGGTGCCCGGTTGTTGACGCAGACGATAGTGAAAACCGGTGTTGATCGCCTCATCCAGCGTGATCGACGCCGGATCCACACGCTCACCTTCCGCATCAATGATATCAAAGCCCTCTTTGGCCAGCAGGGTTGGATCCTTGGCCAATTTGGGCACGATATCCTGTTGCAGGATCGTGGTTGGCACATGCCAGGCCGGGTTCAGGATCACGCTGGCAATCTGGCTATCCAGAATGGGCGTCTGACGCTTGAGCTGGCCGACAATCACACGACTGGTGAGCACCGATTGATGATCCTGCACCATACGCAGTTGATAGGCCGGCAGATTGACCAACACATAACGACCGGTGGCCAGACGCGAGCCGGTATCCTGACGCAACATCGAGCGCGCCAGAATCACCGCCTTGCGCGCCGGCGTGACCCGCATCCAGGCCAGGGTCCGACGACCGATGACACCATCCGCGGTCAACCCGTGCATCGACTGGAAGCGCTTGACCGCATCGACCAGATCACCGCTGTAGAGATCGCCATTGAAAGGCGCACTTAGCAAGCCCCAGCGCTGCATCACCTCAGCCAACGGCGCCAGATCCGAACTCGGATCATCCGGATGCAATTTCAGGTCTGGCAGTTTCGGCCAATTACCCTGACGGGCCAGATCCAGCAATTGGATCAATTGTTGGCGCAGAGCGGCATAATCGGGCGAGTCGGCGTGCAGCGCCTTGACGTGCGCCAGCGGTTGGCTTCCAGTGACGACCTCACGCCAGGCACCATAGTCCGCCGGCGTCGGAACCAGACTGACCTTCTTCAGTTGCAGTCGTTCCCGATCATCCCAGCTCAATGCACGCCACTGCGCGCGAAAGTGGTGGAGTGTCGCAAACACATCAGCATACAGGCGGGCCTGCTGGTCCGCGCTGCGATTCGAAGACAACGACAGCCACAGGTCGCCGAATGCCGGATGCACGTTGGCAACCGCCAGTTCCAGTAACTGCTGCGCCAGCTCGGCACGCACTTCAGTCGCCGGTAACGGCCAGTGCTGGGCGTTTAATTGTGTGGCCGCAGGCATCTCCTGGACAATCGGTGCCGACGCCCGATCTTGCGCCAAGGCGGGCTGTAACAGCCCCCCGGCAAGAATCAGTGCAGCGGCCAACACACTGTATGATGCCTGTTCCGGGATCCCTCCCCGGCCCCTGTCAGCCCCTGTTGCGGCAACAGACCTTGTAACCATCCTTTTATCTACCCCGTTATCTCTTTTTACGCATATTCTTGCTCATTCAACGCTGCGCAAGTGTTTCGATTTCACCGGCTTTAGTCAATCCGTTTCCATTGTCAGTCTCCGGGCAAAGTCACAGCTTTTCCCGATTTGCGTGTTGCATTAGCTAATGAGCACATATGGTTATAACTTAAAATCACTTCAGATCGTGTCTGTTATGATTATTCTGGATTTAACGCTTCTTACACAGGGACAGCACCATGAGCAAGGTATACGAAGATAACTCGTTGACTATCGGCCACACCCCGCTGGTCAAACTGAACCGTGTCATCACCACCGGCAACGTATTGGCCAAGGTGGAAAGCCGTAATCCGAGTTTCAGCGTCAAGTGCCGTATCGGCGCCAACATGATCTGGGACGCCGAGAAGAAAGGTCTGCTGGGCCCGGGTAAGGAGATCATTGAACCGACCAGCGGCAATACCGGTATTGCACTGGCCTTTGTTGCCGCTTCACGTGGTTATCCGATTACCCTGACCATGCCAGCCACCATGAGTCTGGAACGTCGCAAGCTGCTCAAGGCGCTGGGTGCCAATCTGGTGCTAACCGAAGGCCCGCTGGGCATGAAGGGTGCGGTGGCCAAGGCCGAAGAGATCCGTGACTCCGATCCAGAGCGCTATATTCTGCTGCAGCAGTTTGATAACCCGGCCAACCCGGAAATCCACGTCAAGACCACCGGCCCGGAAATCTGGGAAGATACGGATGGTGCAGTCGACGTGGTGATTGCTGGTGTCGGTACCGGCGGTACGATCACCGGTATCTCCCGCTACCTGAAGCAGGTACAGGGCAAGGCGGTGATCAGCGTAGCAGTCGAGCCAAAAGAGTCACCGGTCATCAGCCAGAAGCTGGCGGGTCAGGAAATCAAGCCGGGCCCACACAAGATCCAGGGGATCGGTGCGGGCTTTATCCCGGGTAACCTGGATCTCTCATTGCTGGACCGCGTTGAACAGGTCGCCAGCGATGATGCCGTCGACATGGCGCGTCGCCTGATGCAGGAAGAGGGCATTCTGGCCGGGATCAGCTCGGGTGCCGCTGTGGTCGCCGCCAAGCGCCTGGCTGAACTGCCGGAGTTTGCCGACAAGACCATCGTCGTCATTCTGCCAAGCTCTGGTGAACGCTACCTCTCCAGCGTGCTGTTCCAGGGGCTGTTCGGTGACCAGGAGCTGCAAGCCTAATCCCTCTTAGCTAGGCTGATTGCATCAATATTCAGACAGCGCCACGACCGGCGCTGTCTGCTTTTCTGTTTTTATAACGCCATAACAGGCATAGCTCGAGATTCTTATCGGCAGCATGACATCACTCGGTATACACTGAGTTACATACGATATTGAGTCCATAAGACTAGCCAGTTACTTATTTTTCATGTAGAAATAAGTAACGCACAACCACGGTTCTAGCAGTACCGGAAACGATTTTTCCTTTCGTCATTGACTTCGCGCAAGGGTTTTCATGTGTAACGTATCAAAAGGTAACACATGGATATTTTTTGTTGCATGCTATCCCAGCAGACTTTTGCTGGAAAAGACGGCAAGGCATAATCCGACCCGGTCGTGGTCTGAGTAGCCGAATCGATAAATCATATAACCGGAACCAGACACGCCGACTCGCTGAACAGTTTTATACCGACAGGTCATGACAGAGACCGGTCGTCATCAACAACATTGGGGTGAAAAATGTTTGAGAAATCTGTAGTCATTACCGCTGAAAACGGTCTCCACACTCGTCCGGCTGCCCAGTTCGTCAAGGAAGCCAAAGAGTTCCAGAGCGAGATCAACGTCATCAGCGGCGGCAAGTCTGCCAGCGCCAAGAGTCTGTTCAAGCTGCAGACGCTGGGTCTGACCAAGGGCACCACCGTTACCATCCAGGCAGATGGTCCGGATGCACAGAAGGCTGTTGAGAAGCTGGTTGCACTGATGGCTGAGCTGGAATAATTCCAGCTCTACCCCTCACCGGCTTAACGGCAATACTTTCTGGTATCCACCCATTGCACTTACAGGTACGGCTATGATCTCTGGAATCCTGGCATCTCCGGGCATCGCTTTTGCTAAAGCGCTGCTGCTGAAAGAAGAACCCATCGTCATCAACAACGAACTGGTCAGCGAAGGACAAATCGAGCAAGAAATTGCCCGTTTCTTCGATGCCCGCACCAAGTCTTCCCAACAACTGGAAGCCATCAAAGAGATGGCTGGCCGTACCTTTGGTGAAGAAAAAGAGGCCATCTTCGAAGGCCATATCATGCTGCTCGAAGATGAAGAGCTCGAAGGTGACATCGTTTCGTTGATTCGTGACGAAAAGTTCACTGCCGAACGCGCCATTCATCAGGCGATTGAACAATACGCCTCCATGATGGCCGAACTGGATGATCCGTACCTGCGTGAGCGTGCGACCGACTTCCGCGACATCGGCACCCGTCTGGTCAAGAACGCCCTGGGCATGAACATCGTCAACCTGAGCACCATCGATGAAGAAGTCATCCTGGTTGCCCACGACCTGACCCCGTCTGAAACGGCCCAGATCAACCTGAATTTCGTTCGTGGTTTCGTCACCGACATCGGTGGCCGTACCTCGCACACCTCCATCATGGCCCGTTCCCTGGAACTGCCGGCCATCGTCGGTACCAACGACATCACTGATCGCGTCAAGAGCGGTGATTTCCTGGTTCTGGACGCAATCCACAATCAGGTGCTGATCAACCCGGAACAGGACCAGTTGAACAAGTTGCGCGATGCGCACAACAAGTTCCTGGCTGAAAAGGCTGAACTGGCCAAGCTGCGCGAACTGCCGGCTGAAACTGTTGACGGCCACCGTGTTGAAGTCTGCTCCAACATCGGCACCATCAAGGATATGGACGGCGCACACCGCAATGGCGCGGAAGGTGTCGGTCTGTATCGTACCGAATTCCTGTTTATGGACCGTGATGCCCTGCCGACCGAAGAAGAGCAGTATCAGGCCTATAAGGAAGTCGCAGAGTCCATGCCGGACCACCCGATCATTGTCCGTACCATGGACATCGGTGGCGACAAGGAACTGCCGTACATGAAGTTCCCGAAGGAAATGAACCCGTTCCTGGGTTGGCGCGCCGTGCGTATTTTCTTCGACCGCAAGGACATCATGCATACCCAGCTGCGCGCCATCCTGCGTGCGTCTGCCTACGGCAAGCTAAGTATCATGTTCCCGATGATCATCAGTGTTGAAGAGCTGCGTGCCCTGAAGAAGGAGATCGCAGGTCTGAAGGAAGAACTGCGTGCTGAAGGTCTGGCCTTTGATGAGAGCATCGAAGTCGGTGTGATGATCGAAACCCCGGCGGCGGCAATCATTGCCCGTCACCTGGCCAAGGAAGCAGACTTCTTCTCCATCGGTACCAACGACCTGACCCAGTACACCCTGGCAGTCGACCGTGGTAACGAACTGATCTCCGGTCTGTACAACCCGCTGTCTCCATCCGTGCTGAACCTGATCAAGCAGGTTATCGACGCGTCCCATGCCGAAGGCAAGTGGACCGGCATGTGCGGCGAGCTGGCTGGCGACGAGCGTGCTACGCTGCTGCTGCTGGGTATGGGTCTGGACGAGTTCTCGATGAGCGCCATGTCGATTCCGCGCGTCAAGCAGCTGATTCGCTCTGCGAACTATGCAGAGGTGAAGGCAATGGCTGAACAGGCTCTGGCGAGCGCGACAATTGCCGAAGTAGAAGCAACAGTCGATAACTTTGTGAAGCAAAAGACTGTCTGTTAATATCATTGGCAAAACATAACAACAACTCTTGGGAGCTAACGCTATGGGTTTGTTCGACAAACTGAAGAAGCTGGTCTCTGACGACAGCAACGACACCAGTGGTATTGAAATTTTCGCCCCGTTGTCTGGTGAAATCGTACCGATTGAAGATGTACCGGACGTGGTTTTCGCTGAGAAGATCGTCGGTGACGGTATCGCTATCAAGCCGGCTGGCAACAAGATGGTTGCCCCGTGCGATGGCACTATCGGCAAGATCTTCGAAACCAACCACGCTTTCTCTATCGAGTCTGACAGTGGTATCGAGCTGTTCGTTCACTTCGGTATCGACACCGTCGAGCTGAAGGGTGAAGGCTTCACCCGTATCGCCGCTGAAGGTCAGCAGGTGAAGAAGGGTGACACCGTCATCGAGTTTGACCTGGCCGTGCTCGAAGCCAAGGCCAAGTCCACCCTGACTCCGGTTGTTATCTCCAACATGGATGACATCAAGGAGCTGGTGAAGCTGAACGGTGCAGTCACTGTTGGCGAAACCCCGGTGATGCGTATCAAGAAGTAAGTCGCCTTCGCGATGAAAAAACCCGCCTTTCACGGCGGGTTTTTTATTGCCTGAATACCGGGATAACGTCGGCTTCCACAACAGCAGGTCGGCTTACGCCGTGATCAAGGCTTGCTGGCGTTGCAGATAGGCAATGATATCCATCGATTCATACAACCACTGCACCTCACCCGGTGTGGCTTCAATACGCAGGCACGGCACCTGACGCTTGCCGCCGCCGACCATCAGCGCCTCAAGATGGCTGCCTTCGCTGATATTGCACTGGGTCAGCGGTATGCCCGCCTCACTGGAGAACTGGGTAACACGCACGCAATACGGGCAGGAGGGGCGCATATACAGCGCCAAGGCTGACCACTGTTTTACATCTGGCAGAGACATAGTGACCT
The DNA here is from genome assembly GCA_041911695.1 of Aeromonadaceae bacterium. Classification (GTDB taxonomy): domain Bacteria; phylum Pseudomonadota; class Gammaproteobacteria; order Enterobacterales; family Aeromonadaceae; genus Pseudaeromonas. The sequence goes on from JAYROM010000050.1 coordinate 32,568, forward strand.
CACGACTCGAAACTTGTGAACCGAGTGTAGCAAGCCTGTCTGCCTTGACCAACCCTCACCGTAGCGTGGCAGGTTCCGCAGCAACCGCCGTTTGTGCTATCAGCGGGGTTGCGGTTAATGGATGATGCACCAGCACGCTGCCCATCAGAATGGCCACCATGGCACCAAACGTCAGTACCTTACGCATTTTCATACCACCCTCTCTTGTTACTGTAGCGCTCTGATACTGATTATAAGCAGATGATAATAATTATCATCTTTATTTTATCGATAACCAGATCAGGAAAGTTCGATAAGGAGAAAGAGGCGAGAAACGAGAGGTGAGAAACGAGAGGCGAGAGACGAGAGGCGAGAAACGAGAGACGAGAGACGAGAGACGAGAGACGAGAGACGAGAGACGAGAGACGAGAGACGAGAGACGAGAGACGAGA
>JAYROM010000051.1:0-11233 GCA_041911695.1 Aeromonadaceae bacterium
AGGCCTTCTACAAGCAGCTGGGGGCGGGCAGTGTCGCGCCGGCCTACGAGTGCAATGAAGAGACGCGCGAAGTGCCGCTGATGATCACCAAGCACTGCCTGCGCTCTAGCTTCAACCAGTGCCCGAACGAGCGCGAGGCGGGCTTTCGCCCGGATCCGCTGACCCTGACCATCGGCAAGGACGAGTTCCGGCTACGTTTTGACTGCTCGCGTTGCGAGATGCAGGTGCTGGGACGGCTCAAGCCGCGCAAATAGCTGTGAGCCCCTGCCTAGCAGATAACACAACGCCCGGCATGACCGGGCGTTGTCGTCTCTATCGCTGCATACGCCGCGAACTGCGTGGGCGTTACAACCAGGCCGGTTGCTTGGCCTCGTAGGCGTCGATGGCATCGCTGTGCTGCAGGGTCAGGCCGATGTTATCCAGACCGTTCATGATGCAGTAACGGCGGAACTCGTCGATGACGAAGTCGAAGCACAGATCGGCGGCGCGCACCTGGCGGTGCTCCAGATCGACAGTGATGGTTTGGCCTTCGTTGGCCTCTACCAGCTTGAACAGCGCATCCACCTCTTCCGGCTGCAGGCGCACCACCAGCAGGCCGTTGTTCAGCGAGTTGCCATAGAAGATATCGGCAAAGCTCGGCGCGATAATCGCGCGCAGGCCATAATCGGCCAGTGACCAGGGGGCATGCTCGCGGCTGGAGCCATTACCGAAGTTCTCGCGTGCCAGCAGGATACTGGCACCCTGATAGCGCGGGGCATTCAGGATAAAGTCCGGGTTCGGCTGCTCGCCGGCTTCGTCGAGGAAGCGCCAGTCGTGGAACAGGTGCTTACCGAAGCCAAGCTTGGAGACCTTCTGCAGGAACTGCTTGGGGATGATCTGGTCGGTGTCGACGTTGGCGGCATCCAGCGGCGCAGCGAGACCGGTATGTTGTTTGAACTCTTGCATGGCGCGCTCCTTACAGCTCACGGATATCGACAAAGTGACCGGCGACCGCGGCGGCCGCAGCCATCGCCGGGCTGACCAGGTGGGTACGCCCGCCACGGCCCTGACGACCTTCGAAGTTACGGTTGCTGGTGGCGGCACAGCGCTCGCCTGGTTGCAGGCGATCGTTGTTCATCGCCAGACACATCGAGCAGCCCGGCAGACGCCACTCAAAACCGGCGTCGATAAAGATCTGATCCAGCCCTTCGGCCTCGGCCTGCGCCTTGACCTGCTGCGAGCCCGGCACCACCAGCGCCTGAACGCCGGCGGCGACCTTGCGCCCCTTGGCGACTTGCGCGGCAGCACGCATGTCTTCGATACGGCCGTTGGTGCAGGAGCCGATAAACACCTTGTCGATCTTGACGTCGGTGAGCTTCTGGCCGGCTTCGATCGCCATGTACTCCAGCGCTTTCTGGCAGGATTGCTGGGCGACCGCATCGCTGAAATCGGTCGGGGCCGGGATCGGCTGATCCACGGCAATCACCTGGCCCGGGTTGGTGCCCCAAGTGACTTGCGGGGCGATGGACGGGCCATCCAGGGTGATCACCGCATCAAACTGTGCACCGGCGTCGGTGTGCAGCGTCTGCCAGTAGTCGACCGCGGCCTCCCAGTCGGCACCCTTGGGGGCAAACGGACGGCCCTTGAGGTAGTCGAAGGTGGTCTGATCCGGGGCGATCATGCCGGCCTTGGCGCCCATTTCGATCGCCATGTTGCATACCGTCATGCGCTCTTCCATCGACAGCGCCTGGATGCCTTCGCCGCAGAACTCGACCACATAGCCGGTGCCGCCAGCGGTACCGGTCTTGCCGATGATGGCGAGGATGATGTCCTTGGCGCTGATGCCGGCGGCGACCTTGCCCTTGACCTCGATCTTCATGGTCTTGGCGCGGCCTTGCTTCAGGGTCTGGGTAGCCAGCACATGTTCCACTTCCGAGGTGCCGATACCGAACGCCAGCGCGCCGAAGGCACCGTGGGTGGCGGTATGCGAGTCACCACAAACGATGGTGGTGCCCGGCAGGGTCAGGCCGATCTCCGGCCCCATCACATGGACGATGCCCTGCCATTCGTGGCCGAGGCCATACAAGGGCACGCCAAAGTCCTTGGCGTTTTGCATCAGGGTTTCCATCTGCACACGCGCCATCTCGCCGGAGGCGGCGATGTCGCTGCTCTGGGTGGAGACGTTGTGGTCCATGGTGGCCCAGGTGCGGTCAGTGCGACGTACCTGACGGCCCATCTGGCGCAGGCCATCGAACGCCTGCGGACTGGTCACTTCATGCACCAGGTGGCGGTCGATGTAGATGATCGGGGTTTCGCCAGCGGCCTCGTGGACCACATGGGCTTCAAAGACTTTCTGGTAAAGGGTCTTGGCCATGATTAGATCTCCCGGATGCGGGCGGCGATCTGGCTGCCCATGTCAGAGGTACTCTGTACCGGATGCGCGCCGGTCTTGCCCTGCAGCAGGTCGCCGGTCAGGTAGCCGTCGGCCAGGGTTTCTGCAACCGCGCGTTCGATGGCACGGGCTGCCTGCTCTTCCTTGAAGCTGTAACGCAGCATCAGCGCGGCAGACAGGATCTGTGCCACCGGGTTGGCGATGCCCAAACCTGCGATATCCGGCGCCGAGCCGCCGGCCGGTTCGTACAGACCAAAGCCGTCAGCATTCAGGCTGGCGGAGGGCAGCATGCCCATCGAGCCGGTGATCATCGCACACTCGTCGGAGAGGATGTCGCCGAACAGGTTGGAGCAGAGCAGGATATCGAACTGCGCCGGGTCCTTGACCAACTGCATGGTGGCGTTGTCGATATACATGTGGTTGAGCGCGATATCCGGGTAATCCTTGGCCACTTCGGTGACCACCTGACGCCACAGGATCGAGCTTTGCAGCACGTTGGCCTTGTCGATCGAGGTCACCTTCTGGCGGCGTACTCGCGCGGATTCAAAGGCGATGCGGGCGATACGCTCGATCTCGTAACGGTGATAAACCTCGGTGTCGAACGCCTTTTCCATCGCGCCTTCGCCTTCACGGCCCTTCGGCTGGCCGAAGTAGATACCACCGGTCAGCTCGCGCACACAGACGATGTCGAAGCCCTTGCCGGAGATGTCGGCACGCAGCGGCGACAGGTCGTTCAGCCCCTGGTGGATCTGCGCCGGGCGCAGGTTACAGAACAGTTTGAAGTGGCCACGCAGCGGCAGCAGGGCACCGCGCTCTGGCTGATCATTCGGCGGCAGGTGTTCCCACTTCGGGCCGCCGACCGAACCGAACAGTACCGCGTCGGCCGCTTCACAGGCCTCCAGCGTGCTTTTGGGCAGCGGACAGCCGTGGTTGTCGATGGCAATACCACCGACATCATGCGCGCTGTAGTCGAACTGGATGCCAAACTGGGTGGAGACGGCGGCCAATACCTTCTGCGCCTCTGCCATCACTTCCGGACCGATGCCGTCACCGGGCAGTACGGCAATCTTGTAACGTCCTGTCATCAGATACTCTCCAAACTGTTTTTCTGGGAAAATTTTTCTTTCTGCTCGGCGACCTGCAGTGCGCGGTGGATGTTATTCATCACGTGCACCAGCGCCTGCGCCGAGGATTCGACGATGTCGGTGGCCAGCCCCATGCCATGGAACTTGCGACCCTTGTATTCGGCGACGATATCCACCTGGCCGAGTGCATCCTTGCCTTCACCCTTGCTCTTGAGCTCGTACTTGTCGATACGGATCTCGTAGCCGGTGATACGGTTGATGCACTGGTAGACGGCATCGACCGGGCCATTACCGGTGGCCGCTTCGCTGATCATCTGGCCGCCACTGATGCGCATACGCACGCTGGCGGTGGCCATCACGCTGCCGCCGGAGAGCACGCTCAGGTAGTCGAGCTTGAACTGTTCCGGCTCTTCCTGGATCTGGCTAAAGAACAGCAGGGCTTCGAGGTCGTAATCGAACACCTGGCCCTTGCGATCGGCCAGTTGCAGGAAGCTCTGGTAGACCTGATCCAGGTCGTAGCTGCCTTCGTGATAGCCCATCAACTCAAGGCGGTGCTTGATCACGTGGCGACCGGAGCGCGAGGTCATGTTCAGGGTGTTCTGGTTCAGACCGATGCTTTCCGGGGTGATGATTTCGTAGGTGTTCTTGGCCTTGAGCACGCCATCCTGGTGGATCCCGGAGCTGTGCGAGAAGGCATTGGCGCCGACGATCGCCTTGTTCGGCTGAATCGGCATGTTGCACAGCCGGCTGACCAGCTGGCTGGTGCGGTGGATCTCCTGATGGCGGATATTGGTGTGCACCCCGAGCAGTTCGCCACGGGTCTTCAGGATCATCGCCACCTCTTCCAGCGAACAGTTACCGGCGCGCTCGCCGATGCCGTTCAGCGTACATTCGATCTGACGGGCTCCCATCTGCACGGCGCTGATCGAGTTGGCCACCGACAGGCCGAGATCGTCGTGGCAGTGCACGGAGATGACTGCTTTATCAATGTTGGGGACGCGGTTGAACAGGGTGTGGATGATGCCGCCAAATTCGGACGGCACCGTGTAACCGACGGTGTCCGGAATGTTGATGGTGCTGGCGCCGGCTTTGATCGCGGCTTCGACCATACGGCACAGGTTGTCAATCGGGGTACGACCGGCATCCTCGCAGGAGAACTCGACATCATCGGTGAACTGGCGAGCGTAACGGATCGCGCTGGTGCCCATTTCCAGGACATCTTCGAACGATTTACGCAGCTTGTTTTCAACGTGGATGGTGGAGGTGGCGAGGAAGGTGTGGATGCGGAACTGGTCAGCGACTTTGAGCGCTTCCGCGGCGGCGAAGATATCCTTCTCCAACGCGCGGGAGAGGGCGCAGACCCGGCTGTTCTTGATCTGGCGGGCGATAGTCTGCACCGACTCGAAATCGCCGGGGGAGGAGATCGGGAAGCCGACTTCCATCACATCCACCCCGAGGCGCTCCAGCGCCATCGCGATCTGCAATTTTTCTTTGACGGTCAGACTGGCGGCGAGCGCCTGTTCGCCGTCGCGCAACGTGGTATCAAATATGATGACCCGATCCGACATGGTAATTCCCTCTTGAACTGTGCTGTGTACATCCGTGCGTCAGATTGCGGTAATAAAAAACCCGTGCTCGACGCACGGGTTTGGTGTAACTGGTGTTGCCATTTTTCAGCCAACACTAACCCGCGCGTAATTCCACGTTTAGGGATAGCGGTAGTAGGACCAGGCTGAAAGTCATGTTGGATACATTCCGGTTGGCAAGTGCTATTAGCAATAGCTGATTTGCCCCGGCGCTGTCAACTTTTGCGTGCAGCGGCCAGCAAGCGGTTTTGGTGCGGTTGAGGCGACTGCGTTGCCCGTTTTGTCATCAGACTGTTACCGGAGCGTCAAGTCGCTGTCATGCAGCCTGCGTAGCGTGCAGGGTGAACAGGTCGGTGTCGGGCGACACCGGTTGCGGCCATGGAGGCTGCGCACTACCCCTGACCGGAGGCCAGCATGAATCGACTACAACGACTGGATCTGCGCTGCAGCGAGCTCTGTCTGCAGCATGCGTACAACCGGGCGCAGGCCCGGATCAGCCGCTATGTCTCGCGTACCGGCGATGGGCCGGCCTATCTGCTGCTGGCGCTGGTGCTGGCCTGGCTGGATGGCGCCCGAGGCCAGGCGTTTTTGTGGCACGGGCTGGCAGCCTTTGCACTGGAGCTGCCGCTCTATCTGCTGCTGAAAAATCTGATCCGCCGCGAACGGCCGCGCAATCTACCGGTGTTTATCCGGCCATCCGATCGCTACAGCCTGCCCTCTGGCCATACTGCCGCGGCCTTTGTCATCGCCTCGCTGCTTGGTGCCTTCTATCCGGCCTGGGGTGGGATCGCCTTCATTTGGGCTACCTGTATTGGTGCTTCGCGGTTGCTGCTCGGGGTCCATTTTCTGACCGATCTGGTGGCGGGCGCCATCCTTGGCCTCGGCTGTGCCGGCCTGGTATTGAGTTGGTAAGGGGTAGAGAACGGATGCGCATTCTGTTTGGGGTTCAGGGCACCGGTAATGGTCATGTCACTCGTTGCCGTTCGTTGGCGCGGGCACTGCAACAGCAGGGGGTGTCGGTCGATTTTCTATTTAGTGGCCGGCCGGGTGGTCCTTGGTTTGATATGGAGGAGTTTGGTGCCTATCAGACCCGTGATGGCCTGACCTTTCACACTGCGGCAGGCAAGGTTGATTTGTGGCAAACCCTGTGCCGCAATCATCCGTTGCAGTTGTGGCAGGATATCCGCGCCCTGCAGGTTGGCGAGTACGACCGCATCATCAGCGATTTTGAGCCGGTGACCGCCTGGGCTGGCCGTCAGCAACAGCGGCCAGTGCTCGGCATCAGCCATCAGGCGGCATTCCGTTATGCCATCCCGCGTTGTGGCGATGACTGGTTGGGGCGGCGCATTATGCAGCACTATGCACCGGTGAGTGACGCCATCGGCCTGCACTGGTTTCACTTTGGTTTTCCGATTTTACCGCCGGTGATTGACAGTCTGACGCCAGCGGGCGATGACGGCCGTTTGTTGGTCTACCTGCCATTTGAGTCACGGGCGGCGATCACCGATCTGTTCAGTCGCTTCGGCAGCTTGCCGGTGGTCTGTTTCCATCCCGCTGTCTCTGCGCCGGAGCAGCAGGGCAACCTGTTATGGCAACCGCTCGGTCGTACCGCGTTTATCCATGCACTGGCCGGTTGTCATGGGGTGGTGTGCAATGCCGGCTTTGAGTTGGCCTCCGAGGCGCTGACGTTGGGCAAGAAGCTGCTCCTAAAACCGTTGCACGGGCAGTTCGAGCAGGCCAGTAACGCACTGGCGCTGGAGATGCTCGGGCTGGGTGAGGTGATGGAGAGCCTGAACCCGCAGACCCTGCGCCACTGGTTGGCGCAAGAGGCGCCAGGACAGGTGCACTATCCGGATGTGGCCGCCGCGTTGGCGCACTGGTTGGCCGAGGGCGAGCAGGAGCCGATGAGTGAGCTGATCCGCCGCTTGTGGCGTCAGGTCTGTTTCCCGGAGACCGTCTGCGACCGACTGGCCGAGCTCGGCCTGGAAAATGGCCTCAATTGCGATCTGGTCCTGAACAGTTAAGCCATCCTGTGCCAGACTTGAAGAACCGCAACCACAACACGCAGGAGGTGAGACATCATGATGTTCAAGAATCAGCGTGGCGACGAGGTCTATCTTGCGGATAACCTGACCTTGCGCGAACTGGTCGATATGGGCATGACCATCCAGCTCAGTGAGCAGGCTGATCAGGAGCACCAAATCTGGCAGGACGAAGACAAGAGGTTACAGCGGGAAGGTCGGCCGCAATAAGCCGCCATGCCGGGGCCAGCATACGGTATGTCCTGATGGTGCTGGCAGGCCCTGGCCAGGGTGGGTCCGTCGCTGTGTGGTGAGTCATGGTAACCCGGTGCATCCCCCTGTACCGGGTTTTCTCTGTCTGCGACTTGGTCCGTCGCATCCGTTGGCGGGTGTTCTTTTGATTGTGCTGCCTTCTTCTATATATATAGAAAAAGAATCCGCACATTAAATAATGAACAAAACAATATCCTGATAGTGCGGCGGTGCCATGCAAATCTGCGCAATCCTGAGTCATTCCTGCACCCTTGTGAGGCAGCAAAGACGTGGACAAGCAACCGGAAGCGGGGTAAGTTCAAGATTCCATGTTGCGTTTGAGGCAGGCGTCTGCCGAATATTAACCCGCCTATTCAAACGGTTATGCTGAGTCGCTCCAATCAGGGGATTGAGCATAGCCGCACCTGTCCGCGCAGTCTGGATACCCCCTATATTGTTTACTGGAGTTGAAGCCAGGAGGCTTGAGTCATGGAGATGTTATCAGGCGCGGAGATGGTCGTTCGAGCGCTGGAGGATGAAGGGGTAGAGCACATTTTCGGCTACCCGGGCGGTTCGGTGCTGGACATCTATGATGCCATTTTCGAGAACAGCAAGATTGAGCATGTGCTGGTACGCCACGAGCAGGCGGCTGTGCACATGGCAGACGGTTATGCCCGTTCAACGGGCAAGGTCGGTGCGGTACTGGTGACTTCAGGCCCCGGCGCGACCAACTGTATTACCGGGATTGCCACCGCCTATATGGACTCCATTCCGTTGGTGATCCTGTCCGGCCAGGTGCCTACCTCGTTGATTGGTGAAGACGCCTTCCAGGAAGTGGATATGATTGGTATCTCGCGTCCGGTGGTGAAGCACAGTTTCCTGTGCAAGAAGGCGAGCGAGATCCCGCAGGCGATCAAGAAGGCGTTCTACATCGCCGCCACCGGCCGTCCCGGTCCGGTCGTGGTCGATCTGCCCAAAGATGTGCAGAACCCGAAAGAGAAGTTCCCTTACGAGTATCCGGACAGCGTCAACATGCGCTCCTACAACCCGACCAAGGCCGGGCACAAGGGGCAGATCAAGCGTGCGGTGCGTATGCTGGCCGAGGCGCGCAAGCCGGTGTTGTACGTCGGTGGCGGTGCCGTACTGGCCAATGCCAGCGAGCAGGTGACCAAACTGGCCGAGCTGTTCAGCCTGCCGGTTACCAGCACGCTGATGGGGCTGGGCGCCTTTGCTGGTACCCATAGCCAGTTCGTCGGCATGCTGGGTATGCACGGTACGTTCGAAGCCAACAAGACGATGCATAACGCCGATCTGATTCTGGCGGTCGGTGCGCGCTTCGATGACCGTGTGACCAATAATGTGGCCAAGTTCTGTCCGAACGCCAAGATCGTGCATATCGATATCGATCCGGCGTCGATCTCGAAGACCGTGCAGGTCGATGTACCGATTGTCGGCGCAGTGGATACCGTGCTCGATCAGATGCTGGAAGCGGTGGCTGAACTCGGTCTGGAGATCGATGATGGTGGCCTGGCCGACTGGTGGGAGCAGATTGACGGTTGGCGTGCCAAGCGTTGCCTGACCTACGAAAAGAGCAGCAGCGTGATCAAGCCGCAGCAGGTCATCGAGACCCTGTATCGCGTCACCCAGGGCAAGGCCTATGTGGCGTCGGATGTCGGTCAGCACCAGATGTTTGCCGCCCTCTACTATCCGTTTGCCGCACCGCGTCAGTGGATCAACTCCGGTGGCCTCGGCACCATGGGCTTCGGCCTGCCGGCGGCGATGGGGGTGCAGTTTGCCCACCCGGATGCCGTGGTCGCCTGTGTCACCGGTGATGGCTCGATCCAGATGAACATCCAGGAGCTGTCCACCGCGCTGCAGTATGGTACCCCGGTCAAGATCATCGCCCTCAACAACCGCGCCCTCGGCATGGTCAAGCAGTGGCAGAAGATGTTCTACGGTGGTCGCCACAGCCACTCCTACATGGCCTCGTTGCCAGATTTCGTCAAACTGGCGGAGTCCTATGGCCATGTCGGGATCCGGGTCGATGATCCGGCCAAGCTGGAAGAGGCGATGGCCTATGCCTTCTCGCTGAAGGATCGGCTGGTATTCATGGATATTGCTGTTGATCCGGATGAGCATGTCTATCCGATGCAGATCAAGTTTGGCTCCATGGAAGAGATGTGGTTGAGCAAAACGGAGCGTACCTGATGCGACACTTGATTTCAGTCTTGCTGGAAAACGAATCCGGGGCACTGAGCCGGGTTGTGGGTCTGTTTTCGCAGCGCGGTTACAACATCGAGACCCTGACGGTGGCGCCGACCGACGATCCGACCCTGTCGCGCATGACTATCGTGACCTTGGGTGACGAACGGGTGATTGAGCAGATCACCAAGCAACTGCACAAGCTGGTGGATGTGCTCAAGGTGTCCGATATCACCGACGGCAGCCATATCGAGCGTGAAATCATGCTGGTGAAGAGCCGCGCCAACACCCCGGACTCGCGTGATGAGGTCAAGCGCCTGTCCGAGATCTTCCGTGGTCAGATCGTTGATGTGACGCCGGATCTGTATACGGTGCAACTGGTCGGCACCAGCGACAAGCTGGATGCCTTTATCAGCACCTTGAAACAGAGCACCGAGATCGTGGAAGTGGTGCGTAGCGGTGTCTGCGGGATTGCCCGGGGCGAGCGTGCCTTACATCCTTGATGGCGGGGCGCATTGCGCGCCAAGTGCTTGAAATACCATGACGACCTGCGGGTCGTCATTTTTTTGCGTGTCCTGTGCCTAGCGTTCAGTGCCCGGAGAGAGGGGCTGAACCGGGTCTGAACCTGGCCTTAACCGTTTTCTGGTTGTCGTGAAAGTGCCGGGTAAAAAAACTGGGCATTTGATCACGGTTGAGTAGAATTGCCGGCGTACTTGCATTCTGGCCTCGGTTGCCACTGTTCCTTCAAGGAGTTTTTCATGAAAACGACGATTTCCGTGTTGTTCGGTGCGCTGGCACTGGCCTCTTCCGCCCATGCGGCTGATTTGAGTGTGGGGGTGGGTGCTGACTACTGGAACCCGCAGGCGTCCGGTCACATCAATGGCGTCGGTTCTGGTTATGACAACAAGTCCGAGTGGACCGTCTGGGCTGATGTGCGCCACCCGCTGCCGCTGGTGCCGAACGTCAATCTGCAGTACACCACCTATGATTCGAAGGGCAACGGGGTGAGCAATGATCTGGCGGCCTGGGATCTGGCGCTCTACTACCGTTTGTTCGACAACGACCTGTTCGGTCTCGGTGGCGGGCTGGATCTGCGCCGTCTGCAGGGCTCGCTGTCCGGTAAGGACTACAGCGACCTGAACCCGTTGGCCTATGTGCAGGCCGAAGCCAAGATCCCGGGTACCGGCTTCAGCTTCTTCGGTGATGCGCGCGGTGCCGCTTGGGACGGTAACGATTCCCACGATTATCGCGTTGGGATGGCGGTCGAGTTTATTCCGGCCTTCAACCTGCGCGCGGGCTACCGTAATGTTCGCCTGAGCGACAATGTCGACAACGTGCGTTTGAACCAAAAGATCGATGGCTGGTTTGCGGGCAGTGAATTCCGCTTCTAATCCCCGTCTAGATCTACATATTCCGAAAAGGGTCGCTTTGGCGGCCCTTTTTATTACTTTATGGAATTAAGAATGCGGTTTTGTTCTTTGATATGGCTATAAGCACTCCTTAAGCTGAGGATATTCGTTCTTTGTATTAGAAAGGGACATTCGCATCATGCAAGGCAAGGCATCGCAAGCCGCGGGCGTACCAGCGCTTCCGCAACTCAACCGGTTGGCAGAAGCCGTCGCCGGATTTACGCAACAGGAGCTGGTCTGGGCCAGTGGTTATCTGTTTGGTTTGGCACAGTCCGCGCAGATTGCCGCCCCGGCTAGCGCCGGCGCC
>JAYROM010000052.1:0-20374 GCA_041911695.1 Aeromonadaceae bacterium
GTCCTGCATGTGACCGACTTCAAGCCGGCTGCGGTGCGTCCGCTGCAAGAGGTGCGTGCTGATGTTGAGTCGGCCGTTCGTTTGGACAAGGCGCAGTCCGAAGCGGTCAAGCAGGCGCAGGCGCTGCTGGCCAGCATGCAGAAGGGCGAGGATGTCACCGCGCAACTGACTGCACTGGATGGCACCAAGCAGGACAAGCATGCGGTCGTCCGTACCGGTAACGATCTGGACCCGCAACTGCTGCAGGCTCTGTTCCGTATGCCGCACCCGGCTGATAAGGATGTGGTGCGCCATCTGGTCAGCAAGCCGGATGGTGAGCAGGTGATCCTGGTGCTGACGGCCGTCAATGCCAGCGACAAGCCGTCTGCCAACCATGCCATGTTGACTTCGCAGATGGCGCAGAGTCGCGCCAGTGGCGTGCAACAGGCCCTGCTGGAGCAGGCACGCGCCAGCGTGAAGATTCAGTACAATCCGCGCTTTGACCAGCAGGTCAGCAACGATTAATCGCCCACACTGTCGGCTTGCCGGCAGTGTAAAATGCGATCTTGCACCACGCCCGGTCCCTATGACCGGGCGTTTTTTATTGCTGACGCAAAGTTTTCAGGCTGGCGGTTTGCAGTACCTGACAGTTTGGTTATCATGCCCGGTAGTGGGCCATCACAGCAGTGGGGGTGGCCGTGTCGTAGCGGAGATAGTCGTTTGATAAGCGTATTCCTGGTTGATGATCATGAACTGGTACGCACAGGGATTCGTCGCATACTTGAGGATGTCAAGGGCTTGAAGGTGGTGGGGGAAGCCACGACCGGGGAGAACGCCGTGCAGTGGTGCCGTGAGCACGAGGCCGACGTGATCCTGATGGATATGAATATGCCCGGCATCGGCGGCCTGGAGGCCACCAAGAAAATTCTCCGGCATCGGCCGGACGCCCGCATTATTGTGCTCACCGTGCACAGTGAAAATCCATTCCCGACCAAGGTGATGCAGGCCGGCGCAGCCGGTTATCTGACCAAGTCCTCCGCGCCAGACGAGATGATCCAGGCGATTCGGGCGGTGCATGTTGGCCAGCGTTATATCTCGCCGGAGATTGCCCAGCAGATGGCGCTCAGCCAGTTTGCCATGCCGGACACCGAGAATCCGTTCAAGGCACTCTCCGAGCGTGAGCTGCAGATTATGCTGATGATTACGCGTGGCCGTCGGGTCAACGAGATTGCCGAGCAGCTGAGCCTGAGTCCGAAGACGGTCAACAGCTATCGCTACCGTCTGTTCGACAAGCTGAATATCAGTGGTGATGTCGAGTTGACGCGCATGGCCATTCGCTATGGCATGCTGGATGCCGAGTCGCTCTAGTCCGGAGGCCGTGGGCCTGTCTCTGGCGTCGCGTCGGTGATGGCGTTCAGCAAGTTGCAGAGAGTAGCAGGCCATGGCTGCATTTGATCACAAAGCCTTTTTAGCGACCGTCCCGCATCAGCCGGGGGTCTATCGTATGCTGGATGACAGCGGCGAGATTATCTATGTTGGCAAGGCCAAGGATCTGGTCAAGCGGCTCAGCTCCTACTTCCGCCGTGACCCGGGCAGTGAAAAGACCCGGGCCATGGTGCGCCATATCCAGCAGGTTGAGTTCACGGTCACCTATACCGAAACCGAAGCGCTGATCCTCGAACACAATCTGATCAAGCAATATCAGCCGCGTTATAACATCCTGCTGCGAGACGATAAATCCTACCCCTATCTGTTGCTAACGCGCGACCGTCATCCACGGCTGGCGTTTCACCGTGGGCCGCGCAAGACCGCTGGTGAGTACTTTGGTCCCTATCCGAGCGGCAGTGCCGTACGCGAGAGCCTGCACCTGATGCAGAAGCTGTTTCCGGTGCGCCAATGTGAGGACGCAGTGTATGCCAACCGCAGCCGGCCTTGTTTGATGTACCAGCTCAAGCGCTGTCTGGGCCCCTGTGTGCCCGGTCTGGTCAATGATGAGGATTATCTGGCGCAGGTCGAGATGGCGCGCCAGTTTCTGCAGGGCAAGGATCAGCAGGTGATTGCCGATGTGGCGGCGCGGATGGAGCAGGCCAGCCAGGCATTGGCATTCGAGCAGGCGGCGCGTTATCGCGATCAGTTGGTGGCGTTGCGTCATGTACAGGAGCAGCAGTCGGTCAGCGGCAATGTGCTCGACGAACTGGATGTGATTGGTACCGCCTTGGCGGGCGGTGTGGCCAGCGTACATGTGCTGTTTATTCGCCATGGCAAGATTCTGGGCACCCGCAACTATTTCCCGCGACTGCCAGGCGAGAGTAGCCGGGAGGAGTTGCTGCATGCCTTTGTGTTGCAGTTCTACCTCTCGGGCCTGGCCGGTCGCCAGGTGCCTGGTGAGGTGCTGATCGACGTGCCGGTTGAGGATGAGGCTGCGCTGGCCGAGATGCTGAGTCAGTCCTCCGGCAGTACCGTGCGGGTGGCCAGTCGCACCCGCAGCGAGCGCGCCCGCTATGTGCGTTTGGCCACCACCAATGCCGAAACGGCACTGGCCAGCAAACTCAGCCATCGTACCACCCAAGAGCAACGCATGCGTCAGCTGGAAGAGACGCTGACCCTGACCTCCCCGGTGCAACGGATGGAGTGTTTCGATATTTCGCATACCCAGGGCGAGGCGACCGTCGCTTCCTGTGTGGTGTTTGGCCGGGAAGGACCGGTCAGCAGCCAGTACCGACGTTTCAATATCACCGGGATTACCCCGGGTGATGATTATGCCGCCATGGCCCAGGCGTTGACCCGACGCTTTGGCAAGCAGCAGGAGAGTGAACGGGTGCCGGATATCCTGTTTATTGATGGTGGTCTCGGCCAGTTGCAACGTGCCGAGGAGATCGTCAAGGCGCAACTGGATAACCTCGACGGCAAGCGGCCACTGCTGATCGGGATTGCCAAAGGCGAGAGTCGTAAGCCCGGGCTGGAAACCCTGATCATGGGGGGGACGCACCGCGAAATTCATCTGCCGGCCGACCTGCCGGCCTTGCATCTGATCCAGCATATCCGTGATGAGTCGCACCGCTTTGCCATCACCGGCCACCGCGCCCGTCGCGGCAAGGCCCGCGTGGCCAGCGCCTTGGAGGATATCGGCGGCATTGGCCCTAAACGCCGTCAGGCGTTGCTGCGTCATCTGGGCGGCATGCAGGAGGTCAAGGGGGCGAGTGTAGAAGAATTAGCCAAGGTGCCGGGCATCAGTCACGAACTGGCGAGCAAGATCTATGATGCGTTGCATCATTAATCCGATTCGGGCAACATGGGCCTGCTTTTGAAGCGGCGGCGTGGCAGCATGATCAATATTCCCAATCTTCTTACTCTGTTCCGGCTCTTTCTGATCCCGGTGTTTGTGGTGCTGTACTACCTGCCGTTCGAATGGTCGAACTTGTGGGCTGCAGCGGCTTTTGTGCTGGCTGCGGTAACCGACTGGTTTGACGGCTATCTGGCGCGCAAGCTCAACCAGACCACCCCGTTTGGTGCCTTCCTTGACCCGGTCGCAGACAAAATCATGGTCTCCACCGCCTTGGTGCTGATCGTCGAACACTACAACACCATGATCATCACCATCCCGGCCTTGACCATGATTGGACGTGAAATCCTGATCTCTGCGTTGCGTGAGTGGATGGCCGAACTAGGTAAACGCGCCAGTGTCGCGGTCGGCTGGATGGGCAAGTGGAAGACCACTATTCAGATGGTGGCGTTGACCGGCCTGATCTGGGAAGCCAATATCTGGATGGTATGGGCTGCCTATATCATGCTGTATGTCGCGGTGGTGCTGACTTTCTCTTCGATGTTCCAGTATGTCGCGGCTGCCTGGGGTGACCTGACCATGCGCCGGCATCGGCTGCCGTAAGCCAGTGACAAACGCTAGAAAACACAACAGGGCCCGATGGCCCTGTTGTCGTTTTGGGAGATGCAGCCCGCGTTACATCAGATAACGCGCGATCTCGACGCCGTATTGCTTGGGGTCGACGGCGGTTTCGATCTGTTCACTGTCGCTGGCTTTACCCAGGTCGAGAATGCGCACATCGAGGTGATGCTGGCCGACGGTGCTGTAAAACACCTTGACCACCGGTTGCAGGGGGGCATCCTCGTTGCGCTCGATGACCACGGCCAGTTTGCCGCTTTTCAATTTGACCAGGGTGCCGACCGGATGAATGCCCATACACTTGATGAATCGGCTGACCAGGTCGTCATCAAACTGACTGCCGGCGCCCTGCAGCAGGATGCGGAACGCCGCAGTCGGCGGCATCCCCGCCTTGTAGCAGCGGTCGGCTGTCAGGGCATCATAGACGTCGACAATGGTGCTCATGCGGGCATACAGGTTGAGTCGTTCGCCGCTTAACCCAAAGGGATACCCTTTGCCGTCCAGCCGTTCATGATGACAGGCGGCGACTGTCATCATGACTGGGGTGATGCCTGCGGCATCTTTCAGAATATCGATACTGTGCTGCACATGGCTGCGCATCACCGCAAACTCCTCGTCGGTCAGACGCGCCGGTTTATGCAGGATGGCATCGGGGATCATGATTTTGCCGGTGTCGTGCAACAGTCCACCAATGGTCAGTTCACGCAAGATGCTGCGATCCAGCCCCAAATAGCGGCCGAAATTGGCCAGCAGCATGGCGACATTCAGCGAATGCTCCATCAGGTAGCTGTCTTTCTCGCGGATGCGTGCCAGGCAGAACAATGCATCGCGGTTTTCAAAGATCGAGTCGACCAGCTCATCGGCAATCGCTTCGAGATCCGCCACCTGTAATGGTTCGCCGCGCTTGAGGCTGCGAAACAGTTTGTTTTGCATCGTCTTGGCTTCTTTATACAGCCGGTGGATGCGGCTGGCCTTGCGCGCGGCACTGCCGGGATCGCGCGCGTGGCCGGATGAGGCGGAAGTGGCGGTCGACATCTCGGTGAGCGATTGCGCAGTGACGGGCTCACCACTGCGCGCGCGCGCCGGGTCAACCCAGACTTCCTGGACGCCGCGGGCGCGCAGGGCGGCCAGTTGCTCCATTGAGTTGATGCAACCAGGACGACTGATGACCATCTGTGCACGCTGTGTGGCAATACCGGTGACAAACATACCGATTTGCAGGGCCTCGACAGCAATACACTGCAAGGCGGGAGTAGGGGCGTGAGAATCTGTGGTCATAACGGATGCGTTTAGGTGTATTCGGGGCACTATTTTCCATGTGGCGGCCGAGATTACCAGCCCGATCAACTCTTGCTGTCACGCTTTGTGCGCTCTGCCTATAATGGGCACCTTTTATCCGAAGGAGAGAATTAATGAGACTGGACCGCTTTCTGACTGAAAGCCTGGGGATTTCCCGTTCACAAGCGGGCAAGCTGATCCGCGCTGGCGAGGTGCAGATCAATGGTGAGGTGGTGCGCCAAGCGGCGACGCACATCACTGAGCAGGACCAGGTCCAGACCTTGGATCAGACACTACAGATCACCGGCCCGCGCTATTTTATGCTGCATAAGCCGGAGGGCTATGTCTGCTCCAACAGTGATGCGGAACATCCTTCGGTCTTCTTGCTGTTCGATGAACTGGCGGTCGGCAAACTGCATTGTGCTGGTCGCTTGGATCTCGATACCACAGGTCTCTTGCTGGTCACCGATGACGGTCAGTGGTCGCACCGCGTGACCTCGCCCAAGCATGAGTGTGATAAAACCTACCGAGTCTGGCTGGCCGATCCGCTGTCGGCGGACACCGCCGCGCAGTTTGCTGAAGGGGTGCAACTCCATGGTGAGCGCCAGCTGACCCGTCCGGCGCAGTTGCAGGTGATTAGCGAGCAAGAGGTGTTGTTGACCATTCATGAAGGGAAATACCATCAGGTCAAACGCATGTTTGCTGCGGTGGGTAACCGTGTGGTGCGCCTGCATCGCGAGCAGATCGGCGCACTGCAACTGGATGACGCGTTGGCGCCCGGCGAGTATCGCCTGCTGACCCAGGAAGAGATCGCCGCATTCTGACCAGGCGCAGTACGGCGCCATGATGAAGGAGAACGACAATGGGGACACCACGCATTTTGCAAAGCGGTGTGGTTGATGTGCAGTGCGGGGAGCAGGTGACCATCATCGCACCGGCCAATCTCTATGGCTGTGTGCTGGGTGATCAGGTGTTTGTTGGCCCGTTTGTTGAAATCCAGAAACATGCGGTGATCGGGGCGCGCACACGTATCCAGTCACACAGCTTTATCTGTGAGTATGTCTCCATCGGTGCCGACTGCTTTATCGGTCATGGCGTCATGTTTGCCAATGATATGTTCCGCGAGGGGCGACCTGACCCCGATCCCCAGCACTGGGCGCGCATTCACATCGGCAATCGGGTTAGCATTGGCTCAAACGCGACGATTTTGGCGGTGTCGATTTGCGATGGCGCCGTGATCGGCGCAGGCAGTGTGGTCACGCACGATATCAGTGTGCCGGGCGTCTATGCGGGCAATCCGGCCCGGCTGCTGCGCAACCTGCCATCAAGCGCATTGCCTTCCGCCTAGATAATTGTCTGCCGCCGGGGTTAATGTGCCCCGGTGAGTACCAGCGCGGTGCCGACCACCACGGCAAAGGCTGCCAACCAGGCACTGCGCCCTGGCCGTTTGCCGGTATACATCCAGAGTAATGGCAGCAGGATCACCGGGGTGGTGGAGGAGAGAATCGCCACCATCCCCATATCGCCATGCTTTAGGGCGGTCAGCAGCAGGGTCATGCCGAGCGCCATCGCCAAAAAGCCGTTGCTGGCCACATAGCCGAGGATCGGCAGGGTGATGGGGCGACGTGGCCGGGCAACGGCAGCGCCACTCCAGCGTAATAATAGATGTGCGCCGAGCGCGGCAACCATGCGCACACAGGAGGCGGCCACCGGATCCACGCCACTGCTCATCACCGGTTTGGCCAGCAAGGTGCCCAGTGACTGACAGATCCCGGCCACCAGACCCAGGGCGACCGCAATGTGCAGCGGGCCAATGGTCTGCTCCAGCCGGTTATTGTCGTTGCGCCGGGAAAAGGCAATAGCAATGATGACGCCGGCCATCACCAGTCCGGCGCCCAGCATACGTTGACCACCGAGTTGTTCGTTGAACAGCCAGATACCAAGCAGCGCAGAGAACACCGCATTGCTGGCAAACAGCAGGCCGGAACGTCGCGGCCCCAGTCGGTTGAGCGCCGCGTACAGGGCGGTATCGCCGATAAAAATGCCGACCAGTCCAGAGGCGGCCATCTGCCACCACTGGTGGTCATGCAGCGTGAGGAAGCCGCCACTCAACAGGGCAACGCTGCCGAGCATCAGGCTGACACAGGCCATACGCCAGCGGCTAAAGGAGAAGGCGCCCAAGTGTTCAGCCGGACGTACCGAGATCAGGCTGGCCAGTGCCCAGAGCAGGGCTGCGCCTAATGCCAGCCATTCTTGATGCATGAAGATGATATCCCAACGACAACGGGTCCTGAATCAGGACCCGCAGTATAGGCGTAAACCGAGGTCGCGCATATCAGGCGAACGGGTCGGCGTTGTCATTCTCCATCGGGTCAAGGCTCCAGTTGATCGAGTCCTTGCTCTGCTTGAGCTGCCCATCTTCTTGGAACAGCTTGATGCGCAGTTTGAGGTTGTTGGCCGAGTCGGCGTTTTTCAGCGCCTCCTCCTCACTGATCACCCCTTCGGCGACCAGCTCAAACAGCGAGCTGTCGAAGGTTTTCATCCCCAGCGCGGTGGATTTCTCCATGATCTCCTTGATGGCGCCGAACTCGCCGCGCTTGACCAGATCACGAATGGTATGGGTGCCGAGCAGGATCTCAATGGCAGCGCGACGCTGGCCATCCGTGGTTTTGACCAGGCGCTGTGAGACGAAGGCCTTGAGGTTGTTGCCCAGATCATTCAGCAACTGCGGGCGACGCTCTTCCGGGAAGAAGTTGATGATGCGGTCCAACGCCTGGTTGGCGTTGTTGGCATGCAGGGTGGAGATCGCCAGGTGGCCGGTTTCCGAGAAGGCGAGGGCATGCTCCATGGTTTCGCGGTCGCGGATCTCACCAATCAGGATGACATCCGGCGCCTGGCGCAGGGTGTTCTTCAGCGCAGCATGGAAGCTGCGGGTGTCGACGCCGACCTCGCGCTGATTGATGATGCTCTTCTTGTGGCTGTGCACATATTCGATGGGGTCTTCGATGGTGATGATATGGCCACTGGTGTTGCGGTTACGGTGGTCAATCAGTGCGGCCAAGGAGGTGGATTTACCCGAGCCAGTCCCGCCGACAAACAGCACCAGCCCGCGCTTTTCCATGATCACATCAAGCAGCACAGGGGGCAGGTACAGATCTTCGAAGCGTGGAATATCGAGTTTGATGTTACGGGCGACCAGTGAGACTTCATTGCGCTGACGGAAGATGTTGACGCGGAAACGGCCAACCTTGGGGATCGACAGCGCCAGGTTCATCTCCAGCTCTTTTTCAAAGGCCTGACGCTGCTCCTCATCCATGATGCGATAGGCAATTTTCGCCACTTCGCCCGGCTGCATCACCGCTTCTTGCAGTGCCTTGAGTGAGCCCTGAAATTTGGCGCAGGGGGGGGCATTGGTTGCCAGGTAGAGATCTGAACCATCCTGTTTGGCCAGGATCTCCAGCATGTCCTCCAGTTCCATCATCGTCACAACTCCTTGAATTCCAACTCATCGATAATGAGTTAAGGATACGCAACGATGACGGACGACTCCACCCCATCAGGCGAACAGAGTTAACTGGCGAACAGTTTTTCCCGAAAGATGAAGAACACGGCGCCTAACATACATAACCCGGCCCACAGATAGTCGAGTTTGATCTGCTCTTTGAGGTAGAACACCGAGAACGGGACAAACACGGTCAGGGCAATCACCTCTTGCAGGATCTTCAACTGACCGACACTCAAGGTCTCGTGACCGATGCGGTTGGCGGGCACCTGGATCAGGTACTCGAACAGTGCAATGCCCCAAGAGGCCAGCGCCGCCAGAATCCAGGGTTTGTGCGACATCTCCTTGAGATGGGCATACCAGGCAAAGGTCATAAATACATTGCTGCACACCAACAGCAGCGAACTGGTAAAAATCGGGTTCATTGTGGCTCTCCGGAAATCTGGCGCTGTTATACGCCGCCACAAGACCAAGTCAATAGCTGAAACTACAACCAGATGTCAGCGACCAGGCTCAGCGCAAACCAGCCGGTGTACTACGGTGGCCGATGCCTGCTCGCGCGGCCGGTGTTAGTATGTCAGCCCTGGCGCAAGGAGAGAGAATGAGTCACGGACTGCAAATGGAAACCTGGCGACGTGCACCACTCGGGCATTGGTTGCTCGGGTTGGGGCTATTGTTGCTGGTATCGCTCGGATTGACCCTTTGGCTGGGCCCGGTACGCCTGGGTTGGCCGGGGCATCTCGACCCGTTGGCGGAACAGATTTTGTGGCAGATCCGCTGGCCGCGGGCCTGGATGGCGATTCTGCTGGGGGCTGGGCTGGCCAGCAGTGGCTGTATTTTGCAGACCTTGCTGCATAACCCGCTGGCCGAGCCCGGGCTGATTGGCGTCTCTGGGGGGGCATCAATGTGTGCAGTGCTGGCGCTGGTGCTGACGCGACTGGCTGGCGCCGAGTTGCCATTATGGGGACTCTCCTCTGCGGCGTTTGGTGGCGCCATGCTGATGACGCTGATCCTGCTTGGACTGACCCGCGGGCAGCGACTGGACAGTGCACGCCTGTTGTTGCTCGGGGTGGCGCTGGGCATTGGCGCCGGTGCGGTGACCACCTGGTTGCTGTTTTTGGCCAATGATACGTCGGTGCGCGAGATCCTGTTCTGGATGATGGGCAGTCTCTCCTATAGTCAGGACCAAAGCGCCTGGTGGGCGATCCCCTACCTGTTGGCCCTTGGCTGGCTATTGTGGCGGCGCGACGCATTGACCCTGCTGCAGCTCGGTGAACAACATGCCCAGTTGCTGGGCGTCAATCTCAAGCGGTTGCGCTGGCAGTTGATCCTGGTGGTGGCCTTGCTCTCCGGTGTCGCCGTGGCGATGGCGGGGGCCATCGGCTTTATCGGTCTGCTGGTGCCGCACCTGATGCGTTTGTTGACCCGCCAAGGGGTCGCACTGGTTCTGCCTGCCTCGGCGCTGGCGGGGGGGATTGTACTGCTGTGGGCTGATTGGCTGGCGCGTACCCTGTTTATGGCCGGCGAGTTGCCGGTCGGCGTGGTGACGGCCACGCTGGGCGCACCGCTGCTTATTTACCTGCTGGTGACCCGTCATGCTTGAGATTGAATATCTGCACATTGCTGAGCGTTTGCAGCTGGCCGGCTTGCGCTGGCCGACGCCTGGTTTTATGGCGCTGATTGGGCCGAATGGCAGTGGCAAATCCACCCTGTTGTCGGCGTTGGCGGGGCTGATCCCGGCCCACATGCGTGCCCGGTTGGCGGGCGATGCCTTGCCGGATGTTGATATGGCCCGTGAGGCCGGGCGACGCGCCATGCTGCCGCAGCGCCAGGCCACCGCCTTGCCGATGCCGGCCTGGGAGGTGCTCGATATGCCACGACATCTGTTCCCGGGACAATCCGCTGCCTGGCAGCAAGCGTTGGCGGAGGTGAGTGAGCGACTGGCGTTAGGTCCGTTGTTGGGCCGTGATTTTTCCCGCCTGTCAGGGGGGGAACAACAGCGCCTGCTGATTGGTAAAACGGTGCTGCAGGTGTGGCCGTCACTCAATCCACAGGCGCGTTTGCTACTACTGGATGAGCCGTTGGCAGCCCTTGATTGGCATCATCAGTTACAGGTGTGTGCACTGTTGCGCGATCTGGCTCGCCAGGGGATTCAGATTATCTGTGCGCTGCATGACTTTAATCTGGCGGTGGCGTGGGCGGATCAACTGCTTTGTCTGCAACAAGGACAAGTGGTGGCAGCCGGGGATATTGCGTTGCTTGACAGCGCCTTGCTGGCACAGGTGTTTGGCGTGCACACCGGCGAAGTGAGGGTGCAGGGGCAGCGGGGTTACCTGCCGTTGGGGGTTATGCCGCCCTCGTCGGTGTAGCGTCATCGGTGGCACGCCCCACAGGTCGCCGGAATACGGCCTGTGGGGGGGGATCGCTGTGCCAGCGCGGTGGCGCTGATGGCTTAGGCCGATTGCAGGGCGATACGCTGGGCGGCGGCATCGGCCAGACGCTGCAGCAGGGTGGCGGTCTGCTCCCAGCTCAGACAGGCATCAGTGATGCTCTGGCCAAAGGTCAGCGGGCAACCGGCGACCACCTCCTGACGACCTTCCTCGATAAAACTCTCAATCATGATGCCGGCGATGCCAGTACGGCCACGCTTGAGCTGATCGCAGATATCGGCTGCCACATCAATCTGACGGCGGTGGTCTTTCTGGCTGTTGCCATGGCTGAAGTCCACCACCAGGCGAGCCGGCAGACCGGCCTTGGTCAGTTCGCCACAGGCGGCATCGACGCTGGCGGTATCGTAATTTGGCCGCTTGCCACCACGCAGAATCACATGGCCATACGGGTTGCCGCTGGTCTGGTAGATGGTCATGCGACCATCCTTGTCTGGCGAGTTGAAGATATGGCTGTGCGCCGAGGCGCGCACCGCATCAATCGCGATGCGGATATTGCCATCGGTGCCATTCTTGAAGCCGACTGGGCAGGAGAGGGCCGAGGCCATCTCACGATGCACCTGGCTTTCCGTCG
Source organism: Aeromonadaceae bacterium (assembly GCA_041911695.1). GTDB lineage: Bacteria > Pseudomonadota > Gammaproteobacteria > Enterobacterales > Aeromonadaceae > Pseudaeromonas. Next base: position 11,682 of record JAYROM010000052.1, read on the forward strand.
TGCGGGCGCCAATCGCCCCCCAACTGATGAGGTCTGCAATGTACTGGCCGGTGACCATGTCGAGGAACTCGGTGGCTGTCGGCATGCCCAACTGGTTGATATCGTGCAGCAGGCGGCGGGCCAGTTGCAGGCCGTCGTTGACGCGATAGCTGCCATCCAGCCCCGGGTCATTGATCAACCCCTTCCAGCCGACGATGGTGCGCGGTTTTTCAAAATAGGCACGCATGACGATGCACAGGCGGTCCGACAGGGCCTGACGCAGTGGCATCAACCGGCGGGCATACTCCAGCGCGGCGGCTGGATCATGCAGCGAGCAGGGGCCGACAATGACCAGCAGTCGTTGATCATCGCCACGCAGAATCGCTTCAATCTCCTGACGGGCAGAGAGAATGTGAGCGGCCAGCTCGGCTTCAACCGGGGTGTCGCGTGCCAGTTCTCGTGGGGTAATCAGGCTTTCAATCTTGCGGGTTCGGAGTTCATCGGTGGGGTGTGACATGGTACTTCCCTGACGCTATCTAGGCTCGGCAAAAGACGATTAAGGGCATCACCATAAATCAAATTTCTGCGCAAAGACAATTATCCGGACAAAGAAAGGTCGCCGTTGTTCAGCCTGCGGCGCCACTCTGCTAGCATTTGTACTTTACTTAACAGGGGGTGTGCGTTGGCAAAACCAGGCAATACCGGGGTGTACCGGATTATCAAGGCAACAGGTTACAGTGCGCAGGGGTTGCGCTCGGCATGGCTGCATGAAGCAGCTTTTCGGCAGGAGTTGATCCTGATGGTGCTGATGACCCCGCTGGCCTTCTTGCTGGGCGAGGGGGTGACCCAGAAGCTGTTGTTACTGGCGGTATCGTGGCTGGTGGTGATTGTGGAAGTGCTGAATTCCGCGGTCGAGGCCGTGGTTGATCGTATCGGTCCGGAACATCATGAGTTGTCAGGTCGTGCCAAGGACCTGGGCTCTGCCGCTGTCATGTTGGCCTTGGGGTTGACCTCGGTCATCTGGGCAGCCGTGATTGGGCATAATCTGTTGGGGTGGTGGTAAGCCTTCACCCGACAGGGCATAACGGAGGATCATCATGTCTACAGCAGACCGTTTTTACCAAGCAACCGTGATTGATGCGCAGGGGCAGCGGATGACGTTGACCGACGCCCGCCAATTGGTGATTGAACTGGCACCGGGCAAAGAGCTGGAGTTGGATCTGCAGCATCTGGCGACCCATGAAGGCGAGGTGACCTTGCGCGCCGGGTGTGAATTGGCGGCGGATGCGCACAGCGGTCAATTGGCGGTGCTGGTGATGCGGCCGGCGGCCTGTAATGTGATGCAGGTCGGGGTCGAGGCGCACCCGTGGCAAGACAGCGCTGCTGAGTGAAAACCTTTGCAAATACAGCGACTACATTGCCGGTCAGAGCGAGACCCCGGTCACCGTTTTCGGATTTGCTCACGGGTTTTGCCTGGTCGGCAATTGACAGCAATCCGGCAAAAACGCATACAATACAACCAGCTTGAAAGCGTGGAAGTGCTTATCTGTTCGTCAACGATGTAAACCCCCGCGGTATCCCTCGTTACATACGTAAGTCCATCACCTCTCAGCCCTAACCGCCTGAATACAGGCACTGTTTTGTTCGTAACTCAGGAAATAGATTATGTCTGACGTCCGCACCGGCAAGGTTAAGTGGTTCAACGAAACCAAGGGTTTTGGCTTTATCGCTCAGGACCAAGGCCCGGATGTATTCGTTCACTTCAGAGCCATTAACTCTCAGGGCTTCAAGACCCTGGCCGAAGGTCAGCGTGTGCAGTTCAGCGTGACCCAGGGCCAGAAGGGCCCGCAGGCTGAAAACGTCACCGTTATCGCCTAATGGCTTTGGCCGGGAAACCGGCTGTCGGTATGCAGCAAAAGCGCCCCTGACGGGCGCTTTTTGTTTGCCTGCGTCAAGGCGCAGGCGATTGGCAAGATTAACCGGCGAGTGCTTCGCCGACCAATGCCAGGTCGGTGGCCGGGAGGGGCAGGGCCAGGGCAGCCTGATGGCCCGCATCTGACATTTTGCGCCAGGTCTTGCGCACGATATCTAGGATCTTCTCTTTATCATGTGCCTGGGCAAACTGGGTAAAGCCATAACGCAGAAACACCAGACAGGCGACATCCTCCAGCGTCTGGCTCTCCACATCCTGCTTGAGACGCTCCTTGCGGATCAGGCTGGCGACCCGTAGTTGTAACGTCTCATCGTAGCCTTCTGCCGCCATCAGTTCACTCGCCCGTTGCGCCTGCCGCTGCTTGAGCGCATTACGCCAGGCCAGATACCCGGCGCGGTCACGGGCGAAGTTATCTCGTGGAATCATCCAGCGCTCCAGATGCTGGGCACGGGCGGCCAGCTGCAAAGCCTCACTGGCTTGCGGGCAGAAGTGCGCCAACTCTGTACTCATCCGACGGCCATACAGCCATTCGCTAGGGTGGGCGACGCCCTGTTCGTCGATATCCGAGCGCGGGTCAGCCAGATTGGCTTGGTCGAAGGCATTCAGGGTACGGGTAAAGCGATCGTCGTGATGGGTCATGGGTGGTCATGGCTCACTAGGGAAAGATAGATGAAATATCGATGATAGCTTGTCCGCCTGTCAATGCGCGCAGGCTGGGGCAATTTCGAGTATCATGACCGCTTGATAGCGCCTTATCTGGTAAGGAGATCTTCTCGGTGCAGCATTTTCGTTCCTGGTCGGCACTCTGGCTGGCATTTTACTCCCGTCCGTTTTATGTCGATGTGGCCAAACGTTGGCGCGGGACTGGGCTGGGGTACCTGTTCTGTCTGGTGGCACTGGCTTCGTTGCCGATGACCTGGAAGGTGGGTCGTATCATGGAAGATGTGGCGGATAACTACCTGACCACGATCATTGACCGCCTACCTGACCTGCGGATCGAGCAGGGGGTGCTGAAGACTGAGGCGCCGATGCCGTATGTGATCACCTTGCCCGGCAAACGGGATCCGGTGGTGGTGATCGACAGTCGTACCAATAGCCGGCCGAGTGATGCCGAATTGCAAGCCCCGGTAGTGGTGCTGTCAGATCGCATGATCGTGGATAACCAGGGGGATGTGAGCAGTTATCCGTTCTCGGCAATCAGTGATTACCGGCTGGACAAAGTCCAGGCACATGCCTTTTTGGAACGCACCATCAGCCTGATCAAGCCGCTGGCCTTCCTGCCGGTGGTGGCGGTGGAGTTTGTCTATCGCCTGCTGCAGGTACTGCTGTTTGCGGCGGGCGGGATGGTGTATGCAGGGCTGTTACGCGTCCGGATGCCATACCGTCTGTTATTGCGTTTGACCTGTACGGCGGTGACGCCAGTGGTATTGCTGATTGCACTGGCCACGCTGAGCGGATGGCTGTCGGTGGTCCCTGGTTGGTTACTGTTCCTGATCTCTCAAGGCTATCTGTTCTTTGCCGTGCAAAGCGTGGCGCGTGATCAGCATCAGCATGGTGCCGGACCGTCGGATCGGCCGGATGTGCTGGAAGTCTGACCCCTGATTGATAATAGCCTGACCTGTCACATTGCCTGCGGGGGAGCCCGCAGGTCCCCTGCCAATCACGCACGCTGGTTGATGTTTGAATACAGTGCAATCTCTCTTAAATGAACAGCCTTGTTTTACCCAGAGGGCTTTGGGTGCACACGATAAGATCGCGGCGAGACTATTTTATTTGAACCGTCAGTGCGTGTCGTTTCATTAATATCGATCTCGTTTGTCACTGTTTTTTATTCGCTCGCCAATAAATCAATTATCACGAATTAATATATCGATTATTCAGCATCGGCATATCATCAATTCATACGGCATGTTGTGACTTTTATCTCATAGGCTATAGTGAAGAGGCCATCACAAAGGAATGGGGTATCTGACATGAAGAGACTGATGCTATTGACCACCCTCGGTATATTGCTGTCGACCGCCGGGTTAGCGCATGCAGCACAACCACTGCCGCCAGGCCAGTTGGAATATGACGAAATTCAGGGGTGGGTAACGGTTGACCTGCAAACCGCAGGTGAACGTGTCTCCGTGCCGGGCCAGGATGACCCGGAAATGAACGATTGACCTTGTTGCACCCTGTAAAAAGGCCGTCCTGCAGACGGCCTTTTGTTTATTAACCCGGCATCCATTTCTATTTATATCGACGCTGAAACGCAATCGATGCGCAGTTTTACTGCGTCGGGAATGCCTATTAGGTGCCTTGCCAAAAATTGTCACAAATTTCCCGTCGCTGGAAAAAGTTTTGTGACATGGGTCGCTTATATTCATGGCGTACTCACACAGGAGCCCTCACCATGAATACACGGATTGCATTATTGACCCTGGGTCTGGTTATTACTTCGAGTTCAGTATTTGCCGCTGACCTGCCTGCCAATCAGTTAGCGACCACGCGTCTGACGTTCGATCAACTCCAGGGCGTGATGGCGGTGACAGTCCCCGTCGACCGCCTATCGGTGCCGGGCATGGATGACCCGGAGATGAATGACTGACTTCGTCAACCTGTTCCACAGTCAGCCACGCACAACGCCCATCCCAATCCGATGGGCGTTGTGCATTTTGCGTCGGTGACCCATCGAGATTTGCAAAATGCATCGCCAGGTGCGGTTATCGGGCCATAAATTGATATTTATGGCCCGATAATACGGCCCACAAGCCACTTGGTCGTTGGCAACCTTCTTGCTACATCCCGTTCAAACCTTGATGGAGGGTACGGCGATGTGGTTACGACATCTGACTATCTATCAGCGCCTGCTTGGCAATGCGGTGATTGCAGTCATTGGCACTGTCTTGCTGGCGGTCTGCTGTCTTTATCTCTCGTTTCAGGTGGTGATGACGGACCGCCGCGAGACCATGCATCAACTGGTCGACAGTGCGATAGGGACACTGCGCTATTTTGAGCAACAGGCGGCAACCGGCAAACTGACCACCGTCCAGGCGCAAACCATGGCCAAAGAGACGCTGCGCCAGATGCGCTTTGGTGACAAAAACTATTTCTGGATCAACGACAGCCAAGCGCGGGCGATCATGCACACCGCCAAACCGGAACTTGAAGGCAAAGATCTCAGCCAGATCAAGGATACGCAAGGCAAAGCGCTGTTTGTCGAGTTTGTCCGTGTGGCACAAGCCTCGGCCGCTGGCGGATTTGTCGATTACTACTGGCCGAAACCGGGCATGACGGATCCGGTGCTCAAGGTGTCGTTCGTCAAGCGTTTACCGGGTTGGGACTGGATTGTCGGTGCCGGCGTCTATACCGATGATGTGCATCAGTTCTTCTATTCGCTGGTCACTGTGGTGCTTGAGATCCTGCTCCCGCTGGTGGCGATTCTTGGGCTGCTCTCGTGGGCTATTGCGCAGAGCATTTTGCGGCCATTACGTGGCACGGCCCAGGGGCTCGATGAGATCGCCGCGGGTGGCGGCGACCTGACACGTAAACTCGATGAAAGTGGTCAGGATGAACTGGCCCTGCTGGCTCGCTCCTTCAACCGCTTCTGCTCGAACCTGTCGCAGACGGTGCAGCACGTGGTCCAGGCCAGCGAGCAGAGCCGTGAAGCCTCCGAGCAACTGTCGCTGGCGGTATCGCAGGGGCATCAGAATGTGCGTCGTCAGCACCATGAGACCGAAAGTGTCGCCACGGCGATGCATGAGATGACCGCGACCACCCGGGAGGTGGCCAACAGTGCGGTGCAGGCCGCTGACGCTGCGGTGTTGGCAGATCATCGTATTACAGAGGGCAACCAGGTTATTTCTGTGGCGATTGAGGCGATGCACCGCCTGGATAAAGAGGTGACCACTGCGGACAGCGTCGTCAGCAATCTGGTGACGGAAACCGACCAGATTGGATCGGTACTGGATGTGATTCGCCGGATTGCGGAACAGACCAATTTGCTGGCGCTGAATGCCGCGATTGAAGCGGCGCGTGCCGGTGAGATGGGGCGGGGGTTCGCCGTGGTGGCGGATGAGGTGCGCAATCTGGCCAACCAGACCCGTCAATCCACCAATGAGATTCAGACCATGATTGGTCGGTTGCAAGAAGGGGCACAAGCGGCGGCCAACAGTATGAAGCAGACGCAACAACTGAGTGCCGAGAATATCCGCCATTCCACCGAGACCGGTCGAGCGCTGGCAGCTATCGCCGAGGCGGTGGTGATCATCAATGACCGTAATGCGCAGATTGCCAGCGCGGCCGAGCAGCAAAGCCTGGCTACTACGGAGATCAATCGCAATGTCAACAACATCAGCCATCTGTCTGGTGAGGTGGAACAGCAGAACGAACAGGTCAAGAACATCTGCGACGATCTTCAAGGTTTGAGTTCTGCCTTGGGAGGGCTGGTTGCCCAATTCCGGGTGGCCTGACAGGGCGAGACCGGCGACTGATCCGCGCCGGTCTTTTTTTTTGAAATGAGCAAAAACGAAAATATTGATGCCAGATGTGGATGGATACGCGCATCAGGCGTAGCATTATTGCGATCATTTCTATCGTTTTAGTCCATTTTTAGCGTTCAGGATGTTATGAACACTTTCATTTCCCTTCACTGGAGCAATATCGGGCGCGCACTGCGAGAGTCCTGCCTGGCGCAGACCTATTCCCGCGAGCGGTTGTTGCGCGACATCATTGCCGGTCTGACTGTTGGCATCATTGCCATTCCTCTCTCCATGGCCTTGGCAATAGCCAGCGGCGTGCCGCCGCAACATGGGCTGTATACCGCCATCATCGCTGGTATCACCATCGCGTTGTCGGGTGGTTCACGCTATAGCGTTTCCGGCCCGACTGCCGCCTTTGTGGTGATCCTTTACCCGGTGTCACAGCAGTTCGGCATTGGTGGCTTGCTGGTGGCCACCTTGCTGTGCGGAATCATGTTGGTGATCATGGCCGCGGGGCGGCTAGGTCGATTGATTGGCTACATTCCCTTGCCGGTGACGTTGGGCTTTACCATGGGGATCGGGATCGTCATTGCGACGCTGCAGATCAAGGACTTCTTTGGTCTGGATGTCACCCTGCCGGGTCATTATCTGCAAAAGATTGAGGCGCTGATGGGGGCGGCTCACACCCTGCAACCCGGTGACACCTTAGTTGGCATCGCGACGCTGGCCACTTTGATTATCTGGCCACGGCTCAAATTGCCGGTGCCGGGGCATTTGCCGGCCGTGCTGATTGGCATGCTGGTGGCTTGGCTGGTCGGCTTGCATGGCGACAGCGTCGCCACTATCGGCAGCCGCTTTAGCTGGACGGCGCCGGATGGCAGCAGCGGGCAGGGTATCCCGCCGATGGCCCCCTATTTCGTGTTGCCATGGACGCTGCCCGGGCCAGATGGTCTGCCTATCCACTGGGATTGGGCCACGCTACAGCAACTGATCACCGCCGCGTTCTCGATGGCACTGCTCGGCTCTATTGAGTCATTGCTGTGCGCCGTGGTGCTCGATGGGATGACCAATACCCGTCATCACTCCAATGGCGAGTTGCTGGGCCAGGGGCTGGGCAATCTGATTGCGCCATTCTTCGGCGGGATCACCGCCACTGCGGCCATTGCTCGCTCGGCGGCCAATGTACGCGCCGGTGCCAGCTCGCCGGTGGCGGCGATCTGTCATGCTATCGTGGTGCTGGTGGCAATGATGCTGCTGGCCCCCTGGTTGTCGATGTTGCCGTTGGCCGCGATGGCCGCCTTGCTGATGATGGTCGCCTGGAACATGAGCGAAGCACACAAGGTGATTGCCCTGATGCGCAAGGCGCCGCGCAGCGATGTGCTGGTCCTGCTGGTCTGTATCGCGTTGACAGTGCTGTTCGACATGGTGGTGGCGATCACCTTCGGTATCGTGCTCGCCTCATTGCTGTTTATGCGTGATATGGCCCGGATGACGGTGCTAAGCGATCTGCGGCAGCAGACCCGCTGGCACGGTCAGATCCCGGAGGGCTGGGTGGCGCTGCGGATTGCAGGCCCCTTGTTCTTTGCCGCAGCCGATCACCTGTATGCGGAGATCCTAGAACGCGCACAAGGCAGTCGCGGCGTCGTGCTGCAGTGGGACGGGGTGTCGGTACTGGATGCTGGCGGCCTGGCGGGTTTCCAGCGTCTATGCGACGATCTACAGCGTGCCGGTATCCCGTTATGGGTCGCCGAGGTCCAGTTCCAACCGCTGAAAACCTTAGCCCGTGCTCACTTCCAGGCGGTTCCCGGTGTGGTGGAGTTTAGTGCCAGTCTGGAGGAGACGCTGGCTCAGCTGCGTGCTGTGCCGGCCGCGGTTGGCCAATAACCCGCCAGTCGCGCGTTCGCACTGAAAAATCCCTTGACCCGGACAGGGGATTCTTCTAAATTGCGCGGGCTTTCACGGCGGGCTGTGAAGCGACTGGGATGCTGGAATGATTTCTGGTGTCGCCAAAGGTGAGATTCCACGCCTTAAACAAGGAATCAAAAAACGGTGAGGTGTCCGAGTGGCTGAAGGAGCACGCCTGGAAAGTGTGTATACGGCAACGTATCGAGGGTTCGAATCCCTCCCTCACCGCCAGATAAAACGAAAAGGTCCTGTCGCAAGACAGGGCCTTTTTGTTGTCATCCCAAAACCCCCTCCTATGGAGGTGTTGAACGTCCAGTCGGGGCTATGCCCGTAGAGAGCCCATGCTATAAACTACCTTCGTTTGTTACCAGCAAATTAAAGGAGCGACTAGCATGAGCAGATACGACTCTGCA
>JAYROM010000053.1:0-5224 GCA_041911695.1 Aeromonadaceae bacterium
ATATTCTCGATGGTGGCGACGGGAATGATCGGATCTTCGGTCAGGAAGGCAGTGACACCATCTCTGGTGGTATCGGTAATGACATCCTGACCGGCGGCACTGGGGCGGACTCCTTCGTCTGTGCTAAGGCCGATATGGACAAGGGAACGGACACCGTGATCGATTTCCGCCAAGCTGAGGGCGACAAACTGGTGTTGACCGATGTGCTGGATGGCGGCAAGACACCGATCGATGCTGCGGACTATATCAGTGTGGGAGTTGGCGGCACCTCCGCTAATCCATCAACCAGCAGCACTGATGCCATTGTCCAGGTGTTTGCTGCGGGCAATAGCGGCACCGCCGGCGCGGAAGTTAGTCAGACTATTATTTTGCAAGGGGCCTTGGTGGGAACCACGCTGACCCAGTTAGAGGACTACCTGCACAGTACAGGCGTAGATATTAAGTAACTGCCAAGCACTGCGGCCGATCCAGTAGATGCATCGGCCGCAGTTCGGGTGCATACTCTTGTTGAGTTTGTCAGGAGGCACAAAGTGGCGACATTAGGGTGGCTGGACATAGATGGTATTCGTTATGCGTGGCATGACGGGGCTGTGCATTGTCAGACCGGGGTAGGGTATGCCACCCAGATCGCTGGTCATCGCCTGGATGGCGTCGAATTGCTGGATGGCAATGGCCAGGTGATGGCGCAGTTGCATGCCGATTTTCAGCAGGGCACGTTGCAGATCCAGTCTTTGGTCTCCCATGCTGAGTTGGCGGCCAGTGGTCTGCAAATTGGGGTTGGCGATGAGCAGGGTGGGCGTTGGGTGCCGGTGGCGCAACTGCCCGAGGTGGGCATCAGCCAGAGCTTTTTGGATGACTCAACCGGCCTGGATACCGATGTGGCCTCGGTAAATCATCCGACCGGCCAGATGGTCGACAGTGCATTGGCGCCTGCTTTGGCACCGGAAGGGTTACTTAGCCATGATAATGCCTCGCTAGATGCCTATTTCGGGGTTAGTCCGGTTGACCATGAACTGCCGGTGACTAGCGAGCCGGTTCTGGTGGTCGATAACTCCGCCGAGCATCTCTATCTGACCTATGGGGTCGAGCCGTTACAGATGCCGCTGCTGCCCGAACCTCAGGACGTGACTAGCCTGTTTTAGTGACTCATATGCGACATGACGCCTACAACAAGCGCAATCATCAATAACTGGATAATGCGATGAACAAAAAAGCCCCGACAAGTTTGCCGGGGCTTTTTTCATGACACCGGCTAACCGGCTTGTCGATTAGTACAGCATGCGCACGCGGATGGTGCCGTCGATTTCCTTCAGGCGCGCCAGTGCCTCTTCACCACGGCCTGGCTCGATATCAATCACCACATAACCAATCTCTGCGGTGGTCTGCAGATACTGACCAGTGATGTTGATGCCTTCGTCGGCAAAGCTCTGGTTGATCTTGTTGAGCACGCCCGGTTGGTTGCGGTGGGTGTGCAGCAGACGGCTGGCACCGCGATGTTCCGGCAGCGAGACTTCTGGGAAGTTGACGGCAGACAGGGTCGAACCGTTGTCGGAGTACTTCACCAGCTTGCTGGAGACCTCCAGACCGATGTTCTCCTGCGCTTCCTGGGTCGAACCGCCGATGTGCGGGGTCAGCAGCACGTTGTCGAACTTTTGCAGCGGCGAGGTGAAGGCTTCACCGTTGGCCTTCGGCTCGACCGGGAACACGTCGACGGCGGCACCGGACAGGTGGCCGCTTTCCAGTGCGGCAGTCAGGGCCGGGATATCGACCACGGTACCGCGGGCGGCGTTGATCAGGATCGCACCCGGCTTCATCTTGGCCAGTTCAGCCGCACCAATCATATCCTTGGTGGAGGCGGTTTCCGGTACATGCAGGGTGACCACATCGGCGAGGCCGAGCAGCTCATCCATGGTGGCAACCTGGTGGGCATTCCCCAGCACCAGCTTGTTCTCGATGTCGTAGAAGTAGACCTTCATGCCGAGGCTTTCGGCGATGATCGACAACTGGGTACCGATATGACCGTAACCGATGATCCCCAGCTTCTTGCCGCGTGCTTCCACCGAGTTGTTGGCACTCTTGTCCCATTCACCACGATGGGCCTTGGCGTTCTTTTCTGGAATGCCGCGCAACAGCAGCAGGATCTGGCCCAGTACCAGCTCGGCCACGCTACGGGTGTTGGAGAACGGGGCGTTGAATACCGGGATGCCGCGTGATTCAGCGGCTTTCAGGTCTACCTGGTTGGTACCGATACAGAAGCAGCCGATGGCGACCAGTTTGTGCGCTTCAGCCAGAACGTCAGCCGTGAGGTTGGTGCGGGAACGGATGCCAATGAAATGCACATCACGGATCTTCTCTTTCAGGGTTGCTTCATCCAGCGAGCCTTTGATGTACTCGATGCTGGTGTAGCCGGCAGCCTTGAAAGTGTCCACCGTGTTCGGGTGTACCCCTTCCAGCAGCAGGATTTTGATTTTGTCTTTATCCAAAGAAAAACGGCTCATGTAGATCCCTCTTGCGCAAATATGGGGCGCGCACCCGCATCGGCCTGGTGCGTGACGTCCCGGTCTGGTGTGTCACGTAAACTAGCAAAAAACCGGCGTCGGGGGCAATCAGCTTTCCGCATGCAGCTGTAGATGGTGGCGTGAACGGCAAGAGAATAATGGCGGTTGTCGGCCGCTAGCCTTGCTGTCCAACCACAGCGCTGCTGCGGTGTGTCGATGCCCACCACGCACACTGCGCCTTCTCTATCTCCTCACAAGATAAGTAAAACCGATCCATTCACACAAATTGGTTGATATTCCTGTGATTTCTATATTGGAACTGTCAGCTTTTCTGCTAAGTTGACATTCAATTCTGACAATGCAAGTGGCTGCTACACTTGAGTTATCTATAAATAAGTCGACTGCCTATCGCGCTGAAGGCTGTGAGGCGAGATGTAGCATTTGGCCTGTTGTGGTGCGCTTTACTGGCAATGCGCTTTGGGGCTGACTATGAACAAGATGCTCGGTGTTACGCTGATCGAACTGATTGTTGCCATCATCATTGGCATGATCTTGATGTCGCTCGGCACCCTGTCGCTGCGGGGTTTTCTGATCGATAACGCCATCGATAATGCGTCGGGTGATTTTTTCAATGCCGTCCACTCTGCCCGTAGCCAGGCGATTGCGCTCGGCAGTACGGTGACCTTGTGCTACGCCAACAGCAGCAAGAGCTGCGTGAGCAGCAACGGACAGCAATTACAAATGTTCATCGACACTGACAATGACGGCGTGCTGAAGACGACGGCGACGGCAGAGGTGTCGTTGATGAACAGTCTTCAGCTCGGCCAGTACATCTCGATAACAAGTAACCAACAGCTACTTCGGTTTTCGCCGGATGGATTATTGCTCAATGCCGGGACCACCATGACCTTTTATAACAAGGAGTCCGGTTGTCGCGCCGCCAAGGTGATCGTGGATCTATCCGGTAGCAGTTTACTGTGCAAGGCGAGTGATGCCGGGATTAATGGATGTCCTTCTGGCTCATATTGTCCGTAGTTTTTAGATGGTTATATTCTCTGGCTGCACGAAATTGAAATAAGTAAATGAAAGTTCAGTGTTTAGTGATGGTGTAATATATCCAAATGTTATTGATAGGTTGCTGTTTATTGTATTTGCGTGCGCTCGATGGTGGCGGTTCAACATAAAAATAAAGAGTGATTGCTCTATACTTATTAGAAGATAACGAGGGAACGATGACAGTGAAGATAACGCGGGGTCTGGGATTTACCTTGATGGAGGTGATGCTGGTCGTGGTGATAGTTGCGATCCTGGCAGCGGTTGCCGTGCCTAGCTATCTGCAACATGTCCAATCCAGCCGTCGCAGCGAGGCGAGGACGCAACTGGTGCGCATCGCCAACCTGGAAGAGAGCTATTTTCTGGATAACAGCCAATATGGCTCGCTGATGAGTCTAGGACTCACGGCAACTTCAGGTGCAACCTATACCACTGAAAACGGGTATTACGCGATCGGGGTAACGCTCTCTGGTACCTCGGCCTATACCTTGACGGCCACCGCCTCGGGAGCCCAGGCCTCGGATACCCTGTGTGCCACCTTGTCACTAACGCAGGATGGGACCAAATCCAGTTCCACCGGCACCGTCGACCAATGCTGGAAATAACTGACCAGGAGCAGCGACATGTGTAGACGAACGGGAATATCCAGGGCGGCTTCTGGTTTTACACTGATTGAAATTTTGGTCACCGCCATCATCTTATCCACCGCTTTGCTGGGGTTGGTCATGGTGCAAGGCTTGTCCAAGGTCTCCTCTTATGAAGCGCGCCAACGGACCCTGGCTATGTATGTCACCAATGATATGGTGGAGCGGTTACGACTGAACAAGAGTGCCTGGATCAACACCAAACTGCCGAATAGTGGCGATACCTATTCCACCGCCATCTCTTCTGCGGCGCTGACCCTGCCGGGGTGTGCCACCAGTTTTGTACTGGCCTCCGGTTGCTCACAAAGCGCGCTGGTGGACTTCGATTTGTTCAATTTTCAAGAGCAACTGCTGGGGACGGCGACCGCTAATGTGAATAGCGCCCTGCTAGCGCCGACCGGATGCCTCGCGTTGAGCCGTATTGGTAGTAACAACATGGCCAGTGTGGTGATCACCATCGCTTGGCAATCAAAGGAGAAGATGAATGGGAGTGCCCAGCAGAGTGCGAATGTGACCTGCGGGACGGCTAGCCAGAAACACCGGCAGTTAGTGGTGAGGACCGTCATATGAAAAAGATGCGCGGTTACACCCTGGTGGAGTGGATGATAGCGATAGTGCTTGGCCTGTTCCTGCTGGGTGGCTTGCTGTCGTTATATGTGATCTCCAAAGGGGTGACCAAAACCTCTCTTGGCGATGGTGAGTTGCAGGAGAACGCTCGTGTCGCTATGCGCCTGCTGACCGCTGATCTGCGCATGGCCGGCTTCTGGGGGGATTTCACCGGTACCTCAGTGTCGATTTCGGCGGGGGCGTCATTAAGTGCCTTGGCAACCATTCAGATCAATGGAACGGATTGTCAGGATGCTGCGGCGGTCGGTGCTTTTCCGTCAGGCAGTTTGGTGTTGAGTGTGCTCTCTGTGGTCCCGGTGAATGCCGCAGGTGTCAAGCAGACGGGCTTAAATTGTATTTCGTTACCCTCTGGTTATAGCTATGCGGCAAGCTCCGATATTCTGGATCTTCGACGGGCAATGG
>JAYROM010000054.1:0-31860 GCA_041911695.1 Aeromonadaceae bacterium
ATCGCCAATGTCATACCATGCTTCAGATAATTCTCTATACAGCTCAACTTGCGCTGTCTTAAGTTGGCTGTATACAGAGCTAATATCTGATAACTCCATTTGAAAATTTACGCCTCGACCGAATGGCGAGTCTAAGCTACCAGTAATCCAAGCACCCTGATGTATCTGCTCGATCATGATCTGAACTCGCTCAAGCTCAAGATAAGCAAAATCTGGATTTTGTCGCTGATTTCTAACTTTGAAACCGAGAAGATCACGATAAAAACTCAGTGATTTATTAAAGTCCGAGACCGATAGCTCAGGAACCATTGGATTCCAATATTCTTCCATTTCATTCCTTGATAAATATGAGACAGCTTCATAGACGTTATAACTTCGACTTGTGGGGCCGCAAAGCGGTCCCACACCAAGTTTTTGTTATGCGTTTTGTCTACCAACTGAGCGTTTTTATGTTGGGTTTAAATAATTCACCTTCCATGAGGTCTGGGTTACTTACTTTAACTCCTTCAACTAGGTCAGCTTTATCAATTTTGTAGAATTTCATGCAACTTGGGCAGGCATAAACCACACCGCCTGATTTGATGATGTCTAGGATCATCTGTTGCTGCATCATGTAGTGGTGTTTATTTTTCTTTGACGCAACCATGACACCTTTATCATTTATAAACACAACCAATGAATGGCCTTTAAGTAGCTGGTTTTTGCCAAAACCAATGGCCATTTCAGAACGATGCATATCATCGGTTGTCATGTTGATGAAAAGAGGATCACTATTTACTGTGGCGTATGAAAAACTGAAAAAAGAAGACAAAACAAGCGATAAAGCAATGCAAATGAGTCGTAGTGGTTTCATAAAAAATCTCCATATATAAAACTTTACTATGGAACAAAAGTAGCCAAATGAGCATTTAGAAGTGGCAAAACTTGATGTGCATTGCAAATTTTTGATGCGATCAGCCAAAACCATATAAACGCATAACAATTTATTAAGCGGCCTTTTGCCACCTATCCCGCAGTACAATGCCATCTATCCAGCAATGAAAACAAGAGTTCATTACTTTAACTCATTGTTTAAATTCTATTTTTTACTTCAACCATCATACGACGATGATAGGTGGCAACACAGCTTCCTATCTACCTATGCAACGCGCCAGATCCAAGCCCGCACCCAAACATCCTAGCTACCGCCCCTGACTTGTGGCTGTCACCGTGCCGATAGGGGAAGGGATGTGCAGCCTGTTACATCTTGTAGGCGGCTTGTGTTATTTGAGTCCCTAGGCTACCGCAATCATGGTGCTCAGGAAACGACCTGTTTAGTGAATCATGGTTGTTATCAAGTTTTTGGCCTGCATAGTGAGGGGGTATTGGCTTTTGCTCTGGAGCTTAGCCCCGTCTGTCTGGCCGAGGAAGGAGCGTAGGGGTAGGGGGCGAGGCATGGATGCCGAGCCAGTTATCGCCGCGTTGGAACGCGTCGATAACGGCCCGTTGGCCCGTAGCGGATGACGAGGGAACCCGTAGGGCCAGACAGTCGGGTAGCCGCCGGATTGTTAAGGGCCGCGGCTTCGGCCCTTAACACGCCCCGCCAAGCAGATGGTGAGACAACCACCAATGCCGACCCAGGGCGGAACGGACACAGCAGCATCCATTGGGCGTAACCATGGGTATATCCCAGAAGAAAGCCGCGCGGTAAACGTTGGGCTTCGCTATTCGCTCAGCGCCAACCTACACGGTGGCGTACACGGTGTGAGTGGGCGTGCCGGCAGGGCAACCCTGCCAACGCCATCAACCACTCACCTCGGGATTTCTACCACTTATCCCCGCCGGCGACCGCTCGCCGCTGTGGCACTGGTGACTGGACAGCCGCTGCGTAGAGTTGCGATAACGCCCCGACGGACAGGGGCTGCCAACGGAGTGCCCTACCATGCAACACGCGATTACCTTTGTTATCGCCACCCTGTGCATCCTCGCCATTGCCTACCGCCTGTATGGCGTGTTCTTTGTGCGCAAGGTGCTACAGGCTGACGATACGGAAGTTACCCCCTCCCACCAGCTGGAAGACGGTCGCAACTATGTGCCGACCAACCGCTGGGTCAACTTTGGTCAACATTTTGCTGCTATCGCTGCCGCTGGCCCGTTGGTCGGCCCGGTGCTGGCGGCGCAGTTCGGTTATCTGCCCAGTCTGGTCTGGCTGCTAATCGGTGCGGTGATCGGTGGTGCGGTGCATGACACCGTGGTGCTGTTCGCCTCGATGAAGCATCAAGGCAAGTCCTTGTCGGAAGTGGCCAAGTCGGAACTCGGACCGATTGCCGGTTGGTGCACCGGGCTTGCCATGCTGTTTATCATCACCATTACCATGGCCGGTCTGTCGATGGTGGTGGTGCATGCGCTGGAGCGTAACGCCTGGGGCGTGTTCGCGGTATTCATGACCATCCCGATCTCGATGGTGGTCGGCCTGTGGCACCGCGTCACCGGTGATTTGAAGACCGCCTCCTGGGTCGGCTTTATCGCCGTGTTGCTGTGCGTGTTTATCGGCCCATATATCCAGCAGAGCGCGTTTGGTGACTGGTTGAGCCTGCGTGCCGAGACCATCAGCCTGGCGCTGCCGGTCTATGCCTTCTTTGCGACGGCCCTGCCGGTGTGGTTGCTGCTCACCCCGCGCGGCTATATCTCCAGCTTTATGAAGATTGGCGTGTTCGGTGCGCTGGTCATTGGCGTCATCTTTATCAACCCGGAAATCCGCTTCCCGGCGCTGACCCAGTTTATCGGCGGCGGTGGCCCGGTACTCGGTGGCCCGGTCTGGCCGTTTATCTCCATCACCATCGCCTGTGGCGCTATCTCCGGCTTCCATGCCTTTATCGGCTCGGGCACCACGCCTAAGCTGGTCGATAAGTGGAGTGACATGCTGCCGGTGGGCTTCGGTGCCATGCTGGCCGAGTGTGTGGTCGGGGTGATGGCGCTGGTCGCTGCCACCGCGCTGCATCCGGCGGATTACTTTGCCATCAACGCCACCCCGGAAGCCTTTGCCAAGCTGGGCATGCAGGTGGTGGATCTGCCGACGCTGTCCAAGGAGATCGGCATTGACCTGTATGGCCGTACTGGCGGGGCGGTGACCCTGGCGGTGGGCATGTCCTCGATCTTTACCCGTGTGCCGTGGTTCAGCCACCTGGCCTCCTACTTCTTCCAGTTCGTGGTGATGTTCGAGGCGGTGTTTATCCTCACCGCGGTCGACTCCGGCACCCGTGTGTCGCGCTACCTGATCCAGGACTTCTTCGGTGACTTCTACGCTCCGCTCAAGCGCATCGACTGGATGCCGGGCTTGATCGGCGCCAGCATGCTGGCCTGCGTGATGTGGGGTTACCTGCTGATGTCCGGCGATATCGGCTCGGTCTGGGCGCTGTTCGGCGTCTCCAACCAGCTGATGGCCTCAATTGGCCTGATCATCGGCGCCACCATCATCCTGCGTCTGGCACCGCAACGCTGGTACATGCTGACCTGCCTGGTGCCGCTGGCTTACCTGTATGTCACCGTCAACTATGCCGGCTACTGGATGATGACCCATGTCTACTTCAACCCGGCCGCCAAGGGCTACAACCCGGTCAACGGCGTGCTGTCGGTGATCATGCTGGTGCTCGGTCTGGTGATTCTGGTCACTGCGGTGCGCAAGTGGCGCGAGCTGTGGGTGGCGCGCAGTGCGTCCGCCCCGGCTGTCAGCCTGCACGCGGCGACTGCGCGTTAATCCTCGGTTTGCTGTCCTGAGAACGTCCACACTTCCACCCCGGCCCTGGCCGGGGTTTTTTCGTGTCGGGCGCCAGCCATGCCGCGTCATGCTAGAATGCCGGCCGGTTGCACAGGGCGACCCGGCACGACAGGAGAACGACAGATGACGCAGCCCCAGACCCTCGAGCTGGTAATCGACAGCATGACCGCCAAGGGCGATGGCGTGGCCCGCCATGGCGGCCGGACCATCTATGTGCGTGGTGCCTTGCCGGGCGAGACGGTGCAGGTGGTGCTGGAAGACGAAAAGCCGCGTTATGCGCAGGGGCGGCTGCTCAACGTGGTGCAGGCCGATGCCAACCGTGTCACTAACTTCTGTCCGCATCAGCAGTGTGGTGGTTGCCAGCTCGGTCATCTCGCCTATCCGGCGCAACTGGTGCGCAAGCAACAACTGGTCGAGGCCGCCCTGGCCAAGCATCAACTGGCCTACCCGGTGCAGCCTTGTCTCGGGATGGAGACGCCGTTTGCCTATCGCAACAAGGTGCTCTATGCGGTGCAACCGGGGGCAGACGGGGCCGAGCTCGGCTTCTATCAAATCAACAGCCATGCGCTAGTCGCTTGCGATGACTGCGCGGTGCAGCCGGCACTGGTGCCCGAGCTGGTGGCCGAGGTGCGTGCCTGGCTGCGCGACAACGCCATCAGCGCCTATGACGAGACGCAGCACAGCGGCGAGGTGCGCTACCTGATGCTGCGCGATGGCCGCACCACCGGCGAGTGGATGCTGGTGATCGTCACCCTGGGTGACACGCTGCCGGCGCAGGACGACCTGCTGGCCCGGCTGGCGCGCTGGCCGCAGCTGCGTACCGTGGTGCATAACATCAACCCGCAGCGGGGCAACCGTATCCTGGGCTTCGATAATCGCGTGCTGCAGGGCGAGGGGGTGATCAGTGATGAATTGGACGGCCTGCGCTTCGATCTGTCGCCGCTGGCGTTCTACCAGATCAATCCGGCGCAGACTGCAGTGCTCTATCGCGCGGCGTTGGCCGCCTGCGGCCTGACCGGTCACGAGACGGTGTTTGATATCTACTGTGGCATCGGCACCATCTCGCTGTTTCTGGCGCGTCAGGCGGCCAAGGTGGTCGGTATCGAGCTGGTGCCGGAGGCGATTGACGATGCGCGTGCCAATGCGGCGCGCAATGGGCTGACCCATACCGAGTTTCATGCCGGCAAGGCTGAAGAGGTGGTGCCGGCGCTGTATGCGCAGGGTTATCGCGCCGATGTGGTGGTGGTCGATCCGCCGCGCAAGGGCTGTGAGCGCATCGTGCTGCAGACCATCGTACAGATGGCGCCGCGCACTGTGGTCTATGTGTCGTGCGATGCCGACTCTCTGGCGCGCGATTTGGCCTGGTTGGCAACGCAGGGTTATCACGCCGACAGCGTCCAGCCGGTGGATATGTTCCCGCATACGCTACATGTCGAGTCAGTGGTACGGCTCACCCGTGCCGGCTAGTCGGTAGCAGAAACGACAACGCCCGCAACAGGGGCGGGCGCTTGGGTCGGCAGAGCCAGATTTAATCGTCGCGCGAACGGCGATGCTCTTCTTTATCCAGCCAGTTGATGGCGCTGGTCACCGCAAACACCACGCGGTCTTCCATCTCATGGCGTTTCTCATCGGTCATGAAGTGCGCCATATCGACGCTGAAACGGATGTAGTGGGCCGGCAGCTGATTCAGCGCCAGGCAGGCGAGATCGTCGATGTAGTCAGCGTCGCGGGTGATCTCCAGCTCCAGCGCATGGATATATTGCTGGACCAGGTCTTCGTAGTAGTTGTGGATCTCATCAAGCGCCATCTGTGCACATCCTCTTTGATGGAAAGAAAGTTCGACAACAAATTTGACACTGAATATATAGCAAAAAGCCCGGAATGCTGTGCACTCCGGGCTCACAATTTATGGTGCGAAAGGAGGGACTTGAACCCTCACGTCCTAGGGACACTAACACCTGAAGCTAGCGCGTCTACCAATTCCGCCACCCTCGCACAAATTGTTGTCGGCGAATTTTACATGCTGCCAACGGCATGTTTCTGTTCTCTGCTCGCCATCTGGAAGATGGTACGAGAGGAGGGACTTGAACCCTCACGTCCGAAGACACTAACACCTGAAGCTAGCGCGTCTACCAATTCCGCCACCCTCGCGCAGAGATTCTGACTGTTTTCAATGGGTCAGCCCATCGACAAGTGCACTCTAAAAGAGTTGGTGCGAAAGGAGGGACTTGAACCCTCACGTCCTAGGGACACTAACACCTGAAGCTAGCGCGTCTACCAATTCCGCCACCCTCGCTTCACTTGCCTGCCCTTTTTTCGGTTGTGAGCGCAACCACCGCTTTTAACGTTGCCGGCCAACGTAAAACTTGGTGCGAAAGGAGGGACTTGAACCCTCACGTCCTAGGGACACTAACACCTGAAGCTAGCGCGTCTACCAATTCCGCCACCCTCGCATCTGAGGCCCGCATTCTAGCGATTCGCAGGCCTGCGTCAACACCTGATTTGCGAGTTTTAGTGTGATGGCGTGAATTTTAAGCAAATCCGCCATCCAGACACCAACACGCGCGAAAAATCAGTAACTCGCCCCCAATCCGAGCGCTTGCTGGTACATGTGTTCGTACTCGCGTACCGAGTCGCTCCACAGGTAACGGGTCTGCATCGCGGTGCGCTGAACCTGGGCATAGGCTTCCGGCTCTTGCAGGAAGAACAGCAGTGCGCGGCGCAGGGTGGAGAGCAATGCCAGCGGCTCCGGCTCCTGGAAGCTGAACCCGGTAGCCTGACGCGGTTGGGCATCGTAATCGACCACGGTATCGCGCAACCCGCCTACCGCACGGATGATTGGCAGGGTGCCGTAAGCCAGGCTGTACATCTGGTTCAGGCCGCACGGCTCAAACAGTGACGGCATCAGGAAGAAGTCGCTACCGGCTTCAATCAGGTGCGCCAGCCCGTTGTCATGGGCACACAGGAACGCCAGACGATCCGGATAGGCGCGCATCAGATCGGTCAGTCGATCCTGCAGCGCCGGCTCACCGGTACCGACAATCACCACCTGGACCTTGTGTACCAGGAAGCGCTCCAGAATCGGCAGCAGCAGGTGCAGCCCCTTCTGTTCGGTCAGGCGACAGACCATGCCAAATAGCGGCGTATCATTGACCGGCAGGCCGGCGCGCTTCTGCAGGGCGTGCTTGCACAGCTCCTTGCGATCCAGATGATCCAGATCGTAATTCACCGGGATCAACGGATCGGTTTTCGGATCCCAATCGGCGTAATCGCAGCCGTTGATGATCCCGCACAGATCCGCCGAGCGCTCTTGGAAGTTTTTGGCCATGCCGTGGCCGCCGAGATAGGTCATCAGCTCGGAGGCGTAACTCGGGCTCACCGCATTGATCTTGTCGGCATACAGCACGCCACACTTCAGGAAGTTGATGTAGGCATGACCCTGGGTGATGGCTTCGTTGTAGGTGTCGGTGACTTCCGGCAGTGCCCACAACTGATGGCGTTCAAAGATCCCCTGGAAGGCGCCGTTATGCACGGTGATCACCGAACGGGTTCCACGGAAGAACGGCGACTGGGCGTAGCGCGTTTTCAGCAGCATGGGCACCAGTGCGGTATGCCAGTCATTGCAGTGCACGATGTCCGGTCGGAAGCCGATCTGCTCGGTGAGCTGTAACGCTGCGGCAGACAAGAAGGCAAAGCGTTCGCCGTTATCCGGGTAGGCGCTGTTGTTCTCGGCATACAGACTGGCGCGATCGAAGTAGTTGGGGAACTCGATCAGCATCACCGGGACATCTTCGAGCATCAGCTCGCGTACCTGATAGGGGATATCGGTATGGCCGGGACGTGTGGGCAAGGTAAAACCACCCAGATGACCGGCCTTTTCACGACCGGCAATCGTCGAATAAAACGGCATGACAATACGCACATCATGACCGCGACGTTTTAAAGCCAAGGGCAGGGCCTTGGCCACATCGGCAAGGCCGCCAGTCTTGGCGAAGCCTTCAACCTCGGAGGCAATAAACAGAATATTCATTTTAATTAGAAACCAATCCTGGCGCCCTTGGGGACAACAACGATTCCCTGTTCGGAAACGGTAAACCGCTCGCGGTCGAGATCCAGATTCTCACCGATCACGACACCGGGTGCAATTTCAACATGTTTGTCAATGATGGTTCGTGACAGGCGACAGCCTTCACCGATTTTCACATCCCCAAGCAGGACGGAATGGCGGATCAAGCTCCCCGGGGCGACATTACAACGGAAACCCATGACACTGCGCTCTATGGTGCTGCCCTGGATGTAGCAGCCGGCGGAGATCAGGGAATGAGAGATATTGGCCCGGTGCGCTGGCGTATCAATAAAGGTGGCCGGCGGCAGCGGAGGGTAATAGGTATGCAGTGGCCATTTACGGTTGTAGAGCGATAACAGAGGCTCATCAGACACCAGGTCCATGTGCGCCTGCCAGTAGCTGTCGATGCTGCCGACATCCCGCCAGTAGACATCTCCCTTCTCGCCTTCGACATGGTTGGTACTGTAGTCGTAGACATAGACCGGCGCGCGCGGAAACATCGACGGGATAATGTCGCGGCCGAAGTCATGGGTCGACTGCTCATTATCGCCATCGACCGTCAGCTCGTTATACAGGGTGTTGGTGTCAAAGATGTAGTTGCCCATCGACGCCAACGCGTAATCCGGTTGCCCGGGGATCGCCTTGGGATGGGCCGGCTTCTCTTCAAACCCGATCATGCGACCGTCAGCATCGACCTCAATGATGCCAAACTTGCTGGCTTCAGTCAGCGGCACGCGGATGGCGGCCACGGTGAGGACGGCATGCTTGGCTTTATGGAACTCCAGCATCTGCCGGATATCCATCTTGTAGATATGGTCGCTGCCGAAGATGCACACCTGATCCGGCGCGGTCAGCTCGATGAATCCCAGGTTCTGGTAGATGGCATCGGCGGTGCCGTCATACCAGCGTTTACCCATGCGCATTTGCGCCGGGATGGGATCGATAAACCGGCCGCTGATCCCGCTCAGGTTCCACCCCTTTTTCATGTGCAGATAGAGTGATTGCGACTTGAACTGGGTCAGGACGTAGATGCGCAGAAAGTCGGAGTTGACGAAATTGTTGAGCACAAAATCGATCAGGCGGTAGCTGCCGCCAAACGGGACAGAGGGTTTGCTGCGGGTGACAGTCAGCGGTTGCAACCGGGTGCCTTCGCCGCCCGCCAGGATCATTGCCAGTACACCAGCCATCTGCCCACTCCTTGCCTTGAAAGCGCTTTCTGCCCGTCTCCAAAAATTACCTCGCACAGGCGAGGTAAGGAGCGGGTTCATAGGCAATGTAGCAGATTCATTGAGGCCTTGTTAAGCCTACTTTCTGTGCGATGCCCGGTTCAATGCGCCTGATAGACCCGAAAGCGGCGATTTTCGGCCACCACCTGCTGCTGCTGGAACACCGCATCAAGGTGGGGCGGATAGCGCAGGAAGGCGTTTGCCACCAACCACAGTTGGCCTCCCGGTGCCAGCCGGGTTGGCACTTCGCGGATCATCTGCTCGGTTGGCGCATACAGGGTATTCAGGCCGGCATGGAATGGCGGATTGGTGATCACTGCGTTGAGTGGCCCCTGCACCGCTGAGAGCATATCTGAGGCAAAGACCTGGCCACTGAGGCCGTTGGCGGCCAGGGTGCGACGCGCGGACTCCAGCGCCAGCGCATTGATGTCGCACAGTTCGACCTGCAAATCTGGCTGACGTGCGGCGAGCAGGGCACCAATCACCCCGGCACCACAGCCCAGATCGAGCACACGGCCACTGAGCGGTGGCAGGTGATCGAGCAGCAGGGCCGTGCCCTCATCCAGTTCGTTTGCGCTGAACACCCCGGGCAAGGCCAGGATCTGCAGCGATTGCGCGCCGTGGGTGAGCGGGTAGGACTGCACCCAGGCGTCGAGTTCGAAAGCGGCGACCGGTTTGCTCAGCGCGGCATGCACCAGGCTGCAACGCCGTGCGCTGTCGATCTTGTGTGTTGCGTCGGCATACGGCGCCAAGAAGCGGTTGGCACTGTTGATGCCGCCCCGGTTCTCACCGGCCAGGAACAGATCGGCGCCTGCGGTGAGCCAGGGGGCCAGGGAGGCGAGCAGGTATTCGGTCTCGCGCTTGGCCTTGGGCAGGCAGAGCAGCAGCGCATCAAACCGATCACTTTGTGCTGGCAGGGCATGGTCGAACAGGGTCACCAAGGTCGATGGCGCCGAGCAAGCCTGCAGTTGGCGGTAACGATGAAAGTCGGTGCACAGCAGGGTGGTCGCGGCGGTTTCGGCGGCCAGGGTACACAGGTAGTCATCCTCCCAGAAACCGGCGACCAGCAGTCGTTTGCCGGCAAACAGCGACAGGTTACGTTCCAGTAATTGACTGACCGGGCTTTGGGCGGTGGACATGATGCGGCTCTCCTGCAATGCGGCGGCGCGATTATACACGCCTTGCCCGGCCTTGACATTTTCCGGGCGATGCAGAACTATGCTGCTCAATTGCACGCATTATTCACTGATAACAGACCAACCCATGATCTGCTGCGCCCTGAAACGAAAATGCAAAAAACCTCACTTTACCGGGGTGGTTTTCGTACAGGCGTAATCTGTGGTGCGTCTGGGCAGTTCTGAAACCCTGGTAGCGAACATCGTCACCAGGGTTTTTTATTTTGGATTCCGTATTGTT
Organism: Aeromonadaceae bacterium; assembly: GCA_041911695.1. Classification (GTDB taxonomy): domain Bacteria; phylum Pseudomonadota; class Gammaproteobacteria; order Enterobacterales; family Aeromonadaceae; genus Pseudaeromonas. The sequence goes on from JAYROM010000054.1 coordinate 10,466, forward strand.
GACAAGGAGTGACTATGATTCAGGGTTCGATCGTTGCGCTGATTACCCCGTTCCGGAACGGCCAGCTGGATGAAGAAGCACTGTGCCGGATGGTGGAATGGCACATCGAGCAGGGCACGCACGGTATCGTGCCGGTCGGCACCACCGGCGAAAGCCCGACCCTCTCGCACGAAGAGCATTGCCGGGTGATCGAGCTGGTGGTCAAGCAGGCCGCCGGTCGCGTACCGGTGATTGCCGGTGCCGGCTCCAACAACCCGATTGAGGCGATTGAGTACAGCAAAGTGGCCGAGCAGGCCGGGGCTGATGCCACCCTGCATGTCGCGGGTTACTACAACCGTCCGAATCAGGAAGGGCTGTTCTACCACTTCAAGACCCTGCACGATGCCACCAATATCCCGATCATCATTTACAACATCCCGGCCCGTGCGGTGGTGGATATCCAGCCGGCGACCATGGCGCGCATCGCCGAACTGCCGCGCGTGATCGGCCTGAAGGATGCCACCGGTGATCTGGCCCGTCCGTGGAGCGAGCGCCAGCTGATCAACAAGCCGTTTATCTGGCTGTCAGGCGAAGATGCCACCGCTGTGGCCTACAACGTCTCCGGTGGTACCGGCTGCATCTCGGTGACCGCCAACGTGGCGCCGAAGCTGGTGGCCGAAGTGCAGAACCTGACCCTGGCCGGTCAGTGGGAAGCTGCCCGTGCGCTGCAGGACAAGCTGATCCCGCTGCATCAGGCGATGTTTGCCGAGCCAAGCCCGGCCGGTGCCAAGTATGCGGCCTCCCTGCTGGGGCTGTGTTCCGAAGAGTGCCGTTTGCCGGTGATGCCACTCAGCGAGGCCACCAAGACGCGTATCCGTACGGTGATGACCGACCTGGGTCTGCTCTGATCCAGACACCATTCGAGGGGAGCTGTGGCTCCCCTCGGTTTTAGTGGAGACAACAAGATGGATTTACAGCCGTTCAAGGCCCTGATTTTTGATATGGATGGCACCCTGGTCGACTCCATGCCGCTGCATCTGGCTGCCTGGCAGGCGGTGGGGCAGGAGTTCGGTTTTGTCTGCGATCCGGCATGGCTGTATGAGTGCGGGGGGATTCCGAGCGGGCGGATTGCACTGATGATTGCCGAGAGGCAGCAGTTGGATTTCGACCCCAAGGCGGTGGCGGCGCGCAAGGCGGCGCTGTTTGCCGAACAACTGCCGCAGGTGGTGCCGTTCACCGCGATGAAACATCTGGTGGCTGGCGAATTTGGCCGGCGGCCGATGGCGATCGGCACCGGCTCACTGCATCGAAATGCGGATCGTATTCTGGCGCAAACCGGACTGGCTGCTTTTATTCCGGTGGTGGTGGGGGCGGATGATGTCACGGCCCACAAGCCGGCACCGGATACCTTCCTGCTGGCCGCACAGCAACTAGGCGTGGCCCCGGCCGACTGTCTGGTGTTTGAGGATACGCAGATTGGCCGTCAGGCCGCGCACGCGGCGGGGATGGCCTGTGTGCTGGTACGTGACGGCACGCCCGACTGGTCATCGTTGTCACACCCTTGAGGCGGCAGGGATAGATAAGCCAAGACCGGCAGAAGCCGGTCTTGGTCTATGTACGGTGGGCAGTGCGCGACGCGCGACAGCGGCTGTGGGCTTATTCGCCGTGCTCGACGTTGTCGTCACTGCTGGGGGCACCACGACGGTCTTCGTAACCCGGGCGCGCCGGACGGCGCGGACGCTGGAAGGTGTTGCTGCCGCGGCTGCCGAGCAGGGCGATGGTGGAGATCTTCGCCTTGTAGATCATCTGTTGGTTACCGTGGGCATCGGTCAGCAGCACGCTGTATTGATCGAAACCGCTGATCGCGCCTTCGAGCTTGATACCGCTCACCAGGAAGATAGCAACCTGGGTCCGGTTCTTTCTCAACCAGTTCAGGGCCGAGTCTTGGCCATTCCCGAGAGAAAAGGCCTGTTCTAGCGTGGAAAAGTTCTGTTGTTCCGCAGTCATGGTCGGCGTTCCGGTTGAAAGGAATATCCGCCGATTGTGCGTGATGCTTCCCCTGCTTGTCAAAGCGATCCCCCTCCCGGATCAAGGATTTGGCTGAAATTTGCTGTCTGACGCAGATTCGGCATTGTGACCAGACATTTCCCATTACCCCTGTCACATCTAACAGGGTGTAGCCAGCCCACGTGGCCCGCATCGCGACTTGTTTCTGCGGATTAATAAACTTTTTCAACAAATTACCGCATCGGGTGATTCGCCATCCTTTCTCTGCGTGTGTGCACAGTGCTCCGTCGTCACGTCACAGCGCAGGAATCCTTTCTAAGCTTGGGCAGTGGTGGAGTCAGAATGCTCCGCATCGAGATGCAAGGGGGCGGGAATGCTATGGGTCGCGATAGCCGGTATTGGCTGGTTGAGCGGAGTGTTGGTGGCGGGGTGGCAACAGCAATGGCTCATATTGAGCTGCCTGTTGGTGGCTGGGCTTGGCGCGGGTCGTGCTTGCTGGCTGTCATCGCGCGGTGAGGCTGCACCGCCGTGTGCAGCAACCAGCACGCCACAGGATGAACCGGCGACCATCAACATGGCTGCGCCAGATCCGTTCCTGCAACAACTGCCGCAGGTGCTGCAGGCCTGGCAGAAACAGCTGGATGTGGTCTCCGGCCTGGTGCAGCGCAACATCGAAGGGGTGGTCAGTGATTTCACCCTGTTGATGGCGCGTCTGGATGAGGAGAACCGCACCAGCGCCAGCCTGTTTGGCAAGGAGGTGACCCAGCACGTGTCGGTGACCCAGGTGCTGACCCGCGCCAACGAGGCGCTGGCCGGGGTCATTGCGGCCTTTGATGGGGCGCGGGCCGATAAGGGCCGCTTGCAGGGCGCGATCAACGAACTCGGCCAATATATGCAGGAGCTCAACAGCATGGCGGCTGGGGTGCAGCGGCTGGCCAGCCAGACCAATCTGTTGGCCTTGAATGCGGCGATTGAGGCGGCACGCGCTGGCGAGGCCGGGCGCGGCTTTGCAGTGGTGGCGGACGAGGTGCGAACCCTCTCCAGCCAGTCCGGGCAGACCGGGCGGGAAATTGGCGGCAAGGTCACCTTGGTCACCCAGGCCATCTCATCGACCATTCATGCCGCAGATCAACTGGTGCAGACCGACGAGCACAATCTGCAACTGCTGGATGACACCGTCGGTCAGGTGGTGGGCCAACTGGTACACGAAATTGATGAGGTGCAGTTGGCGGGGGGGCGCTTGCTGGCGCTCTCCAATGACAGTGCCGAGATGATTGCCCAAATCATGGTGCGACTGCAGTTCCAGGATCGGGTCAACCAGATCCTGGCGCACCTGCAGTCGGATCTCGACGTGATTCATCAGACGTTGTTGCAGGATCTGAGCGGCAGCTTTGATCTCGCAGTCTGGGAGCGTCAATTCCGGGAACGCTTTACCACCGATGAAGAACATCAGGGGCGGGTTGCCGGTTACACGGCTCCGTCCAGTGAGGTCACTTTCTTTTAGCGGCTGTAGCCGGGGGAACACTGCATATGGGCAAGACCATCATGATCGTGGATGACTCCTTGTCGATCCGTCAGTTGGTGAAGGCGGCACTGGTCAGTGAGGGCTATGCGGTGATTGATGCCTGTGATGGGCAGGATGCGCTCTCCAAGCTGACGGGCCAGCGCATCAATCTGATCATCAGTGACGTCAACATGCCAAACATGGATGGCATTACCTTCCTGCGTACCTTGAAAACCCGTCCTGAGCACAAGTTCACCCCGGTGGTGATGCTGACGACGGAAAGCCAGGAGGCGATGAAACGGGAAGGGCAGGCGGCTGGCGCCAAGGCCTGGATCGTCAAGCCATTCCAACCACCGCAACTCTTGGCCGCGGTGGCCAAATTGCTGTTGTAAGGGGGCGTCATGCTGGCACTACATCAGGATGATGACGGGGTCATGTCGGCCATTTTCAGCGGCAACCTGACCATTTACGAGGTCGGTGAATATCAGCAGCAACTGAATGCATTGCCGCAACTGGCGGGTGACTGGCGGGTGGATCTGGCCGGTGTCAGCGAGATTGATACCGCTGGCCTGCAGTTGCTGATGGCATTGCGTAACCATCTGGGCGAGCAGTTGACCATGGTGTCGCACTCGCCGGCGGTGATTGAGTTGCTGGATCTGTACCGGCTGGCCCCGTTTTTTGGCGATGCCATCGTGTTGGCGGGCGAGGGTCGCCAGGAGGCGTAAATGTTTACCCAAGACCAATGGGATCAGTTACTGGCCAGTTTTCTGGTCGAAGGACGGGATCTGCTGCAACAGGCGGAAGAGGCGTTGCTGGCGCTCGACGAGGGTGATGACGATCCCGAGACCGTCAACCGGCTGTTCCGTGCCGCGCATACCCTCAAGGGGTCCGCCGGCCTGTTTGCGCTGGAGGCCTTTGTTGCCTTCACCCACCAGCAAGAGACGCTGATCATGCAGGTGCGGGATGCCGGTGCTGCCTTCAGTCGGGCGCAGATCTCCCTGTTGCTGGAGGGGCTCGATATCTTGGCCGCTGAACTGGATCGTCTGGCCGCCGGTGAGCCGCCCAGTGAATTGATTCAGATGCATGCTGCTCACTACGCTGCCTTGTTGGCGATGACCGCGACCGCGGACAGCACGGCCGCCGACACCTTGCCATCGGCTGGCCCAGGTGCGACTCACAGTGTCGTCCCGGCCGCCGTCGAGCCGCCGGTGGAGACTCTGCCACGCGCCGAGCCCATGGCTGGCCAGCCACACTGGCATCTGTCTCTGCGTTTTGATGAGTCGCTGTTCGAGTATGGTTTTGACCCCGCCTCCTTCCTGCGTTACCTGTCGCGCTTGGGCAATATTGTCCATCTGCAGGTCGTTATCCAGGGGTTGCCGGCCTGGGCGGCGTTTCAAGCGGAACGGTGTTATCTGGGGATTGAACTGGATGTAATCACCTCGGCCAGCAAGCAGCAGATCGAGGAGGTGTTTGAGTTTATCCATGACCTCTCCACCCTGCATATCCTGCCGCCGGAGAGCCAGTTGCAGGATTATCTGCAACTGATTATGGATCTGCCGGAGGACAACCAGCAGATCGGTACCTTGCTGGTGCAGAGCGGTCTGTTGACCGAGCGCGAGCTACAGGAGGGGCTGAGCCGACAGGCCAGTGATCCGGCAGCCGGCCGGTTGGGTGAGGTGCTGGTGGAGGCCCGCCGCGTGCCGCCACAGGCGGTCGAACAGGCGCTGCAAAAGCAGCAGCAGATCCGTGATCACCGCCATGCGGAAACGGCGCTGCTCAAGGTGTCCGCCGGCAAGCTGGATGAGCTGATCAATCTGGTCGGTGAGCTGGTGATTGCCGCGGCAGGGGGCGAGTTACTGGCGCGTCAGCAGGCCAACGGTGAACTGCTGGCGGCGGTGTCCGCGATTAACCGGCATGTCGAGCAGATCCGCGAGTCGGCACTGCGTCTGCGTATGGTCGAGATCGGTGAGACCTTTCAGCGCTTCCAGCGCGTGGTGCGCGATACCAGTCAGGAGCTAGGTAAGCGCATTCGACTGGTGATCGACGGGGCGGAGACCGAACTCGACAAATCCGTGGTGGAACGCATCAGCGAACCCTTGACCCATCTGGTGCGCAACGCGTTGGACCATGGCCTGGAGTTACCTGAAGAGCGCCTGCAACGCGGCAAGCCGGAGCAGGGCACGCTGCGCCTGAATGCCTACCATGAGTCGGGCTCGATTGTGCTCGAGGTCAGTGATGATGGCCGCGGGTTGGATGCACAACGGATTCGTCAGAAGGCGATAGAGCGCGGTCTGCTGGCTGAAGAGGCTGAATTGGATGACCACGCCCTGTATGCCCTGATCTTCGAGCCGGGATTCTCGACCGCCGATCAGGTCAGCAATCTCTCCGGGCGCGGGGTGGGGATGGATGTGGTGCGACGCAATGTCGAGGCGCTGCGCGGCACCATTGAGCTGGATTCTACGCCGGGGGCCGGATGCTGCGTGCGTATTCGTCTGCCCCTGACGCTGGCGATTATTGATGGCTTCCTGGTCAATGTTGGCAATACCCCGCTGGTGATCCCGCTGGATATGGTCACCGAATGTCTGGAGGCGGCGGATGTCGATCAGACGGCGGTATACAGCTATCGCGAGTTGCGTGGCCGGCCGCTACCGCTGATTAACCTGCGGCACCATTTCACTATCCCCGGGCAACCATCCCGGCGACAGAACATCGTCGTGGTCGGCTTGGGTCGCCAGCAACTGGGGTTGATTGTCGACCAGTTGTTGGGGGAACAGCAGATTGTGATCAAACCATTGGGCCCGCTGTTCACTGCACTGCGTGACATCAGTGGCTCGAGCATTCTCGGATCTGGGCAAGTGGCCCTGATCCTGGATATCCCCGGTCTGTTACAGCGTGTGCAAAAGCAGGCGGCAGCGATGAGCGCCTAATCAGGTGTCCAGGGATGATGCGTCAACACGGGAGAAGATGATGAGTACGAAAAAATCGTTGTCCTTGCGTGCCACGCTGGCGTTGGCCTTTATGGTCATGGTGCTGGTGTCGGTGCTGGTGGGGCTGGTGGGCTTTATGAATATGCGCGAGCTCAACCGGATGTCTGAGGTGATGCACAAGTCCGATTTTCTGGGCATGGAGAATGCGGCGCAAGCCAACAGCGATTTGCTGGCGGTGGGGCGCTATATCCGTGCGGCGATGCTGGCCGAGACCAGTGAGCAGCGCGATACCTATCTGCAGACGGCTGATCGGGCGCTGGCAGCGCTACATCAGGATATGGAGAATGCGCGTCCGCGCTTTGTCTCGGATGAGGGCAAGGCGCTATTACGTCAGTTTGACGAGCTCTGGCCGGCTTATCAAAGCGGGCTGGAAAAACTGTTTACGATGATCAAAGCCGAGCCGCTGTTGCAGACCCAGCCGTCCAACAAGCTGCTTGAGGGTGAGATGGCGGGCACAGTGAGCGACATGCTCAAGCTGGTGTCGGAAATCAAGACCCAGAAGCTGCAGCATGCCGAGACGCAGGCTAAGGTTGCCGAGGATATCTACGCCCGCAGCACCACCATTATGATTGGTACGATTGTTGGTGGTTGCCTGCTCGGTGCCGGCCTTGGCTTCTTTATTTCGCGCAAGGTGATCCACAAGCTTGGTGGCGAGCCGGATTATGCGGTGGCGATGACCCGGCAAGTGGCCGGTGGGGATTTGAATCTGCATATCGAGGTGGATGAGCAACTGCGCAACTCGCTGCTCTATGGCTTCAAGGAGATGGTGGACCGCATGGCGCACATGATGCGTGAGGTGCGCTCGTCGGCGGATGCGTTGTCGAGTGCGGCCGAGCAGGTCAGTGCCACCTCGCAATCGTTAAGCCAGGGGGCCAGTGAGCAGGCGGCCAGCGTCGAAGAGACCTCAGCCTCCATGGAGCAGATGTCGGCGTCGATTGCCCAGAACACGGAAAGTGCGCGTATCACCAATAACATCTCCTCCAAGGCGGCCAATGATGCGGTCAAGGGCGGCGAGTCGGTCAAGCAGACAGTGCAGGCGATGAAACAGATCGCCAGCAAGATCAGCATCATTGATGACATCGCCTATCAGACCAATCTGTTGGCACTGAATGCGGCGATTGAGGCGGCGCGAGCCGGGGATCATGGCAAGGGGTTTGCTGTGGTCGCGGCTGAGGTGCGCAAACTGGCGGAACGCAGTCAGGTCGCGGCGCAGGAGATTGGCGAGGTGGCCAGCCAGAGTGTGTCGATGGCCGAAGAGGCGGGCGCCCTGTTTGAACATCTGGTCCCGGATATCCAGCGTACCTCCGACCTGGTGCAGGAGATCACTGCGGCCTCGCAAGAGCAGAGCACCGGGGTGGCCCAGATCAATCTGGCGATGAACCAGCTCAATCAGGTCACTCAGCAGAGTGCGGCCTCGTCGGAAGAGCTGGCGGCGACCGCCGAGGAGATGAGTGCCCAGGCCGGGCAGTTGATTGAGCTTATCAGCTTCTTCCGGGTGGACAGCCATGCCGCCACGGCGACGACACCAAGTTATGCCAACTTGGCGCGTCCGGCGCCCAGTGGCAAGCCGGTGGCGCGCACTGAGCCAGCGGCCACCAACCCGGCCAGCCCCACGCCAGCCTCGGATAACCGGTTCGTCCATTTCTAGTCGGGAGGGGGTATGAACGAACTTCAAGTGATCGCTCCGCCGGCCAGTGGCGGCGAGCGCGAACATGGTGCCGGTCAGAACCTGTCGTTTCGTTGTATGCAGGTGGCGTTGGCGCTACCGATCAGCCGAGTGCGCGAGATCATCGAATATGGACAACTAACGCCGGTGCCGATGATGCCGAGCTATGTGCTCGGGGTGATCAACCTGCGTGGCAATGTGGTTCCGGTGGTCGACCTGGCGGGCCGTTTTGGCGCCGGCAAGACTGAAATCGGGCGGCGGACCTGCATCATCATCCTCGAGTTGCCAGCCAGTGAGGGGATGCAGTTGGTCGGGTTGGTGGTCGATGCGGTTGACGAGGTGCTGGATATCGACGAGGGGCAGATAGAGCCGCCACCGGCCTTTGGGGCGGCCATCCGCAGTGACTTTATTCTCGGTATGGCGCGGCATGACCAGGGGTTCATCATCATCCTGAAGATGGACAGATTACTGGATGTGGACACGCTGATACCTGCCACCCTCCCTCAAGGCGAGTGGGGAGCAGGGCATGCGGGTGGATGAGCTGACCGGCTTACCGGCGCTGGAGGATGCGGATTTTCAACGCATTAGCGAGTTGATGTTTCGTGTCTCCGGCATCCGTATTGAGGCCAACAAAAAGATGCTGGTCTCCGGTCGATTGCTGAAGCGGCTCAAGGCGTTGCACTTGGCAGATTTTCATAGCTATGTGCAACGCCTGCAGCAGGACAGCGCGCAGGAGGAGCGGCGCTTGGTGGTGGATTTGCTGACCACCAACGAGACCTTTTTCTTTCGTGAAGAGGCGCACTTCGATTTTTTGCGCGCCCTGATCGCTGACCATCCTGGCGCCAGTTGGCGGATGTGGAGTGCAGCGTGTTCCTCTGGTGAGGAGGTCTACTCCTTGGCGATGTTGATGGATCAGCTGTTGCCGGGCAGCCAACGTTGGCACCTGTTGGGCTCGGATATCTGTCGGCATGCGCTGGAGACGGCGAGCAGTGCCATCTATCCACTCAGCCGGGCCAAAGGGGTGCCGGATGCGATGTTACGTAGGTATTGTTTGCGTGGTGTCGGAGAGATGGAGGGCTTTTTGCAAATCCAGCCGATATTGCGTCAGCAGGTCAGCTTTCGCTGTATCAATCTCAACCAGCCGCTACCCGGTGACTTACCGCTGTTTGATGTGGTCTTTTTGCGCAACATCCTGATTTATTTTGATCAAGTCGGCAAAAAAACGCTGCTGGACCGGGTGCTGAACCGCTTGCGTCCTGGTGGTTATCTCTTTGTTGGTCACTCGGAAAGTCTGTATGGCATGGATCTGCCGCTTACCCCGTGTGGGTCGGCGGTCTATTTCCGTGAGGAGGCCTGAGATGCGGTTTTTGGGCCCGGGTGAGTATCTGTTCGCCCAAGGTGAGGACGCAGTCTCAATCATATTGGGCTCTTGTGTCGCCTTGGTGGGCTGGAATCCCGATCAGCGTTGGCTGATGGCCTCCCACATCATGTTGCCGGGGTGGCCGACCCAGGCAGAGGCGGATCTGCGCTATGCCGGCGTCGTGATGGAGACCTGGGAGCGGGATTGTGCCCGTCAGGGCTGGCGGCTGGATAGCTTTCGTATCGGTGTGTTTGGTGGTTGCTCGCGGATGCCCGGGCGGCGTGACACTGACCTGGGGGTTGGCGACAAGAACGTCGATTTTGTGCTCGAGGCGTTACGAGTACGTGGACTGACGATCCAGGCTAAGGATATTCGCGGCCCCTTGGCTCGCCGTCTGGTGCTGGATGGCAAGCTGGGGCGCTACTGGAGCCAGACCCTGACGCCGTTGGCAGAAGTCTCATTGCGCGAGGAGGGGGAATGACGGAACGGACACGGATCTTCATCATTGACGACTCGGCGCTGGTGCGTCAGTTCATGGCCGAGATTATCCAGACGCAGCCTGATTTGCTGCTGGTGGGGATGGCTGCCGACCCGGTGATGGCCCTGCCCAAGATGCAGAACGACTGGCCTGATGTGATCCTGCTGGATATTGAAATGCCGCGCATGGATGGCCTGACCTTCCTGCGACAGATCATGTCAACCCGGCCGACGCCGGTGGTGATCTGCTCCTCACTGACGGAGAAGGGGGCCAGCCTGACGCTGGAGGCGTTGTCGGCTGGCGCAGTGGCGGTGTTTGCCAAGGCTAAACTCGGTGTCCGCCAGCATCTGGAACAGATTGCCGCGGCATTGTTGCATGCGCTCAGAGAGGCGGCGCGTGCCAAGAACCTCGCCATGGTGCGTCGAGGCACCAGCGCGCCGGCGATGCGGATCGAGCCGGTGTTGACCGCAGCCCGGCCATTTCGTCTGGATCAGACCACGGATCGTCTGGTGGCGCTGGGCACCTCAACCGGCGGCACCCAGGCCTTGGAGCTGGTGCTGGGCAGCCTGCCAGCCAATGCGCCGGGCATTGTCGTGGTACAGCACATGCCGGAGAAGTTCACCGCAGCCTTTGCTGATCGCCTGAATCAGATCTCGGCGATTGAGGTGCGTGAGGCGCGCAATGGCGATCGGATTGTCGACGGGCTGGCATTGATTGCCCCCGGCGGCCTGCATTTGCAAGTTCACCGCAATGGTGCGCATTACAGTGTTGAGGTCATCGATGCGCCGCCGGTGAACCGACACAAGCCCTCGGTCGATGTGCTGTTCCGCTCGGTGGCTCAGGCGGCGGGCCGCAATGCACTCGGCGTGATCATGACCGGTATGGGGGACGACGGCGCGCGCGGACTCCTGGCCATGCGTGAGGCCGGCGCCAGTACGCTGGCGCAGAATGCCGAGTCCTGTGTGGTGTTTGGCATGCCCAAAGAGGCGATCAGAATGGGCGCCGCACAGCATATAGCCAGTCTGCAGGATATTCCGCGCGCGATCATGGCGTTTGCCGCCGCCGGCGGATGAGCGTTGCACTATCCCCAACTTGCGCTATACCAACAGTGTGAGATGGCTATCAATCGCTCGGTTTTTATGCCATTGGTGTGCAATTGGCACCAAATTCAAACAGTTTAGGTTGATCAGGTTTTAAAAATACAAAAAAATTACCACATAATATTAACAAATCTGCAAAACGGCTTATGCTCTTGCGACCCGATAAGCGGGAGACGTTTCCTGCTTGCGGATAACACCATGAATCACCAAGGGAGTTGCTCGATGAGAGGAAATCTCCTGAAACCTCAGGTATGGATGCCGTTGTTAGCCCCCATCCTGCTGGGCGGTTGCGAGATGGCCCTGCTCGACCCTAAAGGGCAAGTCGGCCTGGAGCAGCGTTCGCTGATCCTGACTGCCCTCGGGTTGATGCTGATTGTGGTCATTCCCGTTTTTGTCATGACTGTCTGGTTTGCCTGGCGCTACCGTGCCGGCAACAAGGCGGCGACCTATAAACCGGAATGGTCACACTCTAACCTGATTGAAGCGGTGGTGTGGGGCGTGCCCTGCATCATTATTGTTATTCTCGGTACCCTGACCTGGCGTAGCACCCATTCGCTGGATCCGCGCCACCCCTTGCAAGGGGAGGGTAAACCGCTGGTGATTCAGGCGGTGTCGCTGGACTGGAAGTGGCTGTTTATCTATCCGGAACAGGGGATTGCCACCGTCAACCAGATTGTCCTCCCGGCACATACCCCGCTGCATTTTGAGGTCACCTCCGGCTCGGTGATGAACTCATTCTTTATTCCGCAGCTGGGCAGTCAGATCTATGCCATGGCTGGCATGCGTAATCAGTTGAACCTGATTGCCAACGAGGAGGGGGTGTTCAAGGGCATCTCCGCCAACTATAGCGGTCATGGTTTTTCCGGTATGAAGTTTACCGCCGAGGCGACCAGCCAGCAGGGCTTTGATGCCTGGGTGTCGCGCGTGCGCAGTGAACCGTCCTCCTTGGCGATGAACGACTATCAGCAGTTGGCCAAGCCGACCATTAACCATCCGGTGACCTATTTCGGCAAGGCGGCCCCTGGTCTGTATGACCAGATCGTCGGTCAGTTTATGTCGATGCCTTCCGCGGCCATGCCGGCTGACCACGCAATGCCTGCTGGTCATGAAGGGATGCAGGGGATGAGCATGAGTATGGCGGATGGCATGCAGATGGATGACATGCCGGGGTCTCAGCCCGCACAGGCGAAGGAGAACAATTAATGACGATGCTTGGCAAATTAACGCTGGATGCCATTCCGTTGCATGAGCCGATTATCATGGGCGCCGTGGGTGCCATGGTACTGGGCGGGATTGCCGTCGCGGCGGCGCTGACTTGGTTCCGCAAATGGAAGTGGCTGTGGTGTGAGTGGCTGACCTCGGTTGACCACAAGAAGATCGGTATCATGTACATCATGGTCGCGATCCTGATGCTGCTGCGCGGCTTTGCTGATGCCATCATGATGCGTATGCAAATGGCGGCGGTCTCGGCCTCGGCGGGGAGTGAGGGCTTCTTGCCCCCCCACCATTACGATCAGATTTTTACCGCGCATGGCGTGATCATGATCTTCTTCATGGCGATGCCATTTATGGTCGGCCTGATGAACATTGTGGTGCCGCTGCAAATTGGCGCGCGCGATGTAGCGTTTCCGTTCCTCAACTCGCTGAGTTTCTGGCTGTTTGTGGTCGGCGTGGCGCTGATGAACATCTCGCTGGGGGTTGGTGAGTTTGCACAGACCGGTTGGCTGGCCTATCCGCCACTCTCTGGCCTGGCGTTCAGCCCGGGCGTTGGGGTCGATTACTGGATCTGGAGTTTGCAGATTTCGGGCATCGGTACCTTGCTCACCGGGGTCAACTTCTTTGTCACCATTCTCAAGATGCGCGCACCCGGCATGAGCCTGATGAAGATGCCGGTGTTCACCTGGACGGCGTTCTGCACCAACGTGCTGATCATCATCTCCTTCCCGGTGTTGACCGCGACCATCGCCCTGCTGACCATGGACCGCTATCTGGGCACCCATTTCTTTACCAATGATATGGGCGGCAACCAGATGATGTACGTCAACCTGATCTGGGCCTGGGGCCATCCGGAGGTGTACATCCTGATCCTGCCAGCCTTCGGTATCTACTCCGAAGTGGTGGCCACCTTCTGCCGCAAGAAGCTGTTTGGCTACACCTCGCTGGTGTGGGCAACCGCGGTGATCACCATTCTGTCGTTCATCGTCTGGCTGCACCACTTCTTCACCATGGGGGCGGGGGCCAACGTCAACTCGTTCTTCGGTATCGCCACCATGATTATCTCGATCCCCACCGGGGTGAAGATATTCAACTGGCTATTTACCATGTATCGCGGTCAGGTGCGCTTCTCGGTGCCCATGCTATGGACCATCGGCTTCCTGTTCACCTTTACGCTGGGTGGGATGACCGGGGTGCTGCTGGCGGTGCCGGGTGCCGACTTTGTGTTGCACAACAGTCTGTTCCTGATTGCCCACTTCCATAACGTCATCATCGGCGGGGTGGTGTTCGGTTATCTGGCTGGCTTCAACTACTGGTTCCCGAAAGCGATGGGCTTCCGCCTTAACGAGTTCTGGGGCAAGTGGGCATGCGGTCTGTGGATCACCGGTTTCTTTGTCGCCTTCGTCCCGATGTACATGATGGGGCTGATGGGCTTTACCCGTCGCGTGAGCCAAGGGATTGATCCCTCTTACCATCCGTTGCTGGCGATTGCCGCGCTGGGGGCGGTGATCATCCTCGGCGGCATCATCTGTCAGTTGATCCAGCTGGTGGTCAGTATCCGCGACCGTGAACAGCTGCGTGACGAGACCGGTGATCCGTGGGATGGCCGTACGCTGGAGTGGTCGACCTCATCGCCGCCGCCGTTCTACAACTTTGCCGTGCTGCCGCAGGTGCGCGAACGCGACTCCTTCTGGGACATGAAACAGCGTGGCGAGGTCGGCAAGCCAGCTGAGTATCGTCCAATTCATATGCCGCGCAATACCGGCGCCGGGGTGATCATCAGTGCGTTCAGCCTGGTGATGGGCTTTGCCTTAATCTGGCATATCTGGTGGCTGGCGCTGGTGGGCTTTGTCGGCATGGTGGTCACTTACATTGCGCATACCTTCAATGACAATGTCGACTACCACGTACCGGTCGATCAGGTCACCAAGATTGAACAGCAGCATATTGACTCTCTTCGCAAGGCAGGTGGTACCCATGTCAGCTGAAATCCTTCACCACGCGGCGGCCGGGACGGCCGCCCATGATGCTCACGCGGCGGAGCATGAACACCACGATGCCGGTGGCAATGCGGTGTTCGGCTTCTGGATCTACCTGATGAACGACTGCATCCTGTTCGCCGCGATTTTTGCGACCTACGTGGTGCTGTCCGGTAATACCGCGGGCGGACCGACCAGCCATGAGATCTTTGAACTGCCCTATGTGCTGGTCGAGACCTTCTGTCTGTTGATCAGCTCGGTAACCTACGGCTTTGCCATGCTGTCGTTCTACCAGCACAACCGTGCCGCAGTGCTGCGCTGGCTGGCGATCACCTTCCTGTTTGGCGCCGCGTTTATCGGGATGGAAATCAACGAGTTTGCCCATCTGATCCATGAAGGGGCCGGGCCGGATCGCAGTGGTTTCCTGTCGGGTTTCTTTACCCTGGTCGGCACCCACGGTCTGCACGTGACCTCTGGCCTTATCTGGATGGCCGTGTTGATGGTGCAGTTGGTGCAGAAGGGGCTGACGCCGAAGATGGGTACCCGTCTGATGTGTCTGGGGCTGTTCTGGCACTTCCTGGACATCATCTGGATTTGCGTGTTTACCGTGGTCTATCTGATGGGGGTGATGTAAATGAGCGCGCATGATACCCGGTTGGCCGGCGCCAGCCACGGCTCGTTCCGGTCGTATGGCATCGGCTTTGCCCTCTCCGTGCTGCTGACGGTGATCCCGTTTGCCCTGGTGATGTTTCCGGTGCTGGCACATGGCACCACGCTGACACTCGTGGTGATCATGGCGGTGGCGCAGGTGTTGGTCCAATTGGGCTTCTTCCTGCATATGAATCGCCATTCGGATGAGGGGTGGAACCTGATGGCCACCCTGTTCACCGCATTGATCATCGCCATTCTGGTTGTGGGGTCGTTATGGATTATGTTCCATCTCAATCACAACATGACCGCCCACTGAGCGTGGGCGGCATGCTGGCACCTTATCTGCAGATCACCAAGCCGGGGATCATTGCCGGCAATCTGATTTCGGTGCTGGGCGGCTTCTTGCTGGCCTCGCGTGGCAGTGTTGATCCGCTGGTGTTGCTGCTGACCTTGCTCGGGGTCTCGGCGATCATCGCCTCGGGTTGTGTCTGCAACAATGTCATTGATCGCGATATTGATGCGCTGATGCAACGCACCCGGCAGCGGGCATTGGTGCAGGGGCAGGTGTCGCCGGTAGCGGCGCTGCAACTGGCGGCGGTGCTCGGTGTGGTCGGCTTTGCCCTGCTTTGGCGGGTGCATCCACTGGCCATGCTGCTTGGCCTAGTGGGCTTTGCCGTCTATGTCGGGCTGTATAGCCTGTGGCTCAAACGCCGCTCGGTTTACGGCACCTTGGTCGGCAGTCTGTCCGGTGCCATGCCACCGGTGATTGGTTACTGTGCGGTCAGCCATGAACTCGATGCCGCCGCGTTGATCTTGCTGCTGATGTTCAGCCTGTGGCAGATGCCGCACTCCTATGCGATTGCCATCTTCCGCCTGCGTGACTATCAGGCGGCGTCGATCCCGGTGTTGCCGGTGCAGGCCGGGATTGATGTGACGCGCCAGCATATGGTGCGCTATATCGTGGCCTTCGGGCTCTCCACCTTGCTGCTCACCGCGGCGGGTTACGCCGGTTATGGCTATCTGGCCATGGCGCTGTTGGTCGGTGGCGGCTGGTGTTGGCTGGCGCTGCGCCAGAGTGGCGGCGATGACCCGCGCTGGGCACGGCATCTGTTCGTGTTCTCGATTCTGGCCATCACCCTGCTGAGCGTGATGATGTCGGTGGATTTTGTCTCCGCTGCAGATGCCGGATTGACCGCGTGGCGCTAGGATAGGGCTCTCATCATGCGGCCTGCCGGTATCGCCTGCAGGCCGTTTTTTATTCCCGGCCTGGCCGGCGCAGTACAGGACGCTTGATGGATAACGTTCAGCCACAATCCCCCCCACAACCTCTTTCCGGTACCGCGGTGCCTACCCCTGTTTCGCTTGGCGTGCACAATCGGCTGTCGGCGGCAGAGTGGCGCGCGACGCTGGCGATTGCCCTGCTCAGCGGCCTGCGCATGCTGGGCATGTTTATGGTGGTGCCGGTGCTGGCCTCCTGGGCCGGGCAGATAGCCGACGCGACCCCCTGGCGTATCGGTCTGGCGATTGGCTGTTACGGGCTGGCACAGGCGCTGTGCCAAATCCCGTTCGGGTGGCTGTCAGATCGCATTGGGCGTCGGTTGGTGATTGCCGTCGGACTGCTGTTGATGGGGCTGGGGAGCGTCGTGGCCGCTTGCTGGCCCTCGATCTGGGGCATCATTATCGGTCGTACTTTGCAAGGGGCCGGTGCGATCTCCGGCCCGCTGATGGCGCTATTGGCTGATCATACCCGCGATAATGTGCGCACCCGCGCCATGGCGGTGGTCGGTATGAGCTTCGGCCTAACCTTTGCGCTGGCGCTGGTGTGCGGCCCCTTGCTCGCCCGCTTTATCGGTATCGGTGGCATCTTCTGGGTGATTGCCGGGTTAGCGATGTTATCGCTGGGGGTGCTGCTGTGGGTGGTGCCCGCCGCACCGTCGCGCGTCAGTCGCGATACCCGGGTGTTGAGCAGTGGGCTGCGTCCGATCTGGCAATCGCTGCCATTGCGACGATTGAACCTGAGTATCCTGATGTTGCATCTGGTATTGATGCTGACCTTCCAGGCGCTACCGGCACTGCTCACCGCCTTGGGCTGGGCTCGCAGCCAACACTGGGAGCCGTATGCGCTGGCGATGGGGGTGTCGATGCTGGCGGTGGTACCGCTGATTATTGTGGCCGAGAAACGTCATCACCTGCGCCAGGCGCTGCTGGGGAGCGCCCTGCTGCTGGCGTTGGTACAGGGAATGTGGGGCATCTGGCCTCTGCAGGGCTGGTTGGTGTATGTGGCACTCGGTCTGTTTTTCACCGGCTTCAACCTGCTGGAGGCGGTATTGCCGTCATTGGTTAGCCGGCTGGCCCCGCCCGGCCTCAAGGGGACGGCAATGGGGCTATATGCCACCAGTCAGTATCTGGGCATTGCGCTCGGCGGGGCGATTGGCGGCGCCGTCGGCCAGCACTGGGGCAACAGTGCCCTGTTTGCGGTGGCGGCGCTGTTGGCGCTGGTGTGGTGGGCCGCTTGTCGTGACCTACCAGAGCCCGGCACACTGCGCACGGTGCGTTTGCCGTGGTCTCAGGCCGGTGACAGTCAGGCTGGCGAGGTATACGCACAGCACCTCGGTCAGTTACCCGGGGTGCTGGCGGTGGTGATGGCGCGTGACGAGGGCTGTCTGTATGTGCGCATCGACAGTCGCCTGCAATCAGCCGATAGCCTGCGTAGCGCGCTGGGGGATTAACCCAGCGCGGTATCCAGTGTCATCATCAGCGCAAAGCCTACCATCAGCCCCAACGTCGCGGCGGTTTGGTGGCCATTGCGGTGGGTCTCCGGGATCACCTCATGCGAGACCACAAACAGCATGGCGCCGGCGGCCAGGCCGAGACCAATCGGATAGGCCACCGCCAAGCCGCTGGCGAGGCCAATACCAATCAGGGCGCCGACCGGCTCCAGCACCCCGCTGAGGATGGCAACCAACACCGCAAATGGCGCGCGAAAGCCGGCGGCACAGAGTGCCAGCGCCACCGCCAGCCCTTCCGGAATATCCTGCAGGGCAATCGCGGTGGTCAGCGGCAGCCCGACCGACATGTCAGCGTGCGCAAAGCTGACCCCGATGGCCATCCCTTCCGGGATGTTATGCAGGGCGATGGCGAATACGAACAGCCAGACCCGCGAACAGTTGTCATGACCCGGACCACAAGGGCCGGTCTTGTCATGTTCATGAGGGGTGAACTGATCCAGTCCTAGCATCAATAGCACCCCGAGCGTCATACCGATCACCACAATGCCGGCGCCAAGGCCGGCATGTCCGGTCAGCGTAGTGGCGGCCTCCAGCCCAGGCAGGATCAGCGAAAAGGCACTGGCGGCCAGCATCATGCCGGCGGCAAAACCGAGCATGGCATCTTCCAGACGCTGAGGCAGATTACGCAGGAACAGGGCCGGCAGGGCACCAAGTGCTGTGGTGGTAAACCCCGCCAGGCCGCCGATCATGCCGTAGCGGGCCCCTTCGCCGCCCTGACCACTCCACAGCAGGATCACGCTCTGCAATAGCAGCAGTAATACGCCGGTCAGCGCAATCGCCAGACTGGCGGCCGTCAATGGGTGCTGTTGGATGGCCTGACGGCACTGTGGCCACCAACCGGAGGTGGCCAGTGGGGTGCGAGGTGAGATATCGGCTTCCATGTTCGACTCCTTGGCGATGCTGGCCCTCAAGAGCGGGCGGCGGCAGGCAGGCGTCCGCTGACGGTACTCGTCGGTGTCTCGCTCGTGCTCTCGGTCGGGGCCAGGATCTGTTGTTTGTTCAATAACAGATCATAGAGTACATAGTATTTGAGAATGTTTCTCATGTATTGCACGGTGTCATTGCCCAGTTCGTCTGCAATCACCCACTCCACCTCACCGAACCACTGGCAGTCATCCAACCCACGCGCACTGGCCAGATCCCGCATACGGGAGAGCAGAACAGGCCCCAGGCGGTAAGCGGCCAGGGCAAACAACATCTGGTTGCGCTCGCTGATCCCCGGTTGAGTGAAGTGGCGCTGGCGCAGTTCGGCCAGGTATTTGGTGGCGGTATGCAGGTTACCCTCCAACTCATGGATATTGCCGGCCTGCATGGCATCGCCGGTGGTCGGCATCACCTGCATGACCCCGACCGGTCCATCGGCTGAGACCCGTTGCTGGTCGAGACCAGAGAGGGCATAGCCGGTGGCCAACAGGAGCAGTGGGTCAAAATGGTATTGCTGGCCGTAGCGTGCCAGCAGTGGATAGATCTGGTTGACCTTGTTCAACTCGGTCGCATCGCGCGCTGGCGCCAGCAGCCCTTGCGTGTGCTGGTAACTGGCAAAGCGCTCGGCAGCCTCCTGCTCCTTGCCCGCCAGATCGCCGAAGCCCAGCAGCACGCGGGCCAGCAACGGGTTATCCTTGCGAATCGCCCAGCCGACGCGTCGTGCCGGGCTCAGCCTTAGCTGCGGCCAGGGCTGGATCTGTGGATAGACGGGACGCCACAGCCGTGCTTTACGGTCATCCATCACGGCAAACGAAACCAGCCCGGCATTGAGCATGTCCAGCAGGTCGGCATCGTCCAGCTCATCCGGTATCTGGCGGATCTCCACGGTCTGCTTGTGCGCCTTGCTCAGGCGCTCGTTCAGTTTGTTCAGACTCTCCAGATAGGGGCTACCGCGGCGCACTGAGATCACCCGTCCGGCCAGATCGGCCAGCGTATTGATCGCGGGACTGCGCGGGCCGCCGATGACGATGTCATGCTGCTCCACCCCTTTGAAGCCGATAAAGTCGACCTGGGTCAGCCGTTCGGCGGTGATGGTGATATCGCCCATGGCCAGATCGGCCAGCCCTTGGGTGACGGCTGGGAGTAACTGGTCGGGGTCCATCGGCACGGCCAGTACAGCCACGGGTTGATCACCGGTCTGGAAGATGTTGTTCAGATAGCTTTCCAGTTCGGCCAGCATCTCGCTGCTCAATCCCAAGGTGTGGTGACGGGACTGGAAAAAGTAGGTACGACTATAGGGAACGGCGACCCGCAGTACCCGCTGGCGACTGATCACATCCCAGTCTCCCGGGTGAGGGCGCATCTGCTCCAGTTGCATCACGGGCAACTGACGGGCGCGCTGTAGCAACTGACTGTCCGGACTACCCTGGCGTACGGCGTGTTGGCGCGCACCCTGCAGCTGTTGCTGGTAGGCCAACTCCTGTTCGGCTGCCGGGTCGTGGTTCGGCCAGAACCATACCGCGCCCATGCCCAAGGCGATCAGCGCAATCAGGATCCAGGTAATGCGGGACATAGAACCTCTGCCATCTCGCGATAACGGACCATGCGATATCGCGCTAAAAGTGGTGAATTGTCAACCAGATGGACTTTATTCAATCATTCTGTCAATAGCTACGCTGCCGATGCCGGGGTGTGGCATAGCGCGTATTTTCGACGAGGGTCTTGCGAGGGACGGGCGCTTGCAGATCAGTCGGCGCGACGGGCCTGGCTGCACTGCACAAATTGTTGGATTGCGCGCGCATCGGCTTGCTGGGTCAACCACGCTAGCATGCCTTGGGTGGTGAGCAGTCCACTGGCGGCCTCCCAACGACGGCGCTTGCGCACGGCCGGTAATGGGCTGGGTATCCAGACCATCCAGAAGCATTGGCTGGGGGTAGGGTGATGGGTCACACAGAGTTGTTCAGTCAGCGGTATCAGCATGGGCGATGGAATCGTCAATCAAATGCGGAAACGTACTACGGCGACGGTAGAGGCGAAAAACAGGCAAAAAAAAACGGGAGCCTTAGCTCCCGTTTTCTGTGTTCTTAGGCAGAAACGATGACGTTTGCAGCCTGCGGGCCCTTCTGGCCCTGCTCGATGGTGAAGGAGACCTGTTGGCCTTCACGCAGAGTCTTGAAGCCGTCACCCTGGATAGCGCGGAAGTGGACGAATACGTCCGGACCACCATTGCTCTGGGAGATGAAGCCATAGCCCTTCTCTTCGTTAAACCACTTTACGGTACCAGTCGTGTTAGACATGATCTTTCCTTAAATATAAAACAAACAAATAACAGTCGGCTCATGACCGACAATAAAAACATAACAAGCTAGCTGTATTCAGGAATGACGATACTTCGTAAGGAAGCCGCAAAGCAAGAAGGACTATATTTGTTACTTTTTATGCCAAGTTCATGGCAAGCAACACTCTACGGAACCATCGCGCAAAATGCAAACGCTTTGTGAATTGCCGGCCTGCCGGTTTGCAATTTTTTGACCTCGGTCGCCTCATGCCCGGTTGGCCTCGCGGAGGGGGCATAAAAAAATCCCCGGACCATCTGGACCGGGGAACTGATATGGATTCAGCAAACAAGGAATCAACGAAGGAACAGCAGAACAAATTGATGGACTGGCGAACCAGCACCTAGTGGCAGAAACCACCCAGCCGGCTCTTGGCCGCCGTAAAACTGACATCCGGTCTGGCACGATCCAGACTGATGG
>JAYROM010000055.1:0-3446 GCA_041911695.1 Aeromonadaceae bacterium
CTTGTCATGGAACACCTCTTGTTACGGCGGCAACTTTACCACCTTAAATGGTGTCCGGGATGATTAGACCACTACAAACCGGATGAACAAATAAATGTGCAGTTCATCTATAACTCTCTGGATTTTCAACAAATCATAGCCTCTATTGAGGCTTGTTTTTCAAGCGGCAATCTCTGTAGGATCGTCATGACTTAAGTGCCCATGTTAAAAGGAGCGCAAAGCCATGCAGGTCACTCTTATTAATTTCCCGACCACTCTGGTGGCCAAACTGCCGCACCGTGGTGATCCCGTGCTGCTGAATGACAGCATCGCCCGCTTTATTGCCTGGCGTCAGCAGACCGGATTATCGCCGTTCCACCAGAGTCAGACCTACGGGATCGCTTGGGATGACCCGGCCACCACGCCGCCAGCGGCGTTCCGGTTTGATCTCTGCGGCACTGTGTCGGCACCGATACCGGAGAATGACTTTGGCGTGATCAATGGTGAGATCAGCGGTGGCCGCTATGCGGTGGTGCGTCACCACGGCAGCCATGACACGCTATCAACAACCATCGGAGCACTGATCCGCGAATGGCTGCCGGAGAGTGGTGAGACGCTGCGCGATGCTCCGCTGTTCTTTCATTACCTCAATGTCGGGCCAGAAGTCGCCCAGGACGCGTTAGTTACCGATATCTATCTACCGCTTGATGCGCGCGCGCGGCAGGGATAACAAAACGGGGCAACCGAAGTCGCCCCGTCGTTGTCACCGGATTTGATGTTTACAGCGTCACGCCACGCTTGAAGATCGCCAGTTCACGGAAGTCATTACGCTCGTTGCACGTCTGCTTGCCATTGGCAGTGTCGACAATCAGTTCGACAAAATCGGCCAGCAATTGCGCCATGCTCTTACCATCTACCAGCGCACCGGCATTGAAATCGATCCAGTGAGGCTTGCGCGCAGCCAGATCGCTATTGGTGGCCAGTTTCACGGTCGGCACCGGTCCACCGTAGGGGGTACCACGACCAGTACTGAACAGCACCATATGGCAGCCCGCTGCGGTCAGTGCGCTGGTCGCGACCGCATCATTGCCTGGTGCACTCAACAGATTCAGACCCGGCTTGGAGAGCCGTGCGCCATACGGCAGCACATCGATGACCTGGCTTTGCCCGGCCTTTTGCGTACAGCCCAGCGACTTCTCTTCCAGCGTGGTGATGCCGCCTGCCTTGTTGCCCGGTGACGGATTTTCATAGATCGGCTGGTTATGGTCGATAAAGTACTGCTTGAAGTCATTGACCATATGCACTATCTGCTCAAAGGTCGCCTCATCGCGGCAACGCGACATCAGAATCGATTCTGCCCCGAACATCTCAGGTACTTCGGTTAGAACCGAGGTGCCACCATGCTGGATCACATAGTCGGAGAAACAACCCAGCAGCGGATTGGCAGTAATGCCGGAGAAGCCATCAGACCCCCCACACTCCAGGCCGAAACTCAGTTCACCCAGACGGCCCGGTGTACGCCGATCTTGCTGCATCTGCGCCAGCAGCGCCTGCAATTGCTCGACCCCATACTCCACTTCATCATCATGCTGCTGGCAGATCATAAAGCGTACACGGGCTGGATCGTACTCACCCAAGGTGTCACGGAATGCGGCAATCTGGTTGTTTTCGCAACCGAGCCCTACCACCAACACAGCCCCCGCATTCGGGTGATGCGCCATGTTCTGCAATATGGTGCGCGTAGTTTCGTGATCCTGTCCCAACTGCGAGCAACCATATTGATGCGAGAACAGATGCACGCCATCAATTCCCGACAGATCGGCGGTCTTCTCCAGACGCTGCACCATCTGTTTAGCCACAGCATTCACGCAGCCCACCGTAGGCAGGATCCAGAGTTCGTTACGCACCCCGACCTTGCCATTAGCGCGACGATAGACACTAATTTCCCGGTCAGCCAGTGCCGTGCTGACGGTTGCAAAATCTGGCTGGTAACTGTAATTGTCCAGATCGCTCAGGTTAGTTTTCAGATTGTGCTGATGAACATGATCACCTACCGCAATCGCACTGCGCGCATGACCAATCGGCAAACCATATTTGATCACGTTCTCGCCTTCCGCGACCGGCGCCAGTGCTACCTTGTGGCCGCGCGGGATCACCGCATTGGTCACCAGGCTGATCCCTTCATAATCAACCTGCGTTCCGGCAGGCAGTTCACTTAAGGCCACCAGCACGTTATCGGTGGGGTGGATGCGAATCACGTTATGCATTGCAGAACTCCTACTGGACTGGCGATACGCCATAGTTGTTGGACCAATTATTCTTTCTGTCTAACATCTAGTCCAGTCTATCGACCATAAAAATCGATCATTGATCACAAAATGGCGCTCTATGGTTGCCTAAAAAGCCAGCGTACTGAGGGTTATTCTAGCCGGAGCGCCCCTATATCCACCTAAAATGATAATATATCGCATTTAACGGCGGCTTTTTCACCAGATGTCATCACGCCACGCACGCGCTGGTCGATAAGCCGAGTGGCTGTTCTGAGCTATTCACGTCAATTTTGGTCCAACCAATTAGCACCTACCCTGTGGCCTCACCCGCGATCTTGATAGGTTGATAGTGTGCGAACCGCCGCACAGCGTGAGCCAGTGCAGCTTGTCGGCACTCGGGTGAATTGGTATAACAACTCTATCTAGCGCGACCAAGCGCCTTCGCCTTTTATCCCGGAGCCATAGCCTGATGATTGCACTGCATGCCGAACAAGACGCCGCCAAGCGGCTCTACCAGAAGGTGGCCAACGTGCTCAAAGAGGGGATTGTCAGCGGCCAATATCCCATTGGGGATCGGCTGCCGGCTGAGCGCTTGTTAGCAGAGAGCATGCAAGTCAGCCGCACCGTGGTGCGTGAAGCCATCATCATGCTGGAAGTAGAAGGGCTGGTTGATGTGCAGAAAGGTTCAGGCATCCATGTGATTGGCCGCGAAAGCAAACTGGATGCCCCGATCGTCGAGCCGGAGAGCAACAGCCTGCTCACCGCCGGGCCGTTCGAGTTGTTACAGGCGCGCCAATTATTGGAAAGCAATATCGCCGAATTTGCCGCCACCCAGGTGACCAAGCAGGACATCATCGCGCTGCAGCGAATTCAGGCTCTCGCCCGTGATGAGGACCGCGCTCGCGACTCGGAGTGGGACAAACAGTTCCATATACAGGTCGCCAAGGCGACCCAGAATTCGGTGCTGGTCTCGATGATCGAGCAGATGTGGCACCACCGCGAACAGAACCCCTATTGGCGCAAGCTGCACGAACATATTGCCGACAAGGCGATCAGTAGCTGGTGTGATGACCATGATCAGATCCTGCGCGCCCTGATGCGCAAGGACCCACAAGCCGCCAAACGGGCGATGTGGCAGCATCTGGAAAACACCCGGCAGATGCTGTTCAGTGCTACCGAGTTTGAGGACGAGATGTC
>JAYROM010000056.1:0-5191 GCA_041911695.1 Aeromonadaceae bacterium
CCGCCCTCGACCCGGCCCTGCGCCGCGAACTGCTGCACACCTTGCGCCAGCTGGCACACAGCGATCAGGTCGGCATCCTGCTGGTCTCCCATCATCCGGAAGAGGCCAGCCAGGTCGCCGACCGACTGGCGCTGATCGACCAAGGCCACGTCGCCTACTGCGGCTCCCCCGATGCGCTTAATGATCCTGCCCAGGCTGACTTGCGGCGCTATTTGGGGCATGGGTGAGTGGGCGCTTAAGTCATCACTAAACTCATATCGCAGGCGTATCCTCGCCATGCCCGCGCAGGCGGGAATCCAGTGACGTTGACGTTGACGTTGATCTTGATCTTGATCTTGAACTTGCCTTGACGGGTACGGCATACACGCTGCCGTTTTGTAGGCCCGTAGGTTGGGCTGAATGAAATGAAGCCCAACGTTTACCGCGCAGATCAGACCACAATAGGAATGTGCAGCAGCAATCTTTTCATGCCCGCGACGCTTATCTATTTCTCGGTCATTAGCGATGGGACTCGCGGTAAACGTTGGGCTTCGCACGCTCAGCCCAACCTACATGACTTATTGCACAACCGCCCCCGGCCTTCCGGCCAGGGGCGCTCTCCTTCTGCTACAAATACCCCACCCTACATATGCTCTTCCGCAAACGACGCCAACCGGCTACGCACCACGCCGTTGAGGAAGATATTGGCGCTGCCCTCGAACTCGCGGAAGCGTTCGACGATATAGGTCAGCCCGGAGGTCACCGGGGTCAGGTAGGTGGAGTCGATCTGCGACAGGTTGCCGGAGCAGACCAGCTTGGTGCCCTCGCCGCAGCGGGTGATGATGGTCTTCAGCTGTGACGGGGTCAGGTTCTGGCACTCGTCGAGCAGTACAAAGGTGTTCTGCAGACTGCGCCCGCGCATAAAGTTGACCGATTTAAACTGGATATTGCCCTTCTCCATGATGTAGTTCAGCGACCCCTCCTTGCTCAGATCGTGCTTGTGCAGCACCTCGAGCGTATCGGTGACCGCCGCCAGCCACGGCATCATCTTCTCCTCTTCGGTCCCCGGCAGGAAGCCGATGCTCTCGGCAATCTCCGGTGTATTGCGGGTGACGATGATGCGGTCATAGATACCACGCTCGATTACCAGCTCCAGCGCTGCCGCCATGGCAAGCAGCGTCTTGCCGCAGCCGGCCGGGCCGGTCAGGATCACCAGATCCAGCGTTGGATCGAGCAACGCATCCAGTGCCATCGCTTGGTAGATATTCTTCGGATGCACCCCCCAGGCATGACGCGCCATCAGCCGGTCACGGCCCAGATCGCGGATCTGTAGCCGTCCGCCCTCGCGGGCATGTACCCGGCCGGCAAACATATCCGATTCATCCAGCAGGTACTGGTTGATATGCGCCTCCGGCAGCACGGCCGCATCGATCCAGTGAAAGACATCGCGCCCCGACGAACTGCTCTGCACCTCGCCCACCTGATTCCAGAAGTCGCCCTCCAGCTGCTGGTAGCCCTTGCTCAGCAGACGGATATCGTCCACCAGCTGGTCAGTCCGGTAGTCCTCGACATGGCGCAGCCCGGCCCCTTTGGCCTTGAGGCGCATGTTGATGTCTTTGGTAACCAGCGCCACCCGCCGCTCGGGATAGCGTTTTTGTAGATAGAGAGCGGCATTGATGATGCGGTTGTCGTTCTCCTTGTTGGTGAACACCTCCTCGCCTTCCGGCAAATGGTGGTCGGCAAAGATCGACAGGCGTCCGGTACAGTTTTCACCGACCCGGTTGCCGAGCGGAATACCGGCTACGATCTCTTCCGGCGTCGCATCGCGGAACACATCTTCCAGGGTACGGATCGCCACCCGCGCTTCGCGGCTGACATCTTTCTGGCGGTCTTTGATGTTGTCGAGCTCTTCGAGCACCGTCATCGGGATGGTGACGTCGTGCTCCTGGAAGGAGTAAACAGCGAGGGGTTCGTGTAACAGGACATTGGTATCGAGCACATACAGCTTACTGACATCGCTCTCCATAGGCAGCCTCCTGGGTGGCTCTGCGGGTGATGACACAGGTGTTACCGTTACACCACAGATCGATGACACACCGATGACATTTACCCTACGCCAGTTTTTGCGCAGCGAACAGCCAGACCATGGATTTTGCGAGATAAGCGGCATGGAACCTGCGCCACGCATCAAGCGGAAGCCAGCCTTCCTGGAAGAGGAAAATATTACGGAAATACATTTCCGCAATATTTTAATTCATTTCAACACCTTAGGCGATTAAAATATCCGCACAAAACCGCGCTTACACCGCCTAATCTGTTGTCGATAACGTTGAGACCCGCTTATGTCTACCACCCTGCGCAAAGTTGCCATCGATGATGGCTCCACCAATGTCAAAGTCAGCTGGATCGAACACGGCACCCTGAAGACCGTGGTCTCGCCGAACTCGTTCCGCAAGGACTGGAAGAGTGCCGCCCTGCTGCGTGACCAGAAGGTCTACAACTACACCATCGGCACCACCAAATACACCTACGACGCCACCTCGGACAAGGCGCTGTCGACCACCCATATCGAATACCAGTATGACGATCTGAACCTGCTGTCGGTGCACCATGCCCTGCTGCAGACCGGCCTGCAGCCAGGCCCGGTCAGCATCGTGGTCACCCTGCCGATCACCGAGTATTACAACCCGGACGATTGCCAGAAGAACGAGGCCAAGATTGCCGCCAAGCGTCGCAACCTGATGCGCGAGATCAGCCTGAACAAGGGCGAACTGTTTCAGATCGTCGAGGTCGAGGTGATGCCGGAGAGCCTGCCGGCGGCGTTGTCGCATCTGCTTAACTCCAACTGCTCGCCGTTCACCAAGTCGTTGATTGTCGACTGTGGCGGTACCACCCTGGATATGGGGGTGGTCGTCGGTGAGTTCGAGGATGTCTCCGCCATTTATGGCAACAACGAGATCGGCGTCTCCATGGTCACCGATGCCACCCGCAAGGCGCTGGCGGCGGCCGACAGCGACTCCAGCTATCTGGTGGCCAACGAGCTGATCAAGCGCCGCCATGATGCCGACTTCGTGCGCACCGTGGTCAACGACGAAACCCGCATTCCGCAGATCCTGGAAAAGATCGAGACCAAGATCCGCGAGCTGGGTGATCAAGTGGCCTACGAAGCGAAGAAGTTCGCCAAGAACCCGAACCGCGTCTATCTGGTTGGCGGGGGGGCGCCGCTGATTGCTGACGCCCTGCGCGCCGCCTACCCGGCACTCGGCGACCGGGTGATCCTGCTGGATCATGCACAGAGTGCCTTGTCGCGCGAAATCTGTCTGTATCACGCTGAGGAAGCGACCGCCGATGCCCAGGCACCGGTGATGCTCGAGGTCGGGGATGAGTAACACCTTCGCCCGTAAGCTAAACCTGGCGCTGTATCTCAATCCGGAGACCTCGGAGTCAGATCGCGCGGCGATTCAAGTGCTCAAAGACTGGTACGAGCGGGCACGGCGCAGCCATCCGGATCGCACCAGCCTGGATCTGCTGGTGCGGCTATTCCATCGCGATATCTATCTGGCCGGGTTGTATCTGTATCAGCTCAGCCCACAGCTCAGTCGCAGTCTGGCCGGTGCGCTGGAGGGCCATCAGTGCACCCCGGACGCCTTCTGGCGCCAGTTGCTGGCCGCAGGGGTGGTCAATGCCGACACCGCATCGGCCACCGCCGAAGAGGCGCGCTTCTCGCCGTCACAGATGGCGCAGTTACAGCACCTGTTGGCAGAACAGCAGGGGCAACTGGTCGCCATTCAGCAGGAGCTGGATCAGGTGCGCCAGTTGGCCGAACGCCAGGCGCGGGCGCTGCAGGGGCTTAAACGCAGTGGAGCAGTGGCGGCCTCGAGCAATGATGCCGACAGCGAGGCGCCGAGCACTACGCCCGGCATTGCCGAGCAGGAGTTGAGCGCATTGATGGTGGCGCCCGATCAGTTACGCAAGGTGCGCCAGCGCGGGCTGTTCTGATGTTCTGATGTGGTGGCCCGGCCCGCATCGGCGGACAGGGCCACAAGCCGGCGGATTAACGCAACGGCTTACCAAGATGGATCAGCCACAGCGCCGAGCGATCATCCGGCGCCGCCAGTGGTGCCAGATGCAGGGCGGCGTCAGTGGCCCCGCCATCCTTGAACAGACGGCCCTTGCCATCGGTGGTGAAGTTGTCCAGCTTCTTCTCCTTGCCCTTGGCGCTCTGCACATGGGTGGTCACGCCGAAGTCATTATCACTGATCACCGCCAGCGTCTGCTTGTCGACGATGGTCAACCCTTCGGCCTTCTCCACCGGCCAGCCCAGCGCGCGCAGATCGAGCAACAAGGTCTTGCCGACCGGACGAATACCCGCCTTCTTCAGCTTGGCAGCACTGGCAAACTCCGGCTCCTTACCCGCCACCTGTTTGCCACTCAAGTCAGTGGCCGTGCGCAGATCGATGCGGTAGATACGGTTTTGTGGCGCCTTGTTCTGATCCTTGCCCTGCTCGATGGCCAGCACCGTATGGTCATCCACCGCCACCAGATCGCCAATCTTGGCATCACCGCTCTTGCGGTAATCCTTGGCATTCAACGGATAGGCCAGCATGCGGGTCTTGCCAGTGGCCGGATCCAGCTCCAACAGACGGATAAAGGTGGCCGATTGCGCGGTCTGGCCATCGATATCCAGCGTGCTCTGTACCGCCGCGATCACCTTGCCGGAGGGCAGCACCGCAATGCCTTCAAAGCCACGGTTCGGCTGGCGCCAGCGCAGGATACTCGGCAAGCCGGTGGCCACACTCTTCTCCGCCCCTTCGGCGGTCGGGCCGAACTTGGTCAGGATGCGTCCCTGGGCATCAACATGCAGCAGGAAGGGACCATATTCGTCACTTACCCAGTAACCCCCCTTCCCATCCGCAGCGATACCTTCGGTATCCAGCCCGCGGGCATCCGGCGCTTTGAGCGTATGCAGATCCGGGCTGAGCGCCACCTCTCCGGTGGCACCAACCGTACCATCCGGCAGCGGCAGGCCATGCACCGGCCCCTGCGCATCACGCAGCAGGATCGGTGCGCTGATGGTGGCCTGACCGTCCTTGACCGCGATATTCAACCAGCGCGGCGTATACTCCGGGGTCAGGAAGATCTTGCTCTCACGGCAGTTGTCACCCTGGCACACCTTGGGGGCATCCGCGTTCGGCCCGCGGTCGGTGATCGA
>JAYROM010000057.1:0-3589 GCA_041911695.1 Aeromonadaceae bacterium
CAACAGCGATCTGGATTACACCACCCAGACCCCGGCCTGGCAGTTGCACATTGATCGTTCGCGCGCCCGTGAGCTCGGTATCTCGCCGCGGGATATCGGCCAGGCGGTACAGATCCAGCTTGGTGGTGCAACCCGCACCTACTGGGTGGATCAGGGCGAGCAGTACGATGTCTATCTGCGTGCCGACCAGCAGCAGTTTAACCAGCCGAGCGATCTGGACCGGCTGGCCCTGCGCACCGCCAGTGGCGACATGGTGCCGCTCTCCGCAGTGGACAGTGTAGTAAGCGAAGCCTCGGCGCAGCGCCTGGGGCACTATCAGCGGCAGAAGTCGGTGACCTTGAGCGGCTATGTCGCGCCGGGTCAGACGTTGGGCCAAGCGCTGGCCTGGCTGGATCAGTGGTCGCAGGCCAACTTGCCGGCCGATATCACGGCGGATTATGCCGGCGAGTCGCGTGATTTCCGCGACAGTCGGCATGACACCCTGCTGGTGTTCGGTCTGGCGCTGTTGGTGGCCTTCCTGTTGCTGGCGGCGCAGTTCGAGAGCTTTATCAACCCGTTGATCGTGATGCTGACCGTGCCGCTTGGCCTGCTCGGTGGGCTGGGAGGATTATGGCTGGCTGGACTGACGCTCAATTTGTATAGCCAGATTGGCTTGCTGCTGTTGGTCGGCATGGTGACCAAGAACGGCATCCTGATTGTCGAGTTTGCCAATCAGTTGCGCAGTCGAGGCGTGGCCTTCGGCGAGGCGATCCTCGAGGCGGCTTGCCGCCGTCTGCGCCCGATCCTGATGACATCGGCCACGGCCATCATTGCCGCGGTGCCGCTGATCTTGTCGCGTGGTGCCGGTTACGAGAGCCGGGTGGCGGTCGGGGTGGTGGTTTTCTGCGGCATGCTGTTTGCGACCGTGGTGACACTGGTTATGATTCCTGCCATGTATCATCTGCTGGCCCGCCATACCCATGCACCGGAGTACCGGTCGCAGCAACTGGCGAAAGCCCTGCAGCAGACTGCACCCGAGGAGTCGTAACGCACATGGAACAGCAAGCACTACGTCAGGCCGCCCGTGCCGCCTATCAGCAGGGCCAATTTGTGCCGGCGGTGCAACAGCAACTGGCGCTGATCAACGCGCAAATGCCTGAAGAGCGTAATGCGGTCGATTTTCTGATGGCCGCGCTTTACCTGTTCCATATTCCGGACGCCACCGCCGCAGCCGGGTTGCTGCGGCATGCGCTGAGCTTCTTCCCCGAGGATGCGCGTCTGCATGAAAACCTCGGCGTCTGTCTGTCGCGCAGCGGCCAGTACCGCGAGGCGCTGGCCAGTTTTGCCGATGCGATGCGTTGGGGGGATGAGACTGCCAATGTGCTCGACGGCATGACCTACTGCTACGGCCAGCTGGGCGATACCGTGCAGCTACGTCAGTGCGGCGAGAAGGTCTTGCAGATGAAGGATCTAGCGGTGCCGGTACTGGCGCCAGTCAGTCGGCCAGCACCCCCGGCGTTCCGCCCGGAGGGGGGCAACCTGATCTGTTTTAGCCTGTTCGGTGACAACCCGCGTTATCTGGATGGGGCGACAGAGAATGTCGAGGCGGCGCGCTGGCTCTATCCGGGCTGGCGCTGCCGTTTCTATTGTGATGAATCGGTGCCGCTGGCGGTGCGCGAGGCGCTACAGGCGGCGGGTGGCGAGCTGGTGCTCAAACCCCTGCACCGCAACCATATCGAGGGGCTGTACTGGCGCTTCGAGGTGATGGGCGAGGCCGGTGTCGAGCGCTTCCTGGTGCGTGATGTCGACTCGGTGGTCAGCATCCGCGAACGGCTGGTGGTCAACGAGTGGCTGGCCTCGGATCGCCACTTCCATGTAATGCGCGACTGGTTCAGCCATACCGATCTGATCCTGGCCGGCATGTGGGGCGGGGTTGGCGGACTGTTGCCATCGCTGGCGACCCTGCAGGCCGCCTTCAAGCCGGAGCGGGTGGCCAATCGCAACCAGGATCAGGAGTTTCTCGGCCAGATGGTCTGGCCGCGCATCCGCGACAGCGTACTGGTCCACGACCGCTGGTTTAGCAATTTCGCAGCGCGCCCGTTCCCGCCGGGCAGCGAGTTGGGTGGCAACCGCCATGTTGGCCAGAATGCGGCGGTGCTGCGCAACGCGGCCAAGGGGTGAGCGGCCCCCTGCGCTAAGGTGCAGGGGGATTCTTAACGTTAAGTTGGCATTACCGTTTTCTGTTGCTCTTCTCTTTCCTTCGCGATAGCGGTTGATTCCTGCCGCCTGTGCGGATCGTATCTGTCTGGCCAGTAGCACTCATCATCGGGTATAGTTAAAAATCGTAACGTTACGATGAGGTGGTGAATGTCTGCTTTTACACTGATCCAAGGGGTGCCCCAGCACTATGACTGGGGCGGATACGGATTTATTCCGCAGTTGCTGGGCACAGTGCCCGAACCGAGCCAGCCGTGGGCCGAATACTGGCTGGGGGTGCATCCGAAGGGGATGGCGCGCCTGGAGGGGACGGCGCAGCCGCTGGCCGCGCGGCTGGCTGCCGCGGGGGCGTCGTTGCCGTTTTTGCTCAAGGTGCTGGATGTACGGGCGTCGGTGTCGATCCAGGTGGACGCAACGCCTGCAGGGTCGGCAGGCAAGGCTCAAGTCAGCCGCTGAACCGGAAGCAACAACAGGCATGCACTGGGACGACAGCGTCGATAGTGGCGAAGAGTTGGTCAGCCGGCGGCAGATGCTGGCGATCGCGGGCGGGGCCGGAGTCGCATCCTTGGTCGCCGCTTGTTCGACTGCCAGGTCGGCTCCGGCGGCTACTCAAACCCCAACGCCTGAAATTTCGACGAATGCCCCCTCGACGCAGTCATCGGCGCCGATGGTCTCCGGGGTGATGTTGTGCCGGGCCGCCTGGGGAGCACGACCAGCACTGCCTGGCGGTCGGCCGCAGACCGTCACCCGGATGACCCTTCATCATTCAGCTGTCGCACTGCCCGACAACCGCGGGATCATCGCCCGTTTGCAGCAACACCAGCGATACCACCAGGATGCGAAGGGCTGGGTGGACATCGCTTACCACGCCGCCGTTGACCGCGACGGCAACATCTATCAACTCCGCGACTACAACATCGCCGGCGACACCGCCACGGACTACGACACCACCGGCCATTATCTGGTGCTGGCTGAAGGCAACTTTGACGAAGAGGCCGTCAGCGAGGCTCACCTGCGCGGCACCGCGCTCGTATTCGCCTGGGCGGTGAAGAATTTCGGTATCGGTGTCGATACGTTGGCCAGCCACCAGTAAGTCGCCTCCGGGACCTCCTGCCCCGGGAAGAACCTCGAGGCACATATGACCTCCGGTGACCTCAAGGCGCGAATCGCCGATCTGCTCGCCACTGGCTTCGATTTGCAGCCGCTGTGTGGACCTGCAGCCGACGAGCGAGTCGCCGCGATCGAGGCTGGGCGCTGAAATCGCACCGAACCTCTTCGCCGGTGAGGTAGCGGTAGATCGTGGCACGGGAGACCCCTAGCATCTTCGCGATGTCGGTTGCTGATCCGAGGATTCCGCCGGAGTACGTTTCGGGGCACCGACCAATGTCTCCCG
>JAYROM010000058.1:0-11754 GCA_041911695.1 Aeromonadaceae bacterium
ATTGGGATCGAACCAATGACCCCCTCCTTGTAAGGGAGGTGCTCTCCCAGCTGAGCTAAGCGACCTGGGATTTGGTGGGTTGTGAAGGGCTCGAACCTTCGACCAATTGATTAAGAGTCAACTGCTCTACCAACTGAGCTAACAACCCAAAACTTACTTGATTGCGCGCCGCACAACCCAAAATTGGTGGTCGCTATTGGGATCGAACCAATGACCCCCTCCTTGTAAGGGAGGTGCTCTCCCAGCTGAGCTAAGCGACCTGGGCAATGGTGGGTCGTGAAGGACTTGAACCTTCGACCAACGGATTAAAAGTCCGCTGCTCTACCGACTGAGCTAACGACCCATCGCCGCAGCAAACGCATCGGGATGCGCCTGCCAACGGCGGCTTATATTACGGATTTGATTGCCTGACGCAACAGAAACTTGCACATTTTTGTCTGTTTGCTCAGGGTGTATCCAATCATGGCACTTTTCGAGCAATTCTACCGTCAGGCAGTTATTGCGCGCTCAATGCTTTTTGTGCCAGCTGGGCTGACGGGGTATCCGGGTACTGCTTGATCACCAGCTGGAAGAACTTGCCGGCCTTGTCCTTGTCCCCTTCAGCCTGCGTGATCATCCCCAGTTTAAGCAGTGCTTCGGCACGCTTCGGGGAGTCGCGGAACTTCTGGGCCACGGTCAGGAAGTTGTTCTTGGCATTATCTCGATCGCCCTGATTCAACTGCAGTTGCCCCAGCCAATAGTAGGCATTGGACGCATATCCGGAGTCCGGATACTTCTGCAAGAATCCCTGGAACGCCGGGATAGCCTTGGCAAAGTTCTTGTCTTTCATCACCAGCGAGACAGCGGCATCATATGCTTGCGACTCGTCGGCCGAGACCGCCTTAGGAGCCGTCGGTGCCGGTGCCGCAGGCGTTGCCGCCGTTGACTGCGTGGCGCCAGTGGCCGCAGGACCCGTGATTGCCGCACTGCCTGCAGCAGCAGAAGTCGCATTGCTGGCCGGCACCGCGGCAGGCGCCGTTTTCAGCTTATCCAGCTCTTCATACAACCCTTTTTGGCGATCAGTCGCTTGCTGGAGCTTGTAGCCTGCCTCTTCGAGACTGCCACGTAACTGGCGTACTTCATCAGACAACTGATCGATTTGCTGTTGCATTTCGATCTGTACCTGATTGCGAGAGTTAACAAGCCGTTCCAGCTTGTCGAGACGGGCATCGACGTCGTCATCCGCCTTCGCGGTTGACACGACACCCAGCGCAGAAAAAAGAGCGGCCATCAAAATGGCCGCTTTCATCGTTACGGTACGCATCAACCGTTAACCTTAGTAAACCAGTACAGCGCGACGGTTCTTGGCGAACGCATCTTCGGTGTGGTTCGGGTCAGCCGGCTTTTCTTCACCGTAGCTAACAACAGACAGCTGGTTAGCATCTACGCCCAGGTTCTGCAGATACTTGGCAACGGCCTTGGCACGACGCTCGCCCAGGGCGATGTTGTACTCTGGGGTGCCACGTTCGTCAGTGTGACCTTCGACCAGCACCTTCACGTTGGTGTGGTCACGCAGGAAGTTTGCGTGAGCCTGCAGCAACTGTACGTACTGGTTGTCGATGGCGTCCTGGTCGAAGCCGAAATAAATGGTGTTTTCCTGACGCAGGGACTCAAACTTCTGACGCATCTGTTCGTCAGCAGACAGCCCTTGATCGGCGGTACCCAGAGTGTTGGCACCAGCGCCCTGATCCTGCACACCGGCACCCGAGTCTTCGGTGCTGGAGCAAGCTGCCAGGGTGAACATAGGCAGAGCGATCAACAGGCTTTTCAGCAGAGAGTTAAGTTGCATTTTCTTTCCTTGGACATTCTATTAAGGGTTAGTTCAGGAACGGCGACCAGGACGGCGCACGAACCTCTCCGGAAGTAGACGGCAGGTTAGCGCGGAAGCGGCCATCAGCCGAAACCAGTGCCAGCCCCTTTCTACCTTGGTAGATGGTGCTATAGATAATCATGCTGCCATTCGGGGCGACGCTCGGCGACTCATCCAGTGAAGACTGGGTAAGGATAACCATAGCGCCGGACTCCAGATCCTGGCGAGCAATACGGTACTGGCCACCGGTACGGTTAACCATGACCAGAGATTTGCCATCTGGGCTGACAGACGCCCCCAGATTCATCTCGCCGTCCCAAGTGACGCGCTGCGCCTGACCTGAGCCCAAATCTACGCGATAAATCTGCGGTTTGCCACCACGCTCAGAGGTGAAATAAATGCTGCGACCATCCGGCCCCCAAGACGGTTCGGTATCGATAGAACGGTCGTTGGTCACGCGAGTCAGCTGATGGGAAGCGACATCCAGCACATAGATATTCGGCTGGCCATCCTTAGACAGGACGACGGCCAGCTTGCTGCCATCCGGTGACCATTCCGGTGCACCATTGATGCCCGGATAGGAAGCCACCAGAGTACGCGAGCGATCGTAGATACCCTGTACATAAATAGCCGGGGTGCGTTTCTCGAAGCTCACATAGGCCAACTTACGACCATCCGGCGACCAGGACGGCGACATCAGCGGCTGCGGGGAACGCAGCAGGACGCTCTCATTGTAACCGTCATAATCGGCCACCATCAGGTGATACGGATATTGTGTACCCGGGAAGAACGAGACATAGCTGATACGGGTCAGGAAAGCACCGCGCTCGCCAGTCAGCTTTTCGTAGACGATATCGGAGATACGGTGGGCGAACTGGCGCAACTTCTTGGCCGGTACCACACTGCTTCCGGCAGTCAACACGCCATCACCGGCCTTGCCTTTGGCAACGTCCAGCAATTCAAAGCTGACCTTGTACTGATCACCACCTGCCGCTTCAACATGGCCGACGACCAGGGCTTCAATCCCCATATTACCCCATACCGGATAATTCACTTCGGCAGAAGAAGAGGGTGACTGCGGCATCTGGGTACGGGCCAGCGGCGAGAACTTGCCGCTACGCATCAGGTCAGAACTGATCACGTTGGCCACATCTTCAGGTAAAGCCCCTGCGGATTTGAACTGGGGAACTGCAACCGGGCGACCGCTATCGACCCCGCCTGTAACCATAATCTGCAATTCCGCCATAGCTGACTGGCTTACCAGCAGCCAGGTCAACAACGCACCGAACAGTTTTTTCATCATTACCTACTTCCAGGTTGAAACGTCAGTAACAAATTCTTGTACTTGTCGAAACCGGCACCCGAAAGTACCGGAAGTTTGCGAAGCCAAAGGGGCCTCAGCAAACACAGCCAACAGGTCGGCGCCATGCTCACCAATAAACCACCCATGACCTCTTCTCCACCAATCAG
This sequence comes from Aeromonadaceae bacterium, assembly GCA_041911695.1. Taxonomy (GTDB): domain Bacteria; phylum Pseudomonadota; class Gammaproteobacteria; order Enterobacterales; family Aeromonadaceae; genus Pseudaeromonas. Next base: position 3,320 of record JAYROM010000058.1, read on the forward strand.
ACGGGCAACATCCACACACACACCCGGCCGTCAGTGACTTGCCCTCTACCCGCATGACCGAGTCCACCCAGGTGGCTCGCAGCATATCGAGATCAGAGAAAATCTCTTTACAAAGATCCGCCCCGGCCAACTTTGGCCATCAGAGCGGACCTCTGTTCCAACAAGACCTCGCAATAAGGCCCTTATTCTAGCGCCGATCCTCGGCAGACTCATCTTCGCAAAACTGCTCACTTTGTACACCATTTAATCATGGCAACATCGCAAACTAAGCGTCGAACGAACCCACCAATTACTTGCCAGGATTCAGCGTAATCGACAGCACACCATAATCGCGTGGCGGTCTCGGGAATTGACCGATCATATTGATCGCATTTTGCCCTTCACGGCAAATGGCCGCATTCCCGCTACACGACAGGATAGAGATCACCAGACCATCCGGCGCAATGCGCACCTTCAGTTCGGCACTCTTGCCATACATGGTCTGGTCGATATGCCAGCGCTGCTGGATGATCTTGCTGACCACCCCCGCATAGGCATCGTCACCCTCGCCTGCCCCTTCACCTGCCTTGCTACCAGCGCCCTTGCCCGGGGTACTCCCCTTGCCGGCACCCGTACCTGGCGTACTGCTATCCAATTCACCCAGCAGCTCATCTTCGAGCTTCTTGGCATCTTGTTGGTTTTGCTTGGCCTGCTTCTTGGCTTCCGCCGCCTTTTGGGCTGCTTCCGCCTTCTGTTTGGCCAACTCTTGTTGTTTCTGTAGCGCTTGCTGTTTCTTTAACTCTTCCTGCTTCTTGAGCTCCTCTTGTTTCTTGAGCTCCTCCTGCTTCTTGAGTTCTTCCTGTTTCTTCAGCGCCTCTTGCTGCTTTAACGCCTCTTGTTTCTTGAGCTCTTCTTCCTTTTTCTTAAGCTCTTCTTCTTTCTTCTTCAGATCGTCCTGGCGCTTCTGTTCTGCCGCTTGTTTGTCCGCTTCCAGTTTCTTTTGGCGGGCCTCTTCCAGCTGCTTCTGCTCCAGGTCTTTCTTCTTCTGTTCTTCCAGCTTTTTCTTCTCGAAAGCGATCTTCTTCTCAGCTTCGACCTTCTGCCGTTCGATCTCTTGCTGACGCGCCGCTTCCTTGGCCGCCTGCTTCTTCACCTCTTCCTGGCGAATGCGGATCGTCTCCTGCTCTTTTTGCTCGCGAACAGTTTCTTGAACCTTTTTCTGTTCTTCCTGTTGCTGCTGCTGGGCCTCTTTCTGCCGCGCCTTTTCCTGTTTCACGAAGGCGGCATGCTGGCGGAACTGGAGTTGGTCCACCACCACGGCGTGGACAACGCCGCCGCCGCCCCCACCGCCGCCTGGACGCTTGGGCTTATCCAGGTTCCACTTCAGGACAAAAGCGAGGATCAGCAGGGCATGCAATACCAGCGACACCACCATGGGCCCGGTCATACTGCGTTTCACCGTTCAGGCTCTCCCGCTTATTTTTTGGTCGGCACCGGTTGTGTCATCAAGCCAACCGTCGGTACACCCGCTTCCTTGAGCGCAGCCATCAGCTGCACTACAGAATCATACGGAACCTTGGCATCACCCTGAACCACGACCGGTGAATCCGGATTCATCTTCAGATAATCAGACACCTGTCCGGCCAGATCGACCAGATCCTGTGTCTCGCGATGGTTATCACCGATATCCAGGAAATAGCGCCCGGTCGCATCGACCGATGCCACCACCGGTGTCTTCATGTCTTCATCCATCGGCTTGGAGTCGGCCTGTGGCAAGTCCACGGTCACCCCTTGCATGATCACTGGTGCCGTGGCCATAAAGATGATCAGCAGTACCAGCATGACGTCGATATACGGAACGACGTTAATTTCAGCCACCGCACGTTTGCGTCGGCCTCGTTGATATGCCTGCATGGTTATTCCCCGGCTTTGGTCGCCAGTTGACGGTTCAGGATGGTAGAGAACTCATCCATGAAGTTCACATAGGCATTTTCCAGCTTTTCGACTTTGGTACTAAAGCGGTTGTAGGCAACAACAGCCGGAATCGCGGCAAACAGACCCATAGCGGTGGCAATCAGCGCTTCCGCGATCGGCGGAGCAACCATGGCCAGGGTGGCATTCTTCACGGCAGCAAGCGCGACGAAGGCATGCATAATCCCCCATACGGTACCGAACAGACCGATGTACGGGCTGATCGAGCCGATGGTGGCCAATACCGGCAGGCTGGTTTCCAGGTCATCCACTTCGCGGGACAAGGATACGCGCATCGCACGGTAAGTCCCGTCCATCACCATCTCCTGGCTGCGCGCACCGGTGTTATGCAGACGGGCGAACTCTTTAAAGCCAGAGAAGAAGATCTGCTCCAGACCGGTCAGTTCATCACGACGGGAGGAGCACTCCTGATACAGACGGTTCAGGTCGATCCCCGACCAGAAGCGTTCTTCGAACTGTTCGGAGATGGAACGCGCCAGACGCAGCAAACGCGTGCGCTGGACAATAATTGCCCATGAGGTGATCGACATGCCGAGCAGGATCAGCATGACGATCTGGACCAGCGGGCTGGCCTGCATGATCAGGTTAGTAAACGACAGTTGCGTGGGTTCCACTACTCAAAACTCCCTTGACAGGATTGGGGAAGGCAGTCGGGCGCATGCCGTCCAGGTTCACACAAGCAATGGTGACACTGGCGGTGACAAGACGCTCTCCGCTTTCATCTGTGATGTGTTGTAGGAAAATGACGGAAGCACGCTTGCAGATCTGCACCTGGCAACTCACTGCCAGCAGCTGATTGAAACGCGCCGCCTTGAGAAAATCGATATCGATATGACGGACCACAAACGCCACACCCTGCTGCAACAGGGTATCTTGCTCAATGCCCTGCGCCCGTAACCATTCGGTACGAGCTCGCTCCAGAAATTTCAAGTAGTTAGCGTTATAAACGATACCTCCGGCGTCCGTATCTTCGTAATAGATACGCACCGGAAACCTAAAATCAGCCGGTTGCATGCCTGGCAGGGCTCCGCCATGTGATGAACTGCTCCTAGTGTACAGCAGGGAAAATCAGGAATGAAGGGAAACCGAGGCGCGAATGGTAACTGGTAGTAAAAAAACAGGCCGCTCGAAGGCGGCCTGTTGTTGTGATCAGGGTCACGAGCTTAGTCGAGACGGCGATCCATGTTTTCCGAGTGTTCCAGCCACAATGCATTGATGATACCGAATGCACAGGCCAGCAATAATCCAAGAATCCAGGTGAAATACCACATTGTTGCGGCTCCTTAGTAGACGGAATGCTTGTTGGCTTCAACAAACTGACTGTTCACCCGGCCAAACATCTTGATGTAGGTCCAGATGGTGTAGCTCAGCACGATCGGCACGAAGATCACGGCGGCCACCAGCATGACACTCAGGGTGTTCTGCGAGGAGGTGGCATCCCAGACGGTCAGGCTTTGAGCCGGATTCAGGCTGGACGGCATGATGAACGGGAACATGCTGAATCCAGCGGTCAGGATAATCCCGGTCATGGTCAGCGACGAGGTAATGAATGCCAGCGCACTGCGACCAAAACGGGCCAGCAGTGAAGTCAGCAGCGCCATCACCAGGCCCAGTACCGGCGCGGCAATCATCCACGGATAAGTGCTGTAGTTACGCATCCAGGCACCGGCCTCGACGGCAACAGTCTTGTGCAGCGGGTTGGACACTGCGCCCACACCCTGGAAGGCGGTGATCACATAGCCCTGAATACCATTCGCCACCCAGTAACCAGCCACCGCAAACAGAACAGCGGTCAGCAGTGCCGTGATACTGGCGGTGGTGCGTGCACGTTGCTGCACCGGGCCTTCACTCTTGATCATCAGCCAGGTCGCGCCCTGGGTCAAAATCATAAAGAAGCTGACCAGACCGGCCACCAGACCGAACGGATTGAGCAGACCGAAGAAGTTACCTTCGTAGCTGGAGCGTAGATAGACGTCCAGGCTGAACGGCACGCCCTGCAGCAGGTTGCCGAAGGCGACACCGAACACGATCGGTGGCACCGCACCACCTACGAACAGGCACCAGTCCCAAGTGGTACGCCAGCGCGGATCTTCAATCTTGGAACGGTAGTCAAACCCGACCGGACGGAAGAACAGCGCCATCAGCGTCAGCACCATCGCCACGTAGAAACCGGAAAACGCGGTGGCATACACAGTCGGCCAGACGGCGAAGATCGCACCGCCGGCGGTGATCAGCCATACCTGGTTACCGTCCCAGTGCGGCGCCACGGTGTTGATGATCACGCGGCGTTCGGTATCGGTTTTTCCCAGGATGGGCAGCAAGGCACCCACCCCCATATCAAAGCCATCGGTGATGGCAAAGCCGATCAGCAGTACCCCGACCAGGGCCCACCAGATCACTCGTAAAACTTCATAATCCAGCATGATGGTCTTCCTTAGGCGCTACGGGTTTCGAAGTGGTATTTGCCGGTACGCAGACTGCTCGGACCCTTACGGGCGAAGCGGAACATCAGGTACATTTCCACACACAGCAACACGGTGTAGATCAGGCAGATACCAATCAGCGAGAACAACATGTCGGCTTCGGTCAGGGTCGAGGCAGACATAAAGGTCGGCAGCACTTCCGCAATCGTCCAGGGTTGACGGCCATATTCGGCGACAAACCAGCCACACTCGATGGCAATCCACGGCAACGGCATGCCCCACAGCAGCGCCTTGAGCAGCCACTTGCGTTCACCAATGCGGTGACGGGCGCTGTCATAGAAGGCGATACCGATCAGCAGCAACATCAGGATGCCGGCCCCCACCATGATGCGGAAGGTAAAGAACACCGGCGCCACATTCGGAATACTGTCCTTGGCAGCTTGCAAGATCTGCGCTTCGGTCGCATCAGTGATATTGGCGGTGTAACGCTTGAGCAGCAGACCGTAGCCCAAATCAGCCTTCACCTTATTGAACGCGGCCTTGGTCTCGTCGCTCTTATCGCCAGCTTGCAGCTTGTTCAGCAGGTCATACGCCTGGATACCAGTGCGGATCCGCTGTTCGTGCTCCTTGACCAGATCGGTCAGGCCGGTTACCTGCTTGTCAAGCGAACGGGTCGCGATGATCCCCATCACATACGGGATCTTGATCGCGTAGTCGGTGCGCATGGTCTCCTGGTTCGGAATACCGATCACGGTAAACGCCGCCGGCGCCTCTTCGGTGTGCCACTCGGCTTCAATGGCCGCCAGCTTCACCTTCTGCAGGTCACCGATTTCGTAACCGGATTCGTCACCCAGCACCAGCACGGACAGGATGGCGGCCATGCCGAATGCCGCGGCAATGGCAAACGAGCGACGGGCAAACGGAATATCGCGCCCCTTGAGCAGGTAGTAGGAGGAGATACCCAGTACAAACATGGCGCCAGTGGTGTAGCCAGCTGCGACGGTATGCACGAACTTGACCTGGGCGACCGGGTTGAAGATCAGGTCGGCAAAGCTGACCATCTCCATACGCATGGTTTCAAAGTTAAATTCAGCGCCGGCCGGGAACTGCATCCAACCGTTGGCCACCAGAATCCACAGTGCGGACAGGTTGGTCCCGACTGCCATCAACCAGGTCGAGGCCAGGTGCTGTACCTTGGTCATGCGATCCCAGCCAAAGAAGAACATGCCGACAAAGGTCGACTCGAGGAAGAACGCCATCAGCCCTTCAATGGCCAGCGGTGCCCCGAAAATGTCCCCGACGTAGTGCGAGTAATAAGACCAGTTGGTGCCGAACTGGAACTCCATGGTCAGACCCGTGGTTACCCCCAACGCAAAGTTGATGGCAAACAACTTACCCCAGAACTTGGTCATATCCTTGTAGATGGGGTTATTGGTCATCACATAGACCGATTCCATGATCGCCAGGATGAAGGTCATCCCCAGCGTCAACGGCACAAATATAAAGTGATAGAGCGCTGTCGCGGCAAACTGGATCCGCGACAGTTCGACCACAGTCTCATTGATCATGATGTGTCCTCACCGATTTCTTCTGTTGGCGTTCCTTCGCTGGAATGCCGCCCGGTTCTGCTTGATAACGTTAATGGAACTGAACCGCCTCCCTTTCCATTAACATCTCGCTAACAACCGCAACACAATTACAACATTTCATGTTAAAGTTGTATTTTGCTGGGTGCTTTATAGCATTTTTACCCATTAACCCGCAATAAACCCCGCTAGCATCCTCATCACATCCTGGTGACAAATCATAATACCTTGCAACGACTTAAGCTGATCAACCACAACTTCTCCATGGAATATCGGCGCTGCCTCTCACTTCGGCTTTCCTGCCGTTTTGCCGCATTAAAAAATGTAATCCACCGCTTGTTTTAGTGCTGTCTATTCGACTTAACCGAAAACAGAGTAACAGGGTCATTTGAAACAAATCGGATAACCCTGAAACAAATCGGACAACCCATAAAAAATTAGCCCACCATCGCGAGATAAGTGGGCTAATTGGTAGAAAAATTTAACAAATCGTTAGGCGGTCACACCGCCCGGCGGCAAGCCGAAGTGCTGATAGGCGCGGGCGGTAGCAATACGCCCGCGCGGAGTGCGCTGCAGGAATCCTTGCTGGATTAGAAAAGGTTCGAGCACATCCTCGATGGTCTCTTTCTCTTCGCCGATGGCGGCTGCCAAGTTGTCGAGCCCGACCGGTCCGCCCATAAACTTGTCGATCACCGCCAGCAGCAGTTTGCGATCCATGTAATCGAAACCCTGACGGTCGACATCCAGCATATCGAGTGCGGCGGCCGAGACCTCGGCGGTCAAACGCCCATCGGCACGGATTTCGGCATAGTCACGCACGCGGCGCAACAGGCGGTTGGCGATACGTGGCGTCCCGCGCGCGCGGCAGGCGACCTCGTGTGCCCCTTCAGCGGTCATCTCCAGCCCGAGACAGGAGGCGCTGCGCGCCACGATATCAGCCAGATCCTCGACCTTGTAATACTCAAGACGCTGGACGATGCCGAAGCGATCGCGCAGCGGCGAAGTCAGCGAACCGGCGCGGGTGGTGGCACCGATCAGGGTAAACGGCGGTAACTCGAGTTTGATCGAGCGCGCGGCCGGCCCTTCACCGATCATGATATCCAGCTGGTAATCTTCCATCGCCGGATAGAGCACCTCTTCGACCACCGGGCTCAAGCGATGGATTTCATCAATAAACAGCACATCGTTGGGTTCGAGGTTGGTCAGCAAAGCGGCCAGATCGCCGGCTTTCTCCAGTACCGGGCCGGAGGTGGTCTTGATGCTCACCCCCATCTCGTTGGCCACGATGTTGGCCAGCGTGGTCTTGCCGAGCCCAGGCGGGCCGAAGATCAGCAGGTGATCGAGTGCCTCGCCACGTCGGCGGGCCGCCTCGATAAAGATCTCCATCTGCCCACGCACATGATCCTGGCCGCGATAGTCTGCCAGCAGACGCGGACGGATAGCGCGGTCGAGGATCTCGTCTTCGCGGGTTTCCCGCGGGGCGATCAGGCGATCCGCTTCAATCATTGCCCGGTACCTGGATCATCGAGCGCAGGGCATCGCGGATCACCGCCTCGACCTTCATCTCCGGTTTGAACACGCGACTGACCGCTACGCTAGCTTGCTGTGGCTTGTAACCGAGCGCCAGCAGGGCAGAAATCGCCTCCTCCTCGACCCCATCCGGCGCCTGGTTGGCCTGCGCCACACTGACCGCATCGGTATGCGGGGTAAACAGCGCCCCTTCACTCCAGCCGGCCAGTCGGTCTTTCATCTCTACCACCAGCCGCTCGGCGGTCTTGCGGCCGACACCAGGCAACTTGATCAGGCTACTGATATCTTCACGCTCGACGGCACTGACAAACTGATTGGTCGACATCCCGGACAGGATCGCCAGCGCCAGTTTGGGGCCGACGCCATTCGCCTTGAGCAATTCACGAAACAGGGTACGGGTGCGCTTGTCGGTAAAGCCGTAGAGCAGTTGGGCATCCTCGCGCACCACGAAGTGGGTATAGAGGGTGACCTCATCCTTCAGTGGCGGCAGTTCATAGAAGCAGGTCATCGGCAGCTGTATTTCATAGCCGACACCATTGACCTCCAGCAGAATCTCCGGCGGCTGCTTCTCAATCAGTTGCCCACGCAAACGTCCAATCACGACACAACTCTCCTTACCGACACCCGTTACAGTTGGGCAAGCTTACTGAATAACTGGATAAACATCCAGCTCATGACTCGGCAAACTGTTAACCAGCACCAGATTTGTGCCGGCCTATGTCCGCTGGGCCGTTAACGCCAGCGGCCACGTACCGCGCCCTGTACTGCGGTACCGCGCCCGGCCATTTTCACCAGGCTCTGCAGGGTATGCGCATGGCACAGCGCCACCGCCAGCGCATCCGCGGCATCGGCCTGCGGGTTGGCCGGCAGCTTGAGTAGCTGGCGAACCATATGCTGCACCTGCTCCTTGTCGGCACCACCGGTA